>NZ_LGHM01000066.1 GCF_001908185.1 Bradyrhizobium sp. AS23.2
GGCTGCTCCGGCGGCCGGCGCGGCTGCTCCGGCTGCGGGTGCTGCTGCTCCGGCGGCGGCTGCCAAGGCTCCCGCCGGCGGCGACAAGAAGAAGTAATCTCTCAAGGCTGGCGCGCGGTCTTTGATCGCGCGCCGAGCAAGGGGCGCGCCGCGTCATGCGACTCTTTGTTGGGCTCGGCAATCCCGGCGCGAAATACGCACGTAACCGGCACAATATCGGCTTCATGGCCGTCGACGAGATTGCGCGGCGTCATGGTTTCTCGCCATGGCGCCGTCGCTTTCAGGGCGAGACCTCGGAGGGCACGCTCGGCGCTGAGCGCGTGATCCTGCTCAAGCCCACGACCTACATGAACGACTCCGGCCGCAGCGTTCAGGACGCGGCGAGCTTCTTCAAGATCGCCCAGGGCGACGTCACCGTGTTCCATGACGAGCTCGAATTGCCGCCGGGCAAGGTGCGGGTCAAGATCGGCGGCGGCATCGCCGGACACAACGGCCTGCGCTCGATCTCGGCGCATATAGGCAACGACTACCGCCGGGTTCGGCTCGGCATCGGTCATCCCGGCATCAAGGAAATGGTGCACGGCCACGTGCTGTCGGATTTCGCCAAGGCCGACAACGAATGGGTGGCGACGCTCTGCGACGCGGTTGCCGAGCACGCCGCGCTGCTCGCCAAGGGGACAGACGCGACCTTCGCCAACAGGGTACATCTTGCCATGCAGGCGAAGGGATTTTTGACCAAGGACGACAACGGAGAGAAGCAGAATTAGCTTCTGCGTCATGCCCGGGCCTGTCCCGGGCATCCACGTTCTTGACGCTGCAGACAGAAAGCGTGGATGGCCGGGTCAAGCCCGGCCATGACGAATACGGATAGAGGACACAATGGGATTCAAATGCGGGATCGTCGGGTTGCCCAATGTCGGCAAGTCGACCTTGTTCAATGCGCTGACCGAGACGGCCGCGGCGCAAGCCGCGAACTATCCGTTCTGCACGATCGAGCCGAACGTCGGCGAAGTCGCCGTGCCGGATCCGCGGCTCGACAAGCTTTCGGCGATCTCCAAATCGGCGCAGATCATCCCGACCCGGCTGACCTTCGTCGATATCGCGGGCCTGGTGCGCGGCGCCTCCAAGGGTGAGGGCCTCGGCAACCAGTTCCTGGCCAACATCCGCGAGGTCGACGCCATCGCGCATGTCGTGCGCTGCTTCGAGGACTCCGACATCACCCATGTCGAAGGCAAGATCGCCCCGCTCGCCGACATCGAGACCATCGAGACCGAGCTGATGCTCGCCGACCTCGACAGCCTCGAGAAGCGCGTCGACAATCTCACCAAGAAGGCCAAGGGCAACGACAAGGACGCCAAGGAGCAGCTCGACCTCGTCAACCGCACCTTGGTGCTGCTGCGCGAGGGCAAGCCCGCCCGCCTCGTCGAGCGCAAGGCCGAGGAGGAGCGCGCCTTCGGGATGCTCGGCCTGCTGTCGTCGAAGCCCGTGCTCTATGTCTGCAACGTCGAGGAAGGTTCAGCCGCGACAGGCAATTCGTTCTCGAAGGCGGTGCAGGAGCAGGCTGCCAAGGAAGGCGCCGTCGCGGTTGTCATCTCCGCCAAGATCGAATCCGAGATCGCCACCATTTCACGTGAAGAACGCGCCGACTTCCTGGAGACGCTGGGTCTCGAAGAAGCCGGCCTCGACCGCCTGATCCGCGCCGGCTACACGCTGCTCGACCTCATCACCTATTTCACGGTGGGCCCGAAGGAAGCGCGCGCCTGGACCATCTATCGCGGCACAAAGGCGCCCGGAGCGGCCGGCGTGATCCACACCGATTTCGAGAAAGGCTTCATCCGCGCCGAGACGATTGCGTATGAGGACTATATTGCGCTGGGCGGCGAAGCCGGCGCCCGCGATGCCGGCAAGCTCCGCCTCGAAGGCAAGGAATACGTCGTCGCCGACGGCGACGTGATGCACTTCCGGTTCAATACGTAAGCTGAGATTGTCATTCCGGGGCGCGCGAAGCGCGAGCCCGGAATCCATTTATCCGCTTGCTCTGAGGCCCGATGGATTCCGGGTTCGCCTCTTCGAGGCGCCCCGGAATGACGAGCTACTTCATCCCGCCGCCCTGATCCCGGATCGCGCCGAGATGCTCGTTGATACGGAAGACGATCAGGATCAGCTCCGCGGCGATGCGCGAGAACACGACGCCGACGACGACGCTCGCGATCGACGACAGCAGCACCAGGAAGCCGCCGAACGGACTGATCGCCATCGTCGCGAGACCGGAGAAGATGCCGGAGAGGCCGAACAGGCAGATCAGCGCGATCACCAGCCAGTAGAAGGTCTTGATGATCGTCGGCGTGATGAAGCGGTCCCACTGAAACAGGTCGCTGAATGAAAACATTGCTCTCCCCAGGGCAAATCGGGCCTCGACCCTCGGTTGATCCGACTCAGGCCAAGACACCCGCGTCGAATGTAGCACGAGCCATGCGGGCCGGCGGGTTGAGATTGCTGCAAAGTGCGGCCACAATCTGTCATTTCCGCTAGCAATCCCAAGATGACCCTGACCTTCGAAGACTTCCCGCCCGGCCGGTTCGGAACGTTCGGCCCGCGCCATGTCACCCGCGACGAGATCCTGGCTTTCGCCGCCGAGTTCGATCCGCAACCGATGCATCTGGACGAGGAGGCGGCCAGCAAAAGCATGCTGCGCGGCCTGTCCGGCTCCGGCTGGCACCTCTGCTCGCTGATGATGCGGATGATGGCGGACGGCTTCATCACCCGCGCCGCCTCGCTCGGCTCGCCCGGCGTTGACGAGGTGCGCTGGCTGTCGCCGCTCCGACCCGGCGACGACCTCATGCTCGACGTCGACGTCGTGGAGGCGCGCACCTCGAAGAGCCGGCCGGAACTGGGCATCGTCAAGTTCAAATGCACCGTGCGCAATGCGACAGGGCAGGCGCTGTGCGAGATGACCTCGCCGGTCCTGATCAAGCGGCGCGAGGGGGCGGTCTGATGCGTTTCTTCGAGGAGATCGAGATCGGCTATCGCCGCGAGATCGGCGCCTACACGTTCACGGCGGAGTCCATCAAGACGTTCGCCGCGAAATTCGATCCACAGCGTTTTCACCTCGACGAGGAGGAAGGCAAGAACTCGCTGTTCGGCGGGCTCGCCGCTTCGGGCTGGCATGTCGGCTCGGCCTGCATGAGCCTGCTTGTCGCGGATGGCCAGCGCCTGGCGCGGGAAGCCGCGGCGTGCGGTGGGGAGGTCGCTGTATGGGGCCCGTCGCCGGGCTTTCGCGACCTGCGGTGGATAAAGCCGGTGCTCGCCGGCGACACTGTCGCTTACGTCAATGCCGTCATCGACAAGCGCACCTCCGCCTCACGCCCCGGCTGGGGCATTCTGACGGCCCGCACCACCGGCTCCAACCAGCGCGGCGAGGAGGTCTACTCCATCACCGCCAGCGCCTTCGTGCCGATGCGGAAGGCTGGTTAGATCAGTTCCAGGATGAATGGCCAAATGAGTGCGCGAGTGTTGCCCGCACGCTATGGACGCGATTCAGGGTGCCTGCCATAAGCCTGCTCAACATGGTTTACCCGCGATGCAGCCGGCGAAACCATCGAGTTGCTAACCAATTATGAACCTGTCGCTGTCTATTTGAAACGAATTGGGCAGAGTACAGGGGAACGAGAACCATGGCAGATCGCGGCGCACTCAAGCTGGTCGGATTTATTTTCGCGACCGCGACGCTGGCAGTGATGTTGGTCGCCGGCATGGTGGTGAAGGGCTATGCCGATGGCGCCTACACCCTGGAAGCCTCGGTGGTCGACGCGAGCCGTTAAGGCCTCGTTAACTTTTCCGGGCCGGGATCCGGCCCGCTTCAGCGGCTGTAGACGAACGCCAGCACCGCGATCGCAACGGCCAGCAATCCGACAAAGCGCAGCATGATCGTGCCGAACTGGTTCGGCGCGGGCCGCAGCGGAATCGGGTCCGTGTTGTCGGGCCGAATGCTTTCCATCTGAAAAGTCCCCGGGCCCGGCCGTAAGCGGCTATGGGCGCTTGTCATTGGTCGCCGGGGGCAAGCGGAAGGTTCAAAGCAGTAGTCCCTTCACCTCGCCCCGCTTGCGGGGAGAGGTCGAATTCGATCGCAGATCGAATTCGGGTGAGGGGGAGTCTCCACGAGTCCGGCTCTCACCGGATTCGCGGATAGAGCCCCTCACCCCCTCCCCCCGTAAGAACGGGGCGAGGGAGCGCAGCAGTTGCGCTACGTTCTCTCACCTACTTCGGCAGCAGGTTCTTCAGCTTCTCGACGTCGCGCACGTTCATCTTGAAGCCGCCGGGCATCACGATGTCGCCGGGCTTCTGCTCCGGCTTGCAGGCCCCCAACCACTTGGCCTCGAGAGTCATGGTGGTATCGCGCCCCGTGGCGCCGGCGACGCCGCCCTGCGCATGCGACGAGGTCTTCACCGTATAGGCCGAGTTGAAATCACCGGTGATCTCGGCATGCGAGGTCGTGCTGATGCCGGCGACGTTGCACTCGGAATCGCTGACATAGCCGGTTGCGGTCTTCTTGACGTCCTGCTTGGAGCAGATCTGCTTGGCCATCGGCGAGATGTTGTTGTTCATCTCCTTGTCGACGGTCTCGTCGGTGCAATGCTGCATAGTCATCTCGGGCATGGACGAGCCGGTTCTGACCATCTTCAATTCCCACAGGCCGGCCTTGCGTACCGGCAGATCGTCGGCGCAGGCCGCGCCAGCAGACGATGCAAGGCAAACGGCTGAGCCGAGCAAAGCAAGTTTGCGCGTCATGCGAGAGACTCCCGGCTGATAGACTGGCCGTTGAAAAAAACGTCTCAGTAGAGCGTGCGGATCGGCCGCTCGGCGGCGCCATAGGGCACCCAGCGGCAGGAGAACGAGATGTAGCCGCCCTCATAGGCCTGCACTGCGAGGAATTTGACCACCTTGCCGTACTGCGCGCAGTGATCGACCGCGACCTGACGCGCATCGACCTGGGCGGCCATCGAGTACGCGATGATGCCGCCAGTGTCGTTGCCCTTGAACGGTGGCACCGGAAGGATGTCAGCGCGCGCCGACTGGCTCGCCATCATACCCAGGGCGAGAAAGCCCGCGGCCGCAATGATTCGCATTCCCGTTACTCCAGTTGGTTGGCGCCAGTTTACGGTGCCGGGATGGAAGTGAAAAGAACAGAAGCCCCGCCGGCTGCGACGTTATGCTCAACTCGTCGGCAAGTGTTGCCGCGCTGCACTTGACCTCCTCCGGCCTTCGCGGCACCGTCCCACCTTCGCAGACCCGCACCTTCGGATTGCCCATGCGCGCCCTCTCGACCTCCCTGAAATCGCTCCGCTTTGCCGCCGTGCTCGGCCTCATGTTCGGGGCTCTGTCGCTCGGCGAGGCCAAGGCCGCCAATCCGCTGGAGTTGAACTTCTGGCTGAGCGGACCGCGCTATGACGGCATCGTCGCCGATTGCGACAAGGCGCTGCCGACGATCGCGACCCAGTTCTGGGAGAAGGAAAGCTCGTTCTGGAATTCCTCGTTGAAGATCACGGGCTTCGCCGCCGTTCACGAGATTGCGTTCCGGCCCTGGCAATCCGACAACATTCCGCGCCGCTACTGCACCGGCGATGCCATGCTCAATGACGGCAAGATGCGCAAAGTGCATTTCTCGATCATCGAGGATGGCGGCTTCGCCGGTTACGGCCAGAACGTCGAATGGTGCGTCGTCGGCCTCGATCGCAACTGGGCCTACAATCCGGCCTGCCGCGCCGCCAGGCCTTAATTCGAGAGGCCTTAATTCGAGAAGCCCTGATTCGGACCGATCAAGCGGCCGAACGGCGGCCGCCCGAATTTTGTTCTTGAAATGTTCTTGTTGCCTGCTAGGCTCGTTGCACAGTCTGGTTGAGGGGCGTAGTCATGTTTAATTTTAGATTGCATTCGTTCTCGCGCCTGATGATCTCGCTGACCTTGGCCGCCGGGCTGGCCTCGCTGGCCGACGGTGCGAAGGCGCAGGACAAGCGGCAGAACGCGCCCGGCGAATTCGATTTCTATGTGCTGTCGCTGTCGTGGTCGCCCTCGTTCTGCGAGGAGGCCTCGGAACGTGGCCGTGGCAGCGGGCGCTCGCAGATGCAGTGCAGCGGACGGCCCTACTCTTTCGTGGTGCATGGGCTGTGGCCGCAATATGAGGACGGCTTTCCCGAATATTGCCAGCGGCCGGCGCCGCGGCTGAACCGCAACATCGTCTCCTCGATGCTCGATTTGATGCCGGCGCCGGGCCTGATCTTCAACGAGTGGGACAAGCACGGCACCTGCTCCGGCCTCGACAGCCGCAATTATTTCGAGGCGATCCGCAAGGCTCGCGCAGTGGTGAAGATTCCGGCCGAATATCTCGATCTGTCGCAGGCCAAGACCGTGGCGCCGGCCGAGGTCGAGGAAGCCTTCGTCAAGGCCAATCCGGGGCTGAGCACTGCCGCCATCTCGGTTACGTGCAACCGGACGCGACTCTCCGAGGTCCGCATCTGCCTCAGCAAGGACCTGCAATTCCGCGCTTGCGAGGAGCTCGACCGCCGCGCCTGCCGCCGCGACCAGGTGACGATGCCGCCGATCCGGGGTGGCTAGTCCGAGGTCCTCAGTTCGTCATTCCGGGGCGCGCGACTTGTCCGCCGAAGCTCAAAGAGCGAAGGCGGAAGCACGAACCCGGAATCCATCTATCCACATTGCCGGGGGCGAAATGGATTCCGGGTTCGATGCTCCGCATCGCCCTGGAATGATGGCAGTTACTTTCATCGCGCGATGTCGTAACTCTTCGTCATGAACTACCGCCACGCCTTCCACGCCGGCAACTTCGCCGATGTCATCAAGCACATCGTGCTCGCGCGCATCATCACCTACCTGCAGGACAAGCCGGGGGCGTTCCGCGTCATCGACACCCACGCCGGCGCCGGCCTCTATGATCTCGAAAGCGACGAGGCGCGCCGCAGCGGCGAATGGCTGACGGGCATCGCACGGCTGATGCAGGCGCGCCTGTCGAATGAGACAGTGATACTGACAAAACCCTATCTGGACATCGTCCGCGCCTTCAACCCGAAGGGTGAGCTCAAGGCCTATCCGGGCTCACCGCTGATCGCACGCGGCCTGCTCAGACCGCAGGACCGGCTCGTTGCCTGCGAGCCTGAGCCGAAGGCGCGCAAGGCGCTGATCGACGTGCTCCGCCGCGACGAACAGGCCCGTGTGGTCGATCTCGACGGCTGGATGGCGCTGCCCGCTTTCGTGCCGCCGAAGGAACGGCGCGGACTGGTGCTGATCGATCCGCCCTTCGAGGCGAAGGACGAGTTCGAGCGGTTGGGCGAGGCGTTCTCGACAGCCTTCGCGAAATGGCCGACCGGTATCTATGTAATCTGGTATCCGGCCAAGAACCGTCGCGCCACCGACACGCTGGCGCAACTGGTGGCGCGGCTCGCTGCCGGAGCAAAACCGCCGGGAAAATGCCTGCGCCTCGAATTCAGTGTCGCGCCGCAGCTTGACGGCGCGGCCCTCACCTCCACCGGGCTGCTGATCGTCAATCCGCCGTACACGCTGCATGGCGAGCTCAAGACGATCCTGCCCGAGCTGGAAATGCCGCTCGGCCAAGGCGGCGCTGCCAGATTCCGATTAGAGGTGCCGAGGCCGTAACGCCCGGTCATCTTTGGGAAAAATATGCAGGAGCGGTAGTCAATCTGCAAAGAACCGTATTATGCTGTTTCCGTGACTGGCTTTACGTTCCGCTTCCGCGAATGGTTGCGGCGGAGTGAAGGCCTAAAAAGATCCAACCGGACTGAAAAGTTCGCGCAAGGATGGCCAGCTCCCGGGCTTCGTAGGGCCCGGTCATGTCGTGACGTGAGTCTGCGTCGCGACGGAGGAGCAATGAGGGGGAGTTTTCCCGATGGCCATGACGGGAACGGTCAAGTTCTTTAACGGCGAGCGCGGCTACGGCTTCATCAAGCCGGACGACGGCGGTCGCGATGTCTTTGTTCACATCACCGCTGTTGAGCGGGCGGGATTGAAGGACCTTGCCGAAGGACAGCGTATCACGTTCGAAGTCGAGCCGGACAAGAAGGGGAAGGGACCTAAGGCGGTCAATTTAGTCATACTCTCCTAGAGCGTTTCGAGCAGAGCATTTCGAGCGAAGTGGATACCGGTTCGCGTCAAGAAGACGCGTCAGAGTAAGAATCTGGAGCTCCGTTCCGAATTCCATCGGAACGGAAAGGGCTCCAGCGAGCCTGACGCGAAACACCTGACGCAAAAAAATTCCCGGCCGCGAGCGGCCGGGAGGCTGTGGTCCGGTATTTTTTTCTTGGCTATCAAAAGTGATAGTTCACGCCTGCGCGCACAACGCTGGCGGTATAGCCGTTTGACACGCCTGTGATTGCGAACTGACTCGTCGACAGGTCGATGTAGAGATATTCGAGCTTGGCGCTCCAGTTCGGCGCGAGGCCGACTTCCGCACCGGCACCGATGGTCCAGCCGGCAGTGGTGTGCGACTCCGTCCAGCCAAAGGTCTGCGCGCGCAGCTCGCCGAAGGCGAGGCCGGCGGTGCCGTAGAACAGCACGTTGCTGAAGGCGTAGCCGGCGCGGCCGCGCAGGGTGCCGAACCACGGATTGGAGAACTTCCACGGCGCGAAGGTGTCGTCGGCACCGGCGGCCTGGATGTCGCCCTCGACGCCGAATACCCACGGGCCGTTCTGGAAATTGTAGCCCGCCTGAATGCCGCCGACGAAGCCGGACGGCTTTGAGGGATTGTTGTCCACCGAGCCCCATTCATAGCCTATGTTGCCGCCCAGATAGGGACCGGCCCAGCTATAGGCGTTCAATGGCTGGTTGACGGTATAGGGCGCACGCTGCCCGTAACTGAGATCGGCGGCCCCTGCCGAAGCTGTCCAGCCGGCGGCAACCAACGCGGCTGCGCCCACAACGAACTTCATCACACACTCCAACGCAACTGCCGCACCCCCCGCGCAATGCCTGCGCCGCCGCGCGAGGCAAAACCGCATGGTTGCGGAACTAAGAACTTTTCGCGTCGGATTTATCGAGAGTTTTAAGTTAAAGGGCTGTTAAGTCCGGTTACCGCGCTGTTAACAGACTTAAGGAAACGTTACCGGGAACTGCGCGCGCCATCCTGTGCGTGCGGCATGACCGCAACTTCAAATCGGCCCCCCCAGCGCCTAAATTCGCTCCATGGTTCACGATTCCACCGACAATCCGGACGACGCACGCGCGCGCAAATCCCGGCGCGGCACGGCGACGGACGCTCCGCCCGAGGGGCTGACGCCGCCGGACCTCGATCCCGCCACCGCCGGCGGGGACGACGAGGACGATGGGCGGCTGCCGGATATCCTGGAGGAGAGCGGCGCGGTCGGCGAAGAGCCGCTGGCCACGGGCCACGAGGCGATCGAGCGCGCGGTCCGCCTCGCCCCCCACCTCGCCCGGCGTCTATCGGATGCTCAATGCCAACGCCGACGTGCTCTATGTCGGCAAGGCCAAGAACGTCAAAAAGCGCCTGTCCAACTATGCGCGCCAGAACGCACCGCTGCCGGCGCGCATCCTGCGCATGATCGCCGCCACGGCCACCGTGGAAATCGTCTCGACCAATACCGAGACCGAAGCACTGCTGCTGGAAGCCAACCTCATCAAGCAGCTTCGGCCGCGCTTCAACGTGCAGCTTCGCGACGACAAGTCGTTTCCCTACATCCTGATCACCGGCGACCATTGGGCGCCGCAGATTCTGAAGCACCGCGGCGCGCAGACCCGCCCCGGGCGCTATTTCGGCCCGTTCGCTTCCGCCGGTGCCGTCAACCGCACCATCACCGCCTTGCAGCGCGCGTTCCTGATCCGCTCCTGCACCGATTCCTTTTTCGAGAGCCGCACGCGACCCTGCCTGCTCTACCAGATCCGCCGCTGCGCCGGTCCCTGCACCCACGAGATCGATTTCCCCGGCTATACGACCCTGGTGCGCGAGGCGACCGACTTCCTCTCAGGCAAGAGCCATGCGGTGAAGCAGGAGCTTGCCGGCGAGATGGAGAAAGCGTCCGGCGAACTCGAATTCGAGCGCGCAGCGCTGTACCGCGACCGCCTCGCCGCACTGTCGGCGATCCAGTCGCAGCAGGGCATCAATCCGCGCACGGTGGAGGAAGCCGACGTGTTCGCCATCCACCAGGAGGGCGGTTTCTCCTGCGTCGAAGTGTTCTTCTTCCGCACCGGACAGAACTGGGGCAACCGCGCCTATTTCCCGCGTGCAGAGAAGACCTTCACACCGGAGGAGGTGCTCGGCTCCTTCCTTGCCCAGTTCTACGACGACAAGCCGCCGCCGAAGAACATCCTGCTGTCGCACGAGATCGAGGAGAGCGAGCTGCTCGCCAATGCGCTGTCGATCAAGGCCGGCCACAAGGTCGAGGTCACGGCGCCCAAGCGCGGCGAGAAGAAGGAGCTCGTCGCCCACGCGCTGACCAATGCGCGCGAGGCGCTGGGCCGCAAGCTGGCGGATACCGCGACGCAGAGCCGCCTGCTCGACGCCATGGCCGCGACGCTGAGCCTGCCCCATTCGCCCAAGCGCATCGAGGTCTACGACAACAGCCACATCCAGGGCACCAATGCGGTCGGCGCCATGATCGTCGCCGGCCCGGACGGCTTCGTGAAGAACCAGTACCGCAAGTTCAACATCAAGTCGGAAGGGCTCACGCCGGGCGACGACTACGCCATGATGCGCGAGGTGCTCGAGCGCCGCTTCAAGCGCCTCATCAACCCGCCCGAGGATAATGCGGCCAAGGCCAGGGACGACGACTTCCCGCAATGGCCCGACCTCGTGATCATCGACGGCGGCCGTGGCCAGCTCAATGCCGTCCGGGAGATCTTTGCAAATCTCGGCCTGACCCAGGTGTCGCTGATGTCGGTCGCCAAGGGGCCGGACCGGGATGCCGGCCGCGAGACCCTGTTCATGCCGGAGCGCGAGGCGATCAAGCTGGAGCCGCGCGATCCCGTGCTCTATTTCATCCAGCGGCTGCGGGACGAGGCCCACCGCTTCGTCATCGGCTCGCATCGCAAGCTGCGCAAAAAGGACATCCGCGAGGCCGGTTTGCAGGAGATTCCGGGCATCGGCCCGTCACGCAAACGTGCCTTGCTGCATCATTTCGGAACCCTGAAGGAGATCGAACGGGCCTCGATCGCCGATCTCGGCAAGGTTCCGGGGGTGAGCGCCGAAAGCGCCCGCAGGATTTTCGAGTATTTCCATCCCCAGCCGGGATGAACTAAAGGGGATGGAGTCATATGGTCGTCGCATCCCGCACCCCATGTGGGAGGGACGGTTGACCTGAGGGCACCAGCGGTATTGGTAGGACGGATGAACATCGCCACGACACGAGGGACGAACAGCCGCGCGATGTCCCTCCCCAACATCCTGACCTATGGCCGGATCGCCGCGATCCCGGTTGTGGTCGGGTGCATCTACGCACAGTCGATCATGGACGGCCCGCTGTGGCTGCGCTGGGTGGCGGTGGCCATCTTCATCGGCGCCGGGGTGACCGATTACCTCGACGGCTATTACGCGCGGATCTGGAATCAGCAATCAGCGTTCGGGCGGATGCTCGATCCCATCGCCGACAAGCTGCTGGTCGCCTCCTGCCTCCTGATGCTGGCCGCCGACGGCATCATCCATGGCTGGTCGCTGTGGGCTGCCATCGTGATCCTGTGCCGCGAGATCCTGGTCTCGGGACTGCGCGAATATCTCGCCGCGCTCCGCGTCAGCGTGCCCGTGACCAAGCTCGCCAAGTGGAAAACCACGGTCCAGCTCGTTGCGATCGGCTTCCTGCTTGCGGGCGAGGCCGGCGACCAGGTCGTGCCGGTCGTGACCCAGATTGGCCTCCTCCTGCTTTGGGCCTCGGCGATCCTGACCATGTACACCGGCTACGATTATTTCCGCGCCGGTATCCATCACCTCATCAAGGAGGATGAGGAATGAAGGTGAAGTACTTCGCCTGGGTGCGCGAGCGCGTCGGCAAGGCCGAGGAGACGATCGAGCCGCCGTCCACAGTGCGCACCGTCGAGGAGCTGATCGCCTGGCTGTCCGGCCGGAGCGAGGCCTATGCCCACGCGTTCGAGAAGCCCAAGGTGATCCGCGCCGCGATCGACCATGCCCACGTCAAGTCGGACGCCGCCATCGCGGGCGCCCGCGAGATCGCGTTCTTCCCGCCGATGACCGGCGGCTAGACCATGACCTGCCCCGTCACCATCCGTATCCAGCAAGACGATTTCGACATCGCGCGCGAGATCGCCGTCCTGACGCAGGGCCGCACCGACATCGGCGCCGTCGTGAGCTTTTCCGGCATCTGCCGCGGCGACGAAGACAGCGCGAAGATATCGGCGCTCACGCTCGAACATTATCCAGGCATGGCGGAAGAAGAGATCAGGGGCCACGCCGACGAGGCGGTGTCGCGCTGGCCGCTCGACGGCGTCACCGTCATCCATCGGGTTGGCCGGTTCATGCCCGGCCAGAACATCGTGCTGGTACTCACCGCCTCGCAGCATCGCCAGGCAGCATTCCAGGCGGCCGAGTTCCTGATGGATTATCTCAAGACCAACGCGCCGTTCTGGAAGAAGGAAGAGAGCGCCACCGGCACCGGCTGGGTCGAAGCCCACGCCCGTGACGACGAGGCCGCCGCACGCTGGACCCGATCCTGATGGCAAGAACATCCAAAAAGACCGCGCGCGGCCGCGCCACACCGAAGCTCGCGAAAGTCGGGCGCGGCGAGCTTCTCACGCTGATCGATTTCGTCCGCTATGCGGTCAGCCGCTTCGTCGAAGCCAAGCTCGCCTTTGCCCATGGCACGACCGATCCGGTCGCCGAAGCCGTCTTCCTGGTCTGCGAAACCCTGCATCTGCATCCCGAGCAGTTCGAGGTTTTTGCCAACACGCGCGTCACGGCGGCGGAAAGCAAGACCATCCTCGATCTCATCCAGAAGCGCGTCACCACGCGCAAACCGGCCGCCTATCTCGTCAACAAGATCTACATGCGCGGCCTGCCCTTCTATGTCGACGAGCGCGTCATCGTTCCGCGCTCCTTCATCGGCGAGCTCCTGGATTCGCATTTCGGCGGTGACGGCGAGGTCGGCTCGCTGATCGATGACCCCACGGCCGTGGAAAGCGTGCTCGACCTCTGCACGGGATCGGGATGTCTCGCGATCCTCGCCGCGCATCATTTCCCGAACGCCGCGGTCGATGCCGTCGACATCTCCAAGGGCGCGCTCGAAGTCGCCGCGCGCAATGTCGGCGAGCACGGGCTGGATGAGCGGATCACGCTCCACCGTGGCGACCTGTTCGCCCCGCTCGGCAACAACAAATACGACCTGATCATCACGAACCCGCCTTACGTCGATGCGAACGGCATGGCTGCACTGCCGCCGGAATGCCGGGCCGAGCCGAAACTCGCCTTCGATGGCGGTGCCGACGGTCTCGACGTGGTTCGCCGGATCCTGCGCGATGCGCCCGATCACCTGACGCCGGATGGCGGCCTGCTCTGCGAGATCGGCCGCGGCCGCGAACTGGTCGACGAGGCTTTTCCGGAACTGCCGCTGCTCTGGCTGGACACCGAGGAGTCCGAGGGCGAGGTGTTCTGGATCGCGGCCGCTGATCTCGGCTGATCCGTCACGGCAACTGCGCTCCGGCGGAACAAGTCAAATTCCGCCACGTTCATCCCCCGGCAAACGTCTCGCTTTCGGAGGATGTCCGCATGCTCGCGCCATCGGGCGAATTGCTGCGCGCTGGCGTGGCGCTGAAACTCAACCATCTCAAGCGCGCCGCCCGGTCTTACTTGCGTGACCGCACCGGCCAGGCCACCAGACGCGCCACGTCCTACGCGGTCGCGGCGGGACTGTTCGCGGTGGCGGGGCTGTTCCTGATCGCGGCCTTCTTCGTCGGTTTGATCGCCCTGTATCGCTGGGTTGCAATCACCTACGGGCAATTCTGGGGCTTCGGTGCCGTCGCGGCCGTGCTCCTCGTGCTGGCCGCAGCCTGCGCCGGAGTGGCTATGGCTCAGATGAAGCGTCGGACCAAGCCGATCGTCCCGTTTGCCAGCCGAATGCGCGTGGCGATCGCCAGCCCGCGCATCCCGCGCGGAACGATCAAGGAGGCCGTGAAGGAGGTCGCGACGACGATTCCGCTGGTGCCACTCGCACCCGGCGAACGTGGCCATGACGGCAAGGCCCGGCCGGCTCGTGCCAACCGCCCCGTGCAACTCGGTCTGATGCTCGCGGCAATCGGGCTGCTGGGTGTCGCGGCGGCGCGCCGCAGGCGCCACAGTCACGGATTGGACGCTTGAAATGCGCGTGCGGCGCTCGGAGCAGCTCGACAACTGGCTGCTGGTCGCCGCGACGGCCGTTTTCGTGCTGACTGCGGAGCGCTATTTGCAGGAGTCTGGCCTCATTGGATCCGGCTCCCTGCGAAACCGCCGCAACCGCGAAGGAAATCCGCCAGAAACGAGCGTCGCGCGTGCGGCGACGCAGCCCGGCCATGGCCGCCGCTCGAGGAGCCCGTTCGCGATCCCCTGGGCGGGCTGGAAGGATATCTTCTGGCGCACCTATCAGCGCATCGACGACGATCGCCTGCTCGCAACCGCGGGCGGCGTCGTGTTCTTCGGGCTGCTCGCGATCTTTCCCGCCGTGACCGCGCTCGTCTCGTCCTACGGACTGTTCGCCGATCCCTCGACCATCAGCAACAATCTGCAGACGCTCGCGATGATGCTGCCGGCGGGCACATTCCAGATCGTCGCGGACCAGGTCGCGCGCGTGGTCTCGAAAGGCAACACCGCGCTCGGCGCCACCTTCCTGTTCGGCCTCGCGCTCGCGGTCTGGAGCGCCAATGCCGGCGTCAAATCCATCATCGACGCCCTCAACGTCGCCTATGAGGAGCGCGAGAAGCGCGGCTTCATCAAGCTGAACCTGGTGTCGCTGGCCTTCACGGTCGCCGGCATCGCGGCGCTGCTGCTGATGGTCGCCGCCGTGGTCGCCTTCCCGCTCGCGCTCGATCATCTCGGCATCGCGCCCGAGAGCAAGCTGATCGTCGCGCTGGCGCGATGGCCGCTGCTGCTCGTCATCCTGCTGGCGGCGCTCGCCATCCTCTACCGCTTCGCGCCGAGCCGCGACGCGCCGCGTTGGCAATGGCTGAGCATCGGCGCGGTGACGGCAGCCATCCTCTGGATCGCCGGCTCGGCGCTGCTGTCCTGGTATCTCTCGGCATTCGCCAATTACAGCGCGACCTACGGCTCGCTCGGCGCCGCGATCGGCCTGATGACATGGATGTGGATGTCGGTGATCGTGATCATGTTCGGGGCCGAGCTGAACTCGGAGATCGAGCGGCAGACGCTGCGCGACACGACCACCGGGCAGCCCTAGCCTCTCGGCAGCCGCGAGGCCGTCTCGGCCGACACGGTCGGCGCCGCCGCGCCGTCCTGATGACGATGATCAGGCCGAGCCTCGGCCTGATCACGCCTCGACCGCGCGTCAGCGCTTGCTGATCACCGCCTCCAGGTACTCGCTGTGCACGACGACCGTGCCGTCGTCGGCATGGTTGAACTCGCCGAGCAGCGTCATGAGGTCGCGCCGCAGCGCGGCCTGGCCGGTCTCGTCGAGCGCAGCGAAGGCTTTCAGCATCGGCCCGTAAAACGACTTGAAGACATCGAGCCAGTGGTCCGGCGAGCGATAGCGGAACACGAACATCCGCGGCTCGGCGGCGATCTCCGAAGCCTGGCTGCCGAACATCTCCTGAAGCCGTGCCGGCGTGCCCCACAGCGCGGGCGACTTCACGCCCGCGGGCGGGGCGACATGCTTGCCGATGATCTTGAAGAGCTGGCCGATGAAGCCTTGCGGCGTCCAGTTGGCGAGGCCGATCTTGCCGCCGGATCTGCAGACGCGCGCGAGCTCGGAAGCCGCCTTGTCCTGGTCCGGCGTGAACATCACGCCGAAGGTCGAGAGCACGACGTCGTAGCTCGCATCGGCAAACGGCAACGCTTCGGCATCCGCCTCGCGGAATTCGATCATCAGATGCTCGGCTGCCGCGCGCTCGCGTCCGCGCTTGAGCAGTGCCGGTACATAGTCAGTGGATGTGACGTCACACCAGCGCCGTGCCGCGGCCAGCGTCGCGTTGCCGTTGCCGGCGGCAACGTCCAGGACCTTGCTGCCGGCGCGAAGGTCCAGTGCCTCACAGAGCTGTTCGCCGACGATCTGCAAGGTGGTGCCGACGATGGCATAGTCGCCGGACGACCAGGCGCCGTGCTGGCGCTGCTTGACGGCGGCGAGATCGGGTTGGGCTCCGGCTGGCTTGAGCGCTGCGGATGTCGACATGGCAATCTCCTGCGGTTGAAAACGCGGGGACGATAGGGCGCATACGGTTCGCTGGCCTTGAGGCCGGCGTTATTTTACGCTGAGAGGACCTTGATTTCCGAGCGTGAGCCGAGAGGGCAGTGTGACGTTTCGGTTTGAGGACTTCTTGCTCGACCCCGAGCGCCGCGAATTGCGGCGTGCGGACACGCTCGTCGCGCTCGAGCCCCAGGTGTTCGATCTGCTGACCTATCTCGTCTGCAACCGCGAGCGCGTGGTGACACGGGACAATCTGCTCGATGCGATCTGGAACGGCCGCGTCGTCTCGGAATCGACGCTGACGAGCCGGATCAACGCGGCGCGCCGGGCGGTCAACGACAATGGCGAGGAGCAGCGGCTGATCCGCACCATCGCGCGCAAGGGCGTGCGGTTCGTCGGCGAGGTGACCGAACTCTCCGCCGCGGCGAAGCCGGCCGCGGCGGGCAAGCCGCCTGCCCCGCCATCGGCGGGATTGCCGCTGCCCGATCGTCCCGCGATCGCCGTCCTGCCCTTCACAAACATGAGCGGCGAGGCCGAGCAGGACTATTTCTCCGACGGCATCAGCGAGGACATCATCACCGCGCTGTCGAAGCTGCGCTGGTTCTTCGTCATCGCGCGCAACTCCTCCTTCATCTACAAGGGCCGCACGGTTCACCTGCGCCAGATCGCCGAAGAACTCGGCGTGCGCTACGTCGTCGAAGGCAGCGTCCGCAAGGGCGGCGACCGCGTCCGCATCACTGCGCAGCTCAACGACGTCGCCACCGGCAGCCATCTCTGGGCCGAACGCTACGACCGCGAGCTCGCCGACGTCTTCGCCGTACAGGACGAGATCACCGAAGCGATCGTCGCCGCAATCGAACCGCAGCTCTACGCCGCCGAAAGCTTTCGCGCCCAGCGCAAGCCGCCCGACAGCATGGACGCCTGGGACCTCCTGATGCGCGCCCTCTCCCATTACTGGCGCGTGACGCGGCAGGATCACGTCGTGGCGCAAGCCCTGCTCGAAAAAGCCATCGCGCTCGACCCGAACTACGGCAAGGCCCTCGGGTTGCTCGGCACCAGCTACATGTTCACCGCGCATATGGGCTGGATGGAGATGGCCGCCGCAATATCCGCCGCCGAGCGCGCCGCGCGTGCCGCGATCCGCGCCGACGACGAGGATGCCTGGGCGCATAATGCACTCGGCCACGTCTACCTGTTCGCGCGGCGTTTCGAGGATTCGCTGGCCGAGTTCGAGACCGCGTTGCGGCTCAATCCGAACTTTGCGCTTGCACAGGGCTATTATGGGCTGACGCTCGGCTATTGCGGCCGCTGGCAGGACGCCGACGAGGCCGCGCGGCGGGCGATCCGCCTCAGCCCGCGCGACCCTTACGCGCCGGTCTATTTCGGCATTGCGGCCTTTGCCCGCTTCCTCGGCCGCGACTACGAGGAAGCCATCCGGCTTGCCCAGGAGTCCTTGCGCCAGCGCAGCGACTTCGTCGGCGGGCACCGGGTGCTGACCGCAGCCGCCGGCATGGCCGGGCAATCCGAGATCGCCCGCGTCGCGTTGGAGGAACTGCGCCGCGCCCAGCCGAATGTCTCCCTGGCCTGGATCGCCGAGTTCATGCCGATCAAGCTCGCTCCCGACCGCGAGCACTACCTCGAAGGCTTTCGCCGGGCCGGCCTGACTTGAGCCACGAAAAAGGCCGCTATCCCCTCGAATCAACAATGATGTTAAGGTCATGCCGCTTGGGGAAGCATGAGGCGTGACGGGGTTCGGACGGCGCCCCGCGTTTTCCCGGGTGAGGCAGTCAGCTCTTGAGGCGTAACGCGCGGCATGATTCGCATTTCGACGATCTTCATCGCCATCTGCATGGTTCTGCTCGCGGCCTCGCTCGGGCTTATGCTCTACTCGGTCGCCGGCATCAGCGGAACCGAATCCGCGATCGTGGCGCTGACCGCGCTGACCTTCCTGATTCTCTACAACGCCGTGTCGATGCGGCTGCGCGACCGCAGCGACGTCGGCGGTCAGATCGCCGACCTGTCCCGCGGCACCGCCGACCTCGCCCGCCAGGTGGCCGAGTTCGGCCGCCGGCTCGCCGCGATCGAGGGGCGCATCGCCTCGTCCAATTCGACCAATTCCGACCGCATCCAGTCAGTGGTCGGCGAGATCAACGAACTGGGTGGGCTGGTGAAGCAGCTCGCCGCCACCGTATCGGCCCATGAAGACCTGCTGGCCGACGCCACGCCGGCGCCAGCCACAAGCCTGGTCGGGAAGCCGGAGCCGGTGACGCCGCTCGACCTGATCGAGACGATCGCGGAGCGGCCGGTAGCGCTGCCCCCACGTCCCGCGGCGCCGCCGCGTCCCGCATCGCAGCCGCGGCCCGCACCGCCGGTCCAGGCCCAGACCGCCAACGGACGCAACCAGACCCAGTTGCTGGCGACGCTGCGCGGCGCGATCGACGAGAATCGCATCGACATCTTCCTGCAGCCGATGGTGACGCTGCCGCAGCGCAAAGTGCGATTCTACGAGGCGGTGACGCGGGTGCGCGACGAGCGCGACCAGCTCATCGCCGCCGAAGAATTCATTGGCATCGCCGAAGCCTCGGGTCTGATCGGGCGCATCGACAACATGGTGATGCTGCGCTGTGTGCAGGTGCTGCGCCGCCTGATGGTGCGCAACAAGGATGTCGGCGTGTTCTGCAACGTCGCGGCCTCCACGCTCGGCAATTCCACCACCTTCGCGCAGTGTCTCGATTTCCTCGAAGCCAACCGGGCGCTGGCGCCCTCGCTGGTGCTGGAGTTCAAGCAGTCGACTTTCCGCAATCTCGGCCCGGCCGAGACCGAGAATCTCGCAGCGCTCGCCCAGCGCGGCTTCCGCTTCTCGATCGACCATGTCACCGACCTGCGCATCGAGCCGCGTGAGCTCGCCGACCGCGGCGTTCGCTTCATCAAGGTGCCGGCCACCCTGCTGCTCGATCCGAAGCAGGCGTCGGCCTCCGACATCCACCCGTCCGACCTGTCGGACCTGCTCGGCCGCTTCGGCATCGACCTGGTCGCCGAGCGGATCGAGGGCGAGCGCGCCGTAATCGACCTGCTCGACTATGACGTGCGGTTCGGCCAGGGGTTTCTGTTCGCACCGCCCCGGCCATTGCGGCCGGAGGGGGCATCTGCTACCGGCGGGGCCGCGCCGAACCAGGCGCAGGACATTCAGGGATCCAATGGCTCCGCTCCCCCAAGCCCAGGCGCGACATCTGCAGCGCCCACCGCGCAACGCATCACCACCGGCAACGCCGCGCTCGCGCGTCGCATCTGATCGGCCGCACGCATCATGACCACGCTGCATTTCGCCGAAAGCCTGCGCGAGCTCGTGGCCGGCGTTGACGTCGTGCTCAGCGACATCTGGGGCGTGGTCCATAACGGCCTCGAATCCTTCCCCGAAGCCTGCGAGGCGCTGCACACCTATCGCAGCCGCGGCGGTACCGTGATCCTGATCACCAATGCGCCGCGCCCGGCCGACTCCGTGCAGCGGCAATTGCGCAAGCTCGGCGTCGCCGACGAGACCTATGACGCGATCGTCTCCTCGGGAGACCTGACGCGGCTCTATGTCGCCGAGCATCCCGGCCGCAAGATGTTCTGGCTCGGCCCCGAGCGCGACAATTCAATCTATCGCGGCCTCAACGCGGTGACCACGCCGCTGGAGGAGGCTGACTATATCGTCTGCACAGGCCTCTATGACGACGAGACCGAGACGGCGGAAGACTATCGCGGCATGATGCTAAAGGCGCGCGAGCGCAAGCTGACGCTGGTCTGCGCCAATCCCGACATCGTGGTGGAACGCGGCGACCGGCTGATCTATTGCGCCGGCGCGATTGCCGAGCTCTATCGCGAGCTCGGCGGCGAGGTGATCTTCTACGGCAAGCCCCACCGGCCGATCTACGAGCGCGCAATGGCGCTAGCCGGCGAACGCCAGGGCCACGAGATCGACCGGAAGAAGGTGCTCGCGATCGGCGATTCTGTCCGCACCGACCTGACCGGCGCGCGCGAATTCGGCATCGACTGCCTGTTCGTCACCCGCGGCATCCATTCCGAGGAGTTCGAGGGGCTCGACCAGCTCGACCCGACATCGGTGATGGAATTGTTCGGCCACCCGCCGAAGGCGCTGATGCGCGAATTGAAGTGGTGACACCTCACACGATCATTCCGGGGCGCGCATAGCGCGAACCCGCAATCTCGAGATTCTCTGGTGCGCAACCGCGCACCATAGCTCGGTGCTGACGCACCGCCCCGGAATGTCAAACCCAACACAGAAAGCCCGGGACAACCGCCCGGGCCTTCCGAATTCGCCTGACGGCTTTGATCGCGCCTTACGCGCTCGCCATGTCCGGGAAGACCGCTTCGATCTTGGTCTTCAGCGTCGCCGCATTGAACGGCTTGACGATGTAGTTGTTCACGCCGGCCTTTTTGGCCGCGATCACGTTCTCGGTCTTGGATTCCGCCGTGATCATGATGAACGGCGTGGTGGCCAGGTTCGGATCCGCGCGCACCTCGCGCAGCAGGTCGTAACCCGTCATCGGCTCCATGTTCCAGTCGGAGATCACGAGCCCGTACTTCTTGCCACGCATCTTGTTCAGCGCCGCCGAACCGTCGCTGGCATCATCGATATTCTCGAAGCCAAGCTGCTTCAGCAGATTCCTGATGATACGGATCATGGTGCTGTAGTCATCAACCACCAGAACCGACATCGACAAATCAACCGCCATCTCGACTCCCCCAACGCAAACCCAGGAATGTTACAATCGGACCCGCCGGGCAGCCCCGCAGTTCCACGTTTCAAGGACTAGCACCAAGGCTTTAAACAGCGCGTTAACTGCGGAAGCCCCTCAAGGATTGAAATCATGTTCAATGCGGTCGCACCCGCCGCTTGACTTCATCCGTCCGGTCAAGCCACGGTCCCGACCCGTCCTGCCCGGCGCGAGAATTCTCCTGATGGCTTCGCATTTTACCGTTATCCGCGACACCACGCCGGATTCCGCGATCTTAAAGGGCGCCGTTGTCGCCATGGGCAATTTCGACGGCGTTCATCTCGGCCATCAGGCGGTGATCGCGGCGGCCATGGAAATGGGACGTGCGCATGGCCGCCCTGCGCTGGCGTTGACCTTCGAGCCGCATCCGCGCCGGTTTTTCAGCCCGAACACTCCGCAATTCCGCCTGACGGACGAGCGGGCCAAGTTGCGGCTTTTGGCCGGCACCGGACTTGCCGGCGCCGTGGTCATGACTTTCGACAAGGCCAGGGCCGGCACCAGCGCGCAAGACTTCATTCACCATGACCTGATCGGACGGCTCGGCGTCAGCGGAATCGCGGTCGGCTACGACTTCCATTTCGGCAAGGGCCGCGTCGGCTCGCCAAGCCTCCTCGTCAACGAAGCACCCCGGCTCGGCATCGAGGTCGACGTGCAGGCGCATGTCGATATCGACGAGCGGCCGGTCTCCTCCAGCGCGATCCGGATCGCGCTGGCCGAAGGCCAGCTTGACGAGGCCACCACGATGCTGGGCGCCCCCTGGTTCATCACCGGGGAGGTCATCCATGGCGAGAAGCGCGGCCGCGACCTCGGCTATCCCACCGCCAATATCCGCCTGGACGCCAATTGCGGCCTCAAGCACGGCATCTACGCCGTGCGGGTCGGCCGCGGCGCCGAGCGCCTGGACGGGGTTGCTAGCTTCGGCCGCCGTCCGACTTTTGACAATGGCGCGCCGCTGCTGGAAATCTTCCTGTTCGATTTCAAGGGCGATCTCTACGGGCAGGCGCTCGATTGCGCCTTCGTCGGCTTCATCCGCGAGGAGCTGAAGTTCGACAGCCTGGAGGCCCTGATCCGCCAGATGAACGACGATTCCGCCCGCGCCCGCGCCATGCTGGCCGCCGCCCCCGACGCATTTCCGAGGCTTGGCATCGTCGATTAAGGCCGGAAACCGGCCTGACGGACCTTTGCGCTTCCCCCGCCCCCCTGCTATGGAGAGCCCATGTTTGCGCGGCGCATCATAGGGATTAGCGGCCCGGCTTCCGCCTGAGCCTTTGGCTCGGCGCAAGACCGGGATTTGGTCGTTTCACCCCGCGATTCCAGTCGCCATCCGTTTCCGCGCCCTTCCGAGCCAGTCAGCCTCATGTCCGAAAAGCCGCAAAAGTCCGACGCCAAAGACTATTCGAAAACCCTGTTCCTGCCGCAGACGGAATTCGCGATGCGTGCCGGCCTGCCGCAGCGCGAGCCGGAGATCCTCAAGCGCTGGTACGAGATCGGCCTCTACGAGAAGCTGCGCCAGAGTGCGAAAGGCCGCGCCAAGTTCGTGCTGCATGACGGCCCGCCCTATGCCAACGGCAACATCCATATCGGCACGTCGCTGAACAAGATCCTCAAGGATCTCGTCACCAAGAGCCAGCAGATGCTCGGCTTCGATTCCAACTACGTGCCGGGCTGGGACTGCCACGGTCTGCCGATCGAGTGGAAGGTCGAGGAGGAGCACTATCGCAAGAAGGGCAAGCAGAAGCCCGACTTCCGCGACAGCGCCGCCATGATCGATTTCCGCCGGGAATGCCGCGCCTATGCGACGCACTGGCTCGGCGTGCAGCGCGAGGAATTCAAGCGTCTCGGCGTGATCGGCGACTGGGACCATCCCTACGCGACCATGAGCTATCCGGCCGAAGCCCAGATCGCGCGCGAATTGATGAAGTTCGCCGCCAACGGCACGCTCTATCGCG
The DNA here is from genome assembly GCF_001908185.1 of Bradyrhizobium sp. AS23.2. GTDB lineage: Bacteria > Pseudomonadota > Alphaproteobacteria > Rhizobiales > Xanthobacteraceae > Bradyrhizobium. Next base: position 23,104 of record NZ_LGHM01000066.1, read on the forward strand.
GCTCCAAGCCGGTGATGTGGAGCGTGGTGGAGAAGACCGCGCTCGCCGAAGCCGAGGTCGAGTACGAGGACTACACGTCCGACATGGTCTGGGTGAAATTCCCGGTCACCTCGCCCGCGCATGGCGCGCTCGCCTCCGCAAGCGTCGTGATCTGGACCACCACGCCCTGGACGCTGCCGGGCAACCGCGCCATCTCGTTCTCGCCGAAGATCTCCTACGGCCTCTACAAGGTCACGGACGCGCCCGCCGACAATTGGGCCAAGACCGGCGATCACCTGATCCTGGCGGACGCGCTCGCTGAAGAAGTCTTCAAGCAGGCGCGCGTCACCGCCTATGAGAAGGTGCGCGACATCCCCGGCGACACCATGGACGCGATCGAATGCGCCCATCCGCTCAAGGGCCTCGGCGGCGGCTATAACTTCACCGTGCCGCTGCTCTCCGGCGATCACGTCACCGACGATACCGGCACCGGCTTCGTGCACACCGCGCCGAGCCACGGTCGCGAAGACTTCGATGTCTGGACGGCAAACACCCGCGAGCTCGACGGGCGCGGCATCCCGACCGCGATCCCCTACACTGTCGACGAGAACGGCGCCTATACCGACCAGGCTCCGGGCTTTGCCGGAAAACGCGTCATCAACGACAAGGGCGAGAAGGGCGACGCCAACGAGGCCGTGATCAAGGCGCTCGTCGAAAAAGGCATGCTGCTCGCGCGCGGCCGGCTCAAGCATCAATATCCGCACTCCTGGCGCTCCAAGAAGCCGGTGATCTTCCGCAACACGCCGCAATGGTTCATCGCGATGGACAAACCTATTGTGGACGCCCCGGGCAAGCCCGGAGCTATGGACATCGCGACCAACGGCAAGGCCAAGTCCGGCGACACGCTGCGTGCCCGCGCGCTGCACGCGATCTCGGTGACGCAATGGGTGCCGCCGTCCGGCGAGAACCGCATCAACGGCATGATCGAGGCGCGCCCCGACTGGGTGATCTCGCGCCAACGCGCCTGGGGCGTGCCGATCGCCGTGTTCGTTCGTGAGAAGGGCGACGGCTCCGCCGAGATCCTCCAGGACGAAGCCGTCAACACGCGCATCGGCGAAGCTTTCGAGAAGGAAGGCGCCGACGCCTGGTACGCGCAGGGTGCGCGCGAGCGCTTCCTCGGCCCGCGTGCCAATGAGGACTGGCAGAAGGTCGACGACATTCTCGACGTCTGGTTCGATTCCGGCTCGACGCACGCCTTCGTGCTCGAAGACCCCGTGCATTTTCCGGGGTTGTCGGGCATCAGGCGCAAGGTCGACGGTGGCACCGACACCGTGATGTACCTTGAAGGTTCGGACCAGCATCGCGGCTGGTTCCACTCCTCGCTGCTGGAGAGCTGCGGCACGCGGGGCCGTGCGCCCTACGACATCGTGCTGACCCATGGCTTCACGCAGGCCGAGGACGGCCGCAAGATGTCGAAGTCGCTCGGCAACACCATCGAGCCGCAGGCCGTCATCAAGGAGTCCGGCGCCGACATTTTGAGACTCTGGGTCGCGTCCTGCGACTATACCGATGACCAGCGCATCGGCCCGGAGATCCTGAAGAACACGGTCGAGACCTATCGCAAGCTGCGCAACACCGTGCGCTGGATGCTCGGCACGCTGCATCACTACAAGCCGGCCGATGCGGTCGCGCCCGCCGACATGCCGGAGCTCGAGCGGCTGATGCTGCACGAGCTCGCGGTGCGCGCCACCGCGATCGACAAGGCCTATCAGGAGTTCGACTTCAAGACAGTGATCGCAATCCTGTCCGCTTTCCTGAACAGCGAGCTCTCGGCGTTCTACTTCGACATCCGCAAGGACACGCTCTATTGCGATCCGCCGTCGTCGCTGACGCGCAAGGCCGCGCTGACCACGATCGACCTGTTGTGCGCCTCGATCCTGAAATGGCTGGCGCCGATCCTCAGCTTCACCGCGGAGGAAGCCTGGCGCATGTACCGGCCCGATGCCGAGCCTTCAGTGCATCTGACGCTGTTCCCGGTGGATCTCGAAAGCTTGCGCGACGACAAGCTCGCCGCGAAGTGGGAGGCGATCCGCAACGTTCGCCGCGTCGTCACCGGCGCGCTGGAGCTCGAGCGCGCTGCCAAGAACATCGGCTCGTCGCTGGAGGCCTCGCCGGTCATCTATGTCGCCGACCGCAGCATGCTGGCGACGCTGTTCGACGTCGACCTCGCCGAAGTCTGCATCACCTCGAACTACGAGGTGCGTGAGGGCGAGGCGCCGGCGGCCGCGTTCCGGCTCGATGCCGTGCCCGGCGTCGCCGTGGTGGTCGAGAAGGCCGTCGGCACCAAATGCGCCCGCTCCTGGAAGATCTCGCCGACGGTCGGCGAGGATCCTGAATACCCCGACGTCACCCCGCGCGACGCCAAGGCGCTGCGCGAATGGAAGGCGCTGGGGGTGGGAGTCTAAGGTTCAACCGTCGTCCCGGCCGGGTGCGCAATTGCGCACGGGCGCCGGGACGACGGCAGTCTTTGTGGCGATCATTGCACCATGACCCCTCTCCGCGCCGGCATCCTCTCCGCCATCGTCACAGTCATTCTCGACCAGGCCTCAAAGCTCTGGCTGCTGAACGTGTTCGACCTCGCCCACCGCGGCGTCGTGAGGGTGACGCCTTTCTTCGACCTGGTGCTGGCCTGGAACATCGGCATCAGCTTCGGCTGGCTGCAGAACGACAGCCAGGAGGCGCAGATTGCGCTGATGGCGGTCAAGGCCGTTGCGGTGGTCGCACTGGCGATCTGGATGGCCCGCTCGCACACCCGGCTTGCGACCGTCGCGCTGGGCCTGATCATCGGGGGCGCCATCGGCAATGGCATCGACCGCCTGGCCTACGGCGCGGTGGTCGATTTCGCCCTGTTCCACATCGAGATCGGCGGAAATACCTTCAATTGGTACGTGTTTAACCTCGCCGACGTGGCCATCGTTGCTGGGGTGGCGGCCCTATTGTATGATTCCTTCCTGGGGGTACCCGCCGCAAAAGCGCCCTGATCCCAGCCGATTACGGTCCGGCAGGTGGAACCCTGTTTTTGCAAGGGTCGGCCGCGTGCGAGCGGCAATCTGCCACAATATGGAACAGGTACAGTAATGCGCAGCTCCGAGACCAGCGATTCGATGGTTCGAGACCCCCGGTTAGGGTTTTGGCGGGCGTTGAAATTGTCCGCTGTCGCGCTCGGCATCGGTCTCGCCATGTCGGCAGGCGCCGCCCGCGCCGGTGACGATGGTAATGGCGACGATGACGACATGACCTTCGAAGAGAAGCTCATCGACAACCTGATGTCCGGCCTCGGCGCCAAGAGCATGGAGAAGCCCGGCATCGAGTACCGCGAGCGCTCCCCGCTGGTCGTGCCGCCCAAGCTGGACCTTCCGCCTCCCGCGACCCAGGCCAAGGCCGCTCCGAACTGGCCCAAGGACCCTGAGGAGAAGCGCCGCAAGGAAGCCATCGCCGCACGAAAGAAGGCGACCAAGGCGACGGAGAATTGGCAGGCCGCCCAGCCGTTGACACCCGCCGAGATGAATGCCGGCAGGACGGCAGCACCCGAGCGCACGAGCAACGATCCTATTCAGCCGGGCACCAACGCCAACCCGTCGCTCAGCCCCGCCCAACTCGGTTTCAGCGGCGGTCTGTGGGGCATGCTGAAGGGCAACAACAGCTCCGAGTCCACGCAATTCACGACCGAGCCCCCGCGCCAGTCGCTGGTCGAGCCGCCGCCCGGATATCAGACGCCGTCGCCGAACTACGCATACGGCGCCGGGCCGGACACGACGAAGAAGACCTATTTCGACATCATGTCGGGCAAGGACAAGGAACAATAGCGTTCCTGTCCCACCGCGACATCCTGGCAGAAGCAAACCTGGCGCCGGCGGCTCATGCACGCCGGACGCGGTGCACAGATTGCCTATCAGTAACTTGCCGACGAGTTGAGTTCTCTGCTTCGTGACGCGAAGCCTCAGCCGCACGGTGTAGCATGCCGTGCCTCCGAGCCGGACATCCGGGCTCGGCCTTTCATAAGGATCATGATGTCCTCTTACCGATCGGCTGCCTGCCTTTTTGCCGCGCTGCTTTCGACGAGTATCCTCTCGGCCGGCGCCGCCCTCGCCCAGACCACGGTGACCTCAGCCCCGCCTGCCAGCTTCACGCTCAGCAACGGCCTTCAGGTCGTGGTGATCCCGGATCACCGCACGCCCGTGGTCACCGAGATGATCTGGTACAAGGTCGGCTCGGCCGACGAGACGCCGGGCAAATCCGGCCTCGCGCACTTCCTCGAACACCTGATGTTCAAGGGCACCGAGAAGCATCCGGTCGGCGAATTCTCGCAGACCGTGCTCCGCGTCGGCGGCAACGAGAACGCCTC
>NZ_LGHM01000067.1 GCF_001908185.1 Bradyrhizobium sp. AS23.2
AGATCGAGCGTTGGTTCGCTGAGCTCACCAGAAAGCAAATCCAGCGAGGTGTTCACACCTCCGTCAGGCAGCTCGAGGCCGACATCCGTACCTTCATCGAACTGCACAACAACAACCCGAAGCCCTTCAAATGGGCCAAGTCCGCAGACCAGATCTTGGCTTCCGTCAAACGCTTCTGTCACAAAGCTCAGCAGACATTATGTGGCGAACTTTAGATTCACGTGACTAGTTTTAGCGGGGGCGGACTTGGCTTTGGAGTGCTGTCCTGTCTCTACATCGTCATTGTGAGCGCAGCGAAGCAATCCAGACTGTCACCGCGGAAAGACTCTGGATTGCTTCGCTGCGCTCGCAATGACGAGATCGGTGCAGCAAGCGTCGCTCTATCTCCGTCACCCTGAGGTGCCGGAGCGAAGCGGAGGCCTCGAAGGACGGCTGCCCGGCTGTGCATCCCGGCCGTTCGTCCTTCGAGGCTCCGCATGCGATGCGTTCGCATCGCCTGCCTCACGCCTCAGGATGACGGGTCATTGTTTGCGGTGAACGTCAAAGCTCTTGGGGGAGAGCTGCCACGGATGCACTGGCTGCCATGATGACATCGTGCGCCTGTTTTGCCCGACGAGTCAAACGCCGCTGAAGTTCTGGTTCGAGCCACCCCGCGCAAAATTCCTCAATGATTTGTACTTTGCATGGGGTTGTTTTCGAGATTTTTGCGGAGAGGGGTCACTCCGCCACCTTTTCCCTTAGCCGCTGCGCGTAGACGTTGATGATCAGCGCCGCCAGCAGGATCAGGCCGCGGATCAGGATCTTCAAAAAACTGTCGATGTTGACGTGGTCGAGGCCGTTGTTGAGGACGCCGAGGACGAAGAGGCCGACGATGGTGTTGCCGATGCCGCCGCGGCCGCCGAACAGGCTGGTGCCGCCGACGACGACAGCGGCGATGGAGTCGAGCAGGTAGGTGTCGAACTCGTTCTGCTGGGCGCTGCCGAAATGGGCGACACCGAGCATGCCGCCGATGCCGGAGCACACCGCGGAGATCACCATGACCGCGCCGAGGATGAGCTTGACGTTGAGGCCGGAATATTCGGCGGCCTCGCGATTGCCGCCGACCATGTAGACGTAGCGGCCGAAGCGTGTGTAGGTCAGCACCAGATGGCCGCCGAGCAGCATCACGGCCGCGACGATGACGATCCAGGGAATGCCGCCGATCGAGCCGGAGCCGAGGGTCGCGATCAGGTCCGGCACCTTGTAGGCGATCTGGCCGCGCACCAGCAGCGCCGAGATGCCGGCGGCGATCTGCATCATCGCCAGTGTCATGATGAAGGAGGGGATGCCGATTACGGTCAGCCCCAGCGCATTGACGAGGCCAAGAGCTGCGCAGAGCAGGAGGGCGAGCAGGATCGCGACGGCGCCGGGCAGCGGCACGTTGGCGATGTTGACGTAGGATTCCTGCAGCGTGAAGTACGCGACCGCGATGCCCGTGACGTTGGCAATGCTGGCGATCGAGAGGTCGATCTCCGCGCAGAGGATCACGAAGGTGAGGCCGACCGCGATGATGCCTGTCACCGACACCTGGGTCAGGATGTTGCCGAGATTGTCGAGCGTTGCGAAGGAGGGGCTGGCGAAGGCGAAGAAGGCGGACAGCAAGATCAGCGTCAGGAACGGCGCGATGTTGCGCATCTGCGAGCGCAGGAAGGACCCTAGGCCGCGCGCCCGCCGACCCGCCGCTGGAACCGTCTCACTACTCGCCATTGTGCTTCTCCGTCACGCCGCTTCCAGCAGGCGGTCCTTGCTGACCAGCTCGCTCTTGAACTCCCGCACCACCGCGCCGCGCTTGAGCACGAGGATGCGGTCGGCCAGCGACAGCACCGTTTCCGGCTCGGTCGACAGCACGATGATCGCAAGCCCCCTGGCGCGGAGGTCGCGGACGATGTTGATGACGTCGTTCTTGGCGCCGACGTCCATGCCGCGGGTCGGCTCGCACAGCACCAGCAGTTTTGGCGGATAGGTCAGCCATTTTGCCAGCGCGACCTTCTGCTGGTTGCCGCCGGAGAGCATGCCGAGGTCGAGGCCGACCACCGGCGGCCTGATCTGCAGCTGATCAACCTGGCGCTTGGCGATGTCGCGCTCCTGCGCCGGCTTGAGCAGCAGGGACGAGATGCGGTCGAGAAGGCTGATCGAGATGTTCTTGTAGACCGGCTCTTGATGAAACAGCATGTCACGCCGGCTTTCGGGCACCAGCGCCACGCCGGCGCGCCGGGCCGCGGCCGTGCTGGCGAAAGTCCTCGGCGCGCCATCGACGGCGAGCGTGCCGCCGTCCGGCTTCAGCTTGCCGAACAGGATGCGCGACAATTCCTGCTGGCCGCAGCCCATGAAGCCGTAGATGCCGAGGACCTCGCCGGCGCGTGCTTCGAAGGAGACGTCCTGCAGGCTGCGGGCCAGCGAAAGCTGGTCGACCTTCAGGACCACCGCTCTGTCGCTCGGCTGCGGCAGCAACAGGTCGTCGGTATAGCTGTGCTCGAGCGCTTCGCCGCCGCGGCCGATCATGGCCTCGATCAGCGCGCCCTTGCTGGTCGCGGACGCCGCGGTCTCGGCGACCTTCCGCCCGTTTCGGAACACGGTCACCGTGTCGGACACCCGCAGGATGTCTTCGATGAAATGCGAGATGAAGACGATGCTGGTGCCTTCTTCGCGTAAGCGCCGGAGCGTCGCGAACAGGCGCTCGACCTCGGGCGGGGAGAGGGCGGAGGTCGGCTCGTCCAGGATGACGATGCGGGCGCCGGAGAACAGCACGCGGGCGATCTCGATCAGTTGCTGCAGCCCGATCGGGAGATCGCCGAGCCGTGACATCGGATCGACGTCGATGCCGAAGCGGGCGAGCTGCTCGCCGGCCTCGCGCGCCATGCGCCGCCACTGCACGAGGCCGAGCCGGTTGGTCGGCTGGTTGCCCAGGAACACGTTCTCCGCGACGGTGAGGTCGGGTGCGACGCTGAGCTCCTGGTGCACCATGGCGATGCCGGCCGCGTGCGCGTCGCGGGCCGAGCGGAAATGCGTCTCCTGGCCGTCGATCAGGAAGCGGCCGGAGAATTCTGTGTGCACGCCGGCGATGATCTTCATCAGCGTGCTTTTTCCCGCGCCGTTCTCGCCGACGAGACCGTGGATCTCGCCGGGATAGAGCGTGAAGTCGACACCACGAAGCGCTTCGACGCCGCCGAAGCTCTTCGTGATGCCCTTCAGTTCCAGGATGGGCGAACGAACCTCAGGCATGGAGGACTAGATCAGGAAGTGATCTTCCATCCATTGCATGCCGGGGGCGTTCGCCTTGGTCACGACCGGGCCGTCGGTGACCACGTTCTTGGGAATGCCCTGGCCGCTCTTCTCGCCGCCGACCACTGCCGCAACACCGGCGATGATGGCGCCGCCATGGATGCGGCAGGACGGGTTGCGCACGGTCGCGAACATCCGGCCCTCGCTCACCGCCTGGATCGCCGGCGGCATGGCGTCGACGCCGCCGACCAGGATGTTGGTGCGGTTGCGCGCCTTCATGATGTTGTAGGCGGCGAGCGCCATGTCGTCATTGTGGAAGAACGCCGCGTCGATCTGCGGGTATTTGGTCAGGTAGGTTTCCCAGAGCCGCGCGGTCTTGGAGACGTCCCAGTCGGCCGGCTGGGTATCGAGCACCTCGATGTTGGGGAATTGCTTGACCACCGAGTTGAAGCCCTTGGCGCGGCCCTGCGCGCCGGTATGGCCGAGGGCGCCCTGGGTCATGATGATCTTGCCCTTGCCGCCCATGGCGTTGCACAGCGCCTGCGTCACCGACGCGCCCATGAACTCGTTGTCGGGGGCGAGAAAGGAGTGGACGTTAATTTGATCGAGAGGAGCAATAAGCGTGTCCATGTCGATCACGGGCGTGCCGGCGTCGATCATCTTCTGCACGGGCTGGGTGAGGGTGCCGATGCCAAAAGCCTGGATCGCGACGAAATCCCATTTCTGCGAGGCCATGTTGTCGATCGCAGCGCGCTGCTTCACCGCGTCGAGCTGGCCGTCGAACCAGGTCACGTCGACATTGAACAGCTTGCCCCAGAATTCCGCGGCCTGCTTGCCCTGCGCGCACCAGGTCGCCTGGAGGCCCGCATTGGAGAACGCCGCCTTCAGCGGCTTCTCGGATCGTCCGACTTCGGCTGCAAGTGCGGGGTTAATGCCCATGCTGCCGAGGATGGCAGTCGCGGCGCCGGCGGTCGCTGCCGCCTGAAGAAGATCGCGCCTCGTCGTCGAGAAATCTTTCGTCTCGGACATCGCTCGCTCCCATATATTCTATCGTCGGCGCGTCATTGATTGCGCGACCGATGCGGAAAGTGTCTCACAAGAGTTGTTGCCACTCAATCTGCAATCAACCGTAAGATCGCGGCAGCCGCGTTGGTGCAGCGCAAAGCGTTACGCTGCGATGCCAGCGAAGGCCTCGATCTCGACCAGCAGTGCGTCCCAGGCCTGCGCGATCTCGACCGACCATTCATCGCCGAGCAGGTCGCGCAGCGTATCCCTGATGATCGCGAAAAAGGCGGTGAAGAGGTGGCGCGGCGTGCCATAGGCATCGTGCGAGGCGACCTCGCAGGCGATCAGCCGGAAATGCCCGCTGCGCTGGCCCGCGAAGTCGAGGATCGCCTCGATCGTCAGCGCGAGCATCGATGCCATCGCGAGCTCACTGCCTTGCGTGCGGAACATCGCCCGCGTTCGGGATGCTCCTTGAACAGACGTTGATAGACGAGCGGCGTGAGATCCGCGCAGCACGAGGCCGCGAGTTCGAAGCTCCGTTCGATCGGATTGGGAGCAGCATTCATCGGCGATTCAGCCCCGCAGATAAAAAAAAGAGCGGGGCCCTAGCCCCGCTCAAAAATTGTGTCGACCCTATTATCCCCGATTCTAAGATTTGCTCTTGATTGACGGGGCGACGCTGCGTTTTGCGCGCCAGGGGCTCCTCCCGAGACTTGGACCACCAGACTTCGACCTCGCGGCCAGCCTGAGCAACAAGGATGCTAGATCAACTTTTCGCGCTTGTCATCATTTTCAGCAACGATTGTTCGAAATTCGAGCAGTTGACGAAATGATCGGACTGTTTACCTCGTAAGCGTATGACAAATATAAGAAATCTGTAGACGGGTAGGGTTGCGCGATTGCCTCAAATGCCGGACTTCCCGTCGGTGGAGCGGCCCGACAACAGTTTTCGAGAAATTTGCGCTGGACCAAGAAGGCAGCGGAACTGACCTCGACTCGGCCCGCGGCGGAGTGTTTAGTTAGTGCACGAACGAATGGTTCGGCGGATGCGCGCACGGCTGCAAAAATTCCTACCCATCGTCCTGCTCGCCCTGGTGATGCAGGTGCTGGCGCCGATTGCCGCCTGCCTGGCGGCCGGCCAGGCCATGGCCGATCCGCTTTCTGCCGGTGTCATCTGCCACAGCGCGGGTGAGCAGGGTGGTCTGAATGATCAGACCGGCACGCCAGCGCATGCCGGCGCGTGTGCGCTGTGCTGTCTGGCGCAGGCCAATGCGTCGCTCGACTCGCCGCCGCAGGCCGCGCTCGCCATTCCCTTCCGCCACGACGAGCGCGTGGTGTGGCACGCGGCGGACGTACCTGCCGTCGTCGTCCATGCGGGCTCAAATGCCCGAGCGCGCGCACCTCCACGCTTTTCCTGACGTAACGACCAACCGAACCATTGGCGCGGCGTTGCTGCGCCGATGGCGAGCTTAATGGACCGGCCGACGCGCCGGATGTCAGGAATTCAAAGATGTTACGCATTCGTGCGATCGGCGGCGCGAGCTTGCCCGTGCTTTGCGGGGTGCTGTCCTCGATCGCCTCAGACGCGCATGCCCAGGCTGCCCAGGAGACGCTTCCTCCCGTGACCGTTACGGCACCGCAGGCCACCCGTTCCAAACCGGTAACTCGGCCATCGAGACCACACTCAGCTTCGGCAGGACGCGCAGCGAGACCCGTGGCGCAGAACGCGACCGCCAGCGCGTCGGCCCAAAACCGGGCGATGTCTATCGGCGAGGTGCGAGCCAGCCTCAATCAATCGCCGGCCGGTCAGACCACGACCACCATCGAGCGCTGGCAGTTCGACAACCGACCGGTGTTTTCGGTCAGCGATGTCTTGCGGGACAGTCCGGGCGTTTCGGTCAAGCAGGGGAATGGTCCCCGTGATTTCGGCATCTCGATTCGCGGATCCAACGCTCGGAACGGCTTCGGCATCCGCAATCTCGTGATTTTCGAGGACGGTTTTCCGGTGACCCAGCCGGACGGATTGTCGCGGAGCGACCTGATCGATCCTCATGCCTATGCAGCCATTGACGTGATCCGAGGTCCCTCGTCGGCCCTCTATGGCAACTATGCGACCGGCGGCGCACTCAACTTTCGAACACGGCCGGGCGGCACGATCGACGGTGTCGAATATGGCGTCGAGGGCGGCGGTTACGGCTATCTCAACAACTATCTGACAGCCGGCAAGAAGGTCGGGAATTTCGAGGGCTCGTTATTTGCAAGCGACGTGCGGGGCGACGGCTATATCGGCAACAGCTGGTTCAATACGCAGACCGTAAACTTCCTTGGAACGCTGAAGGCGACGCCGGACGATCGCTTCACGGTCAAGGTCATCAACAACGACCTCAGCGCGCGGCTGCCGATCCGACAGTCGCTGAACCAGTACTATCAGAACCCCTTCCAGCAGGGCTGCGCGACCGGCGCCACGGCCGCGCCCGGATGCGGTACGGTCAAGCTGTTCAACAACGGCTTCAACGCAGCGGCCGGAACCGACACGGAGACGGCCGTGCAGGCCGGACTGGGCCGGAACGACCGTCGGACCATCGTCGGCGGCCGATGGGAGCACGATTTCGACAACACCACGACCTGGCGAAACCAGTTTGTCTTCGACGACAGGAACATCAGCCAGCCGACCGGCTCGACCAGCGCGATCGGAGATTTTCCGTCGTACAATTTCATGAGCGACGTAACCAAGCGGGGCGAGATTCTCGGCCTGGAGTCGACAACGTTCTTCGGCGCCTTCTACAACACCCTGACGGCGTCGAGCGAAACGCGAAACGTGATGCCGGGAGGAAACGCGACCCTCGGCAGGCTGTCGAGCAATCTCTACAGCGAAACGACCAACTATGGTGCTCGTGCAAGAGAAGAGCTCAAGCTCACATCGTCGCTGACGGCCGTTGCCGGCATCGGTTGGGAGACAACCCTGCTCAAGGGCATCAACACGGCGTATGCTTACGCCGGGCCGACCGGCATCGCCACGACCACGCTCACAACCGCGGACCGGCAGTTTCAAAATGCGGCTCCAGAGTTGGCGCTTCTCTACAATCTCAACAACGAGTGGCTGTTCCGGGGACGTGTTGCCACGGGATACGGCACTCCGCAGGTTTCGAATCTCTTCGTGCTTCCGACAGGGCTCTCGGGCAACAATACCCAGCTCCAGACCCAGAAGAATCTTGGTTACGACCTTGGTTTCGATTGGACGCCGAACAACACGCTCAAGCTGAGCGCTACGGGATTCTACGAGTTCTTCCGCAACGAGATCGTTAGTCAGGCGACTCCGATCAGCGGCATATCCTACACGTTCAACGCTCCTCGCTCGGAGCATCGGGGCATTGAGCTTGCAGCCGACTGGAAGTTCTATCCGGGATGGCGGTTCCTGGCGGCGTACACCTATCTCGACGAGGTCTACACCGAGTATGTCGAGAACATCACCAATGGCGCGGTGTTCAGCTTCAACCGGGCAGGCAACAAGATTCCCGGCATCTCCCCCAACGAATTGACGGCCCGCGTTGGCTACGATGAGTTCGCCGGCCCGCTGGCAGGCCTCGGAGGTTTTGTTGAGGTCCAGTGGAAGGACTCCTTCTACATGGACAATGCAAATCTGCTCAAGGCGCCAGGCTATGAACTGGTCAATTTGAACGTTCACTACAAGACCGACCTGGTGTCCGATACCTTCAGATCCCTGAATCTGTATCTTGAAGTCAGAAACGTATTCGACCGCACCTACGTTGCTTCGGCAAACAACATCGCCAACACGGTCACAGGAGCCGGACTTCAAAATCCTGCGAGTGTGCTCGCAAACACAACGGGATCAATCTACGCGGCTCGCCGCGCACGTTCGTTGCGGGTATGAAGGTGGCGTTCAAATGATCCGGGCTCTCGAAGAAAGTAGGGCAATGATCCGACATGGCTTGCTCGGGATAGTCGCTCTCGTGCTTCTGCAGGGAACGGCGCTCGGACAGAGGCACGGCCATCATGCATCTGAAGCGGCTTGCGACGAGCCGACGCTGCGTTGTGCAACCAAGGCCACGCCTGCATTCGGTCCGGACGGGACGCGGTGGCTCGCCTTTATGGCCGGAGGGCAGGTCTCGGTCGCGAGCTCGCAGGATGGAGGGCGTAATTTCTCGGCTCCCACCCAGGTCACGACCAAGCGGCTGAACCTCGATTGGGGGCCGGATGCCCGGCCGAAGATCGTGGTCGATCGCAAGGGCGGCATAGCACTCGCATTCTCGATCTTCAGGGATGAGGCGTTCAGCGGTCAGGTGCTCTACACGCGCTCGGCCGACGGCGGGAAGAGCTTTTCGGAGCTGAAGCCCATCACCGCCAACAACGAGAGTCAGCGTTTTGAAGCGCTGGCGCTCGATCAGGATGGGACGGTTTTCGCGGCCTGGCTGGACAAGCGTAACCGTGTCCCTGCGAAGGAGGCCGGCCGTAAGTATGATGGGGCAGGGCTGTTCTTTGCTTCGTCACGCGACGGTGGCGCGACCTACGCCGAGGCCAGCCTTGCGCATGACAACACCTGCGAATGCTGCCGACTGGGGCTGACGTTTGCGGCACCCGGACGGCCTGCCGTGATCTTCAGAAACATCTTCGACGGCGGTGTACGCGATCACGCGGTCATGACGTTCGCCGACATCTCGACGCCAGGTGAAATTCATCGGGTCAGTAACGACGATTGGCAGATCAACGCTTGCCCGCATCATGGGCCGAGCCTCACGGTTGCGCCGAACGGGACTTTTCACGTCGCCTGGTACACGAACGGGAAGGCGCGGAAGGGGTTGTTCTACGCCCACTCGCGCGACGAAGGCCGCACGTTTTCTGCGCCCATGGCGCTGGGACGGCCGGACCGCAATCCGACGCGTCCCTTCGTGCTCGCGAGCCCTGCGGGAACGGTGATGGTCTGGAAGGAGTTCGATGGCGAGAAAACCTCGGTTCGGATGACAATCTCGCGTGACGATGGCGAGACGTGGTCGCCGCCGAGGACGATATCGAGCACGGGCGATACTTCCGACCATCCCCTGCTCGTCACCAATGGCCGAAAGATCTATCTGTCATGGATGACGAAGGCGGATGGCTATCGTTTCGCAAAAATCGAGGACCAGCCATGAGACGTCGATTTGCAGGCATTCTGGGGCTCGGCGTTCTGATCGTGTCGGCGACGGCGCTCGCAGCGCCTCAGGCTCTCAAGCCGTTCGAGCGCGGCACCTGGCAACGCGTCCTCAAAGGCCATGCGGGTCGCCCGACGCTCGTACACTTCTGGGGCGTGACCTGCGGGCCCTGCAAGGTCGAGCTGCCGCTGCTCGGGCAGTTTGCGAAGGACCACCCCGGGATCGACGTGATCACGATCAGTGCCGACCTCGTGCCGAACCTGCCAGCCGCGACGCAATCCATGCTAGACAAGGCGGGGCTGTCGTCGACCGAGAACTTCATCTTCAGCGATGGCTTTGTCGAGCGCTTGCGGTTCGAGATCGATCCCGCCTGGCAGGGCGACATTCCCAGGACAATGCTCATCTCTCGGGACGGGACGATCTCGACGATCGAAGGTTCGGCCGAGATTGCGGATCTCGAAAAATGGTCGGCGCAACAACTCTCCACCCACTGATAGTCAGTCTGCAAACAGGAAGACGGATATGAAGACAATGTTGAAAGATGTGATGCTCGCGGCGTTCGCTCTCGCGCTCTGCGCGGCACCAGCGGTTGCCGACGACGTGAAGGCCGGCGATCTCGTCATCTCGCAGGCCTGGAGCCGGGCGACGCCGGGCGGCGCCAAGGTGGCCGGCGGCTATCTCACCATCGAGAACAAGGGGACAGCGCCGGACAAGCTGGTCAGCGTTTCCGCCGATATCGCGGGAAAGGCCGAGGTCCATGAGATGGCGATGGACAACGGCGTGATGAAGATGCGTCCGCTCGACAAGGGCCTCGTCATCGATCCCGGCAAGACAGTGAAGCTCGCCCCCGGCGGCTATCACCTGATGCTCCAGGAACTGAAGGGCCCGTTCAAGCAAGGCGACAAGGTGCCGGTGACGCTGGAATTCGAGAAGGCCGGCAAGGTCGCCGTCTCCCTCGATGTCCAGGGTGTCGGCGCGCAGGCGCCCGGCGATGGCGGACACATGATGAAGAAAATGCCGGATCATTCGGGAATGAAGATGTGATGAAACAGATCAAGTCCCCCATGACTTCGCGTCGAAACTTCACGGGCCTTGCGCTCGCGGTAGCTGCGTTGTTGTCGGTTGCTGCGACACCGCTCGCGGCGGCGACCGACGACGACAGCTTCTTCACCCATCTGCATACCGAGAAGGCGATGGCCAATGTCACGGTCTCGCCGGGTCGCTCAGGCCCGGTCGAGATCGCGATCCAGCTCGAGACGACGGACGAGACGCCGCTCACAGCGAACGCCGTGTCGGTAACGCTCGTGGACACGCAGACCGGAAGGAAGCTCGCACCGGTCGAGGCCTCGCGCGACGGCGAGGACGGCTGGCGCGTGAAGGTGGCGCAGTTGACGCCAGGACGCTGGATGCTGGGTCTCGGAATCTCGATCTCCGAGGCCGATCATGTCAGCGTCGAATCGCCGATCCTGATCAAATGACCATGCCGAAGAGGTGGTACATGTCGAAGCGATCCTGCCTGATCCTGATGGCCGCGCTCGCCGCATCGCCAGCGGTGGCGCATATCACGCTGGAGACCAAGCAGGCCACGGTGGGCGCATCCTACAAGGCCGTCTTTACTGTGCCACACGGCTGCGCGGGCTCGTCGACGGTGAAGATTCGTGTGCAGATACCCGAGGGCGTGATCGCGGTGAAGCCGATGCCGAAGGCGGGCTGGAACGTCGACGTCGTCGAGGGCAAATACGCCAGCGAATACGACTATCACGGCAACAAGCTCTCCACCGGCGTCAATGAGGTGATGTGGTCCGGGGGCAAGCTGCTGGACAAGAACTATGACGAGTTCGTTATGCACACCGTCCTGACCGACTCGCTCAAACCGAACACGACCCTGTATTTCCCCGTCGTCCAGGAATGCGAGACCGGCGTCAGCCGCTGGATCGAAATCCCGGCGGAGGGGGCAGGGCCTTCGCACGAGGGCAAGTCGCCGGCGCCTGGCGTGAAGCTCCTGCCAAAGCCCTGATGCGCGTCCTCGCCGCGCTCGCGACGCTGCTTTTCGTTGTCGGCTTCGCGACCGGCGCTTTCGCGCATGCGGCGCTCGTCTCGGTCGAGCCGACGAGCGGCAGCATGCTTACGAGCGCGCCGAAGGCCGTGGAGCTCCGCTTCAACGAGGCGGTGACGCCGGGCGCGATCCGGCTGATCGACGGCACGGGCAGGGCGCGGGATGACACGCGCGTCAGCGCATCGGGAGAGACTATCTCGGTTGCGATGCCGCCGGACCTGCCGCAGGGCACGGCCGTTGTGAGTTATCGTGTGATTTCGCAGGACGGCCATCCAGTCTCGGGATCGGTAATCTTTTCGATCGGCATGCCGACAGGGACGCAACCTCCCGCAAATGCGGACAGCGCGGTGACGGTGCTGATCTGGTTGGCGCGCATCGGTCTCTACCTCGGCCTGTTCGTCGGCGTCGGCGGCGTGTTCTTTGCGAGGTGGATCGCGCTGTCGATGATTGGCATGACCGTTCCGCGCATAGCGCTCGCGATCGGCCTCCCGAGCGGCATTGTCTCTCTCGGGGCGTTAGGCCTCGATCTCCTCGGCCTGCCGCCGGCGTCTCTTGCGACGGCTGCGCCCTGGTGGATTGCTTTCGCGACAAGTGCCGGTCCCTCATTGCTGGTTGCCATTGCCGCGATGCTGTTCGCTCTGCTGGCGCTGCGCAGCGCATGGTACGCACGCGCTCTTGCGGTCATTGCCCTCGTCGGCGTCGGCCTATCGCTCGCGATGACCGGGCATGCCGCGACGGCGCCGCCGGAAGTGCTTACACGACCGGCGATCTTCTTCCATGGCCTCGGCGTCGCTTTCTGGATCGGCGCTCTCGCGCCGCTCGCAGTTTTGGTGTGTAAGCCGACCGCTGCAGCACTGCCTGTTGTGAACCGGTTCTCGCGCATGGCCATGCCGGCGGTCGGCGTTCTGGCATTGACCGGCCTTTTGCTTGCGATCATCCAGCTCGAAAAGCCGTCCGCGCTGACCGAGACCCGCTATGGCCTGCTGCTCTCGATCAAGCTCACGCTGGTGATCGTGCTGCTGGCGCTCGCTACGCTCAATCGGTTCCGGCTGACGCCCGCCTTGGCGCGGGATGAGAAGGCCGCGCCGGCGCTCAGGCGCGCGATCCTGCTCGAATGCGCTACCGCGCTGGCCATCTTCGCAGTGGTGGCCGGCTGGCGCTTCACGCCGCCGCCGCGGACCATCGTTCCAGAGACCCCGCTGGCGATCCACATCCACACCGATAAGGCGATGTTCCAGGTGCTGGTGTCCCCCGGCAAAGCCGGCGTCGACGATTTCGTGCTACAGCTCTTGACCGGCGAGGCGACGCCGCTCACGGCCAAGGAGGTGACGCTAACGCTCAGCCTGCCGGAGCGCGGCATCGAGCCGATGGAGTGGGGTGCCTCGCTCGGGCCGGACGGCTACTGGCATGTGCGCAAGGTCGAGTTGCCCTTCACCGGCCGCTGGCACGTGCGGATCGATGCGCTGGTGACCGATTTCGAGAAGATCACGCTCGAGGACGAGCTCGAACTGGCGCCTCCGTAAGGCGTGCTGGAGACGGCTCAAGCTGAGCCTGAAGTCGACGGAAAAATGACAGGAATTCCGCCGCGTTAGCGGCTTTTCCTCATTCCCGGTCTTGTGTTTTCGCTCCCAATCCGGTTTCACTGCAACCCGTCACTGATTCCCAGAGTATTGTCATGCGGTTGTCGCGGTTCTTTCTGCCCATCCTGAAGGAAAATCCGAAAGAGGCGGAGATCGTCTCGCATCGGCTGATGCTGCGCGCCGGTATGATCCGGCAGGAGGCGGCCGGCATCTATGCGTGGCTCCCGCTCGGCTTCCGCGTGCTGAAGAAGATCGAGCAGATCGTGCGCGAGGAGCAGGACCGCTCCGGCGCGCTGGAACTCTTGATGCCGACGCTCCAGCTCGCCGATCTCTGGCGCGAAAGCGGCCGCTACGACGCCTACGGTCCGGAGATGTTGCGCATTGCCGACCGCCACAAGCGCGAGCTGCTGTACGGGCCGACCAACGAGGAAATGATCACCGAGATCTTCCGCGCCTATGTGAAGTCGTACAAGAACCTGCCGCTCAATCTCTATCATATTCAATGGAAATTCCGCGACGAGCAGCGTCCGCGTTTCGGCGTGATGCGCGGCCGCGAGTTCCTGATGAAGGACGCCTATTCCTTCGACCTCAACGAGGCCGCAGCGCGGGTCGCCTACAACAAGATGTTCGTGGCGTATTTGCGCACCTTCGCGCGGATGGGGTTGAAGGCGATCCCGATGCGCGCCGAGACCGGCCCGATCGGCGGCGATCTCAGCCACGAGTTCATCGTGCTTGCCGAGACCGGCGAGTCCGGCGTCTTCATCAATCGCGACGTGCTCGACCTGCCGATCCCGGGCGAGGACGTCGACTATGAGAGCGATCTGACGCCGATCATCAAGCAATGGACCTCGGTCTACGCGGCGACGGAAGACGTTCATGACGCTGCCCGGTTCGAGCAGGAAGTGCCGGCGGACAAGCGGGTGAACACCCGCGGCATCGAGGTCGGTCAGATCTTCTATTTCGGCACCAAATATTCCGAGGCCATGAAGGCCCTTGTGGCCAGCCCCGACGGGGTCGACGTTCCGATCCACGGTGGCTCCTACGGCGTCGGCGTCTCCCGACTGCTCGGCGCCATCATCGAGGCCTGCCACGACGATGCCGGCATCAAATGGCCGGAGGCGGTGGCCCCGTTCCGCGCCGTGGTGCTGAACCTCAAGCAGGGCGATGCCGCGGTCGATGCGGCCTGCGAGAAGCTCTATGCGGAGCTCTCGGCCAAGGGCGTCGATGTGCTCTATGACGACACCGACCAGCGCGCCGGCGCCAAATTCGCCGCCGCCGACCTGATCGGCATCCCCTGGCAGATCATGATCGGGCCGAAGGGGCTTGCCGACGGCAAGGTCGAGCTGAAGCGCCGCAGCGACGGCTCGCGCGAGAATCTGTCCCCCGCCGACGTGGTTACGCGCCTGGTCGGCTGAATATTGTTCATCGCCCGATATCGAGGCCGCCAATCCGGCCACAATTGACCCCGAATCATGGGATTATCGAGCGATGGATGAGGCCATGACCGAACCTGTACAAACCGCGCCTTTCGCGCCATTCGAGTGGATGCTGTCGGCGCGCTACCTGCGGGCGCGCCGCAAGGAAGGATTCATCTCGGTCATCGCCGGGTTCTCCTTTCTCGGCATCATGCTGGGCGTGGCGACGCTGATCATCGTCATGGCCGTGATGAACGGCTTCCGCAAGGAACTGCTCGACAAGATCCTGGGCCTCAACGGCCATATTCTGGTCCAGCCGCTGGAATCGCCGCTGACCGACTGGAAGGACGTCGCCGATCGGATCAGCCAGGTCCAGGGCATCCGGCTTGCCGCCCCCGTGGTCGACGGCCAGGCGCTGGCGTCCTCGCCGTGGAACGCCTCGGGCGTCCTGGTGCGCGGCATCCGCTCCGACGACCTCAACAACCTCACTTCGATCGCCAAGAACATCAAGCAGGGCTCGCTCGAGGGCTTTGACGACGGGCAGGGCGTGGCAATCGGCCGGCGCCTCGCCGACCAGCTTTCGCTGCATGCCGGCGACAGCGTGACGCTGGTGGCGCCGAAGGGTGCGGTCACGCCGATGGGCACGACGCCGCGCATCAAGCCGTACAAGATCGTCGCCGTGTTCGAGATCGGCATGTCCGAGTACGATCTCGGCTTCGTGTTCATGCCGCTTGCGGAGGCGCAGGCCTATTTCAACCGCAGCAACGACGTGACCTCGATCGAGGTGTTCACCGCCAATCCCGACAAGATCGACGCGTTCCGCAAGGCGGTGACCGAGGCCGCGGGCCGGCCCGTGTTCCTGGTCGACTGGCGTCAGCGCAACTCGACCTTCTTCAATGCGCTCCAGGTCGAGCGCAATGTGATGTTCCTGATCCTGACCATGATCGTGCTGGTCGCGGCACTCAACATTGTCTCCGGCCTGATCATGCTGGTGAAGGACAAGGGCAGCGACATCGCGATCCTGCGCACGATGGGCGCCTCGCAAGGCTCGATCATGCGGATCTTCCTGATCACCGGCGCCTCGATCGGCGTGGTCGGCACGCTGGTCGGCTTCTTCGTCGGTCTCGTGATCTGCCTCAACATCGAATCGATCCGGCAATTCCTGTCCTGGCTCACCAGCACCGAGCTGTTCTCGCCAGAACTCTATTTCCTGTCGAAGCTGCCCGCCGAGATCGACATCGGCGAGACCACGGCAGTCGTCATCATGGCGCTGACGCTGTCGTTCCTCGCGACGCTCTATCCGTCGTGGCGCGCCGCGCGCCTCGATCCCGTCGAAGCGCTCCGGTACGAGTGAGGGGCTGATGGAGCAGCAGCAGGGGGCTGAGGATGTACCGGTCATTTATCTCCACGAGATAAAGCGGCAGTACTTGCAGGGCGAGGTGCCGCTGACGATCCTCGACAACGCCAAGCTCGCGCTGTGGGCGGGCCAGTCGGTCGCGCTGGTGGCACCGTCCGGCTCGGGCAAGTCGACGCTGCTGCACATCGCAGGCCTGCTGGAAGCGCCCGATTCCGGTGAGGTCTATGTCAATGGCGCGCCGACCTCGCAACTGCCTGACATCGAGCGCACCCAGCTCCGCCGCACCGATATCGGCTTCGTCTACCAGTCGCACCGGCTGCTGCCGGAGTTCTCGGCGCTGGAGAACGTCATGCTGCCGCAGATGATCCGCGGCCTGAAGAAGTCCGAGAGCGTCAAGCGCGCCAAGGACATCCTGGGCTATCTCGGGCTCGGCGACCGCATCACCCATCGCCCGGCGGAATTGTCGGGCGGTGAGCAGCAGCGCGTCGCTATCGCGCGCGCGGTTGCGAATGCGCCGCGCGTGCTGTTTGCGGACGAGCCGACCGGCAACCTCGATCCGCACACGGCGGATCACGTCTTTCAGGCCCTGATGCAGCTCGTCAAGGCGACCAAGGTTTCGATGCTGATCGCGACCCACAATATGGAGCTCGCCGGCCGCATGGACCGGCGCGTGTCGCTTTCGGACGGCCAGGTCGTCGAGCTCGAGTAATTGAAGGGCGTTTGGTTGAACCGGCTCTCGAGGCTCGGTCCGCCTCTCCCCAGCGGGGAGAGGTCGATTTGCGCTAGCAAATCGGGTGAGGGGGCGCTGCCCCACGAGAGACCGTAAACCCTCACCCGGCGCTAGGCGCCGACCTCTCCCAAGGTAGAGGTGGACGACCCATGCCGCGCCGGCACACCCAAACTAAAAATGCGAAAACAACCCCATGCACAGTAGCCGGCGGGTGCCGGCTACGATCGGGGGTGACGCCTCCCAGCCATTTGACATGTCGGGCGAACCCGCTGCGACGGCGCATCGTCGCAGCGGGCAGGCCACTTACGGCCGGATCACCGTCAATTTGAACGGCCCGGCATTGGTTGCGGCGTGCGCCACCGCGTCGTTGGCGTGGTCGAGATCGAACGCCGTCACCTCGTACTCATCGAGCCGCAACAGCCCTGCGCGTACCAGTGCGATCAGGCGGCTCGCCGCGTCCGGGGGGTACATCCAGACGCCGTGAATGGTGATGCAGTTGCGCATGATCCAGGGGTAGGGCAGTTCGAGGCCGGCCCCACCCGCCATGCCGACGCCCCCCATCAGAACGACGCGCCCATAGGGACGCACCGCCATGATCGCCGCGCGCACCACGGTCGTGCTGACCGAGGGCGGCATGATGTCGAACACGCAGTCGATCGGTCCTCCTGCCGCGCGCTTCATGCTCTCGCGGTCGTCGTTCTCGTTGCCGGTGAGCTTGACGGGTTTCACGCGTTCGCCGAAGCGGCGGACGAGGTCGGCGAGAACACGATTGTTGCGGCCGGGCGCGACCACGCAGGCGGCGCCCATCGCGAGCGCGACGGAGACGGCTGCGCTGCCGAAATTGCCGGTGGCGCCGCTCACCAGCACGGTCTCGCCGGGCTGGAGTTTCGCCGCGAGGAAGCCGCCATAGGGCACGAGCAGCGTTCCCAGCGCGCACCAGCGGCTGGCCTCCTCAGTCGTGATCGCGCCGAG
This sequence comes from Bradyrhizobium sp. AS23.2, assembly GCF_001908185.1. Lineage (GTDB taxonomy): Bacteria > Pseudomonadota > Alphaproteobacteria > Rhizobiales > Xanthobacteraceae > Bradyrhizobium. The sequence continues at coordinate 17,524 of NZ_LGHM01000067.1, forward strand.
GCGTTTGACGTTCTCGGTCGGGACCCGCATCTGCTCGGCAAAGGAGCCGTGACGAAAGTGCTTCTGCAGGAGCATTCCGCCGGCGCCGGCGGCAGTGAGTCCTTGCAGGGCGATATCGGGCGCAACGGCGGCGTCGCGCGACCGCACCGTCGGGTCGCAGAACACCCAGTCGCCAATCGCGAGCCTGGTTGCGTCCGGGCCGATCGCGCGCACCCGGCCGATGCCGCCCGGTCCCGGGATCACCGGCAGATCCAGCGCGTAGTTGCGCTCGCCGCTGAAGACCTCGTTCATGTAGGACAGCACCCGCGTGGCGACGACGTCGACGATGACCTCGCCGGTGCCGAGCACCGGCTCCGGCATATTCTCGATCACGAGTTGCGATCCAAAGGATTCGAGTACGGCAGCTTTCATGACATCACCTCTCAACTGGGGTGAACGGGATCTACGCCCGGCTTGAACGCCCAAGAAGGCCTGGTATTATCCTAGTATTCTCCAGTCCCTCCATACGGAGCGAGCCATGACCGATCCACGCCGCGTCGAATTCGGCGATTTCCTGAGGTCCCGCCGCGAGAAGCTGTCGCCGAAGACCGTCGGGCTTCCGGCCGGCCAGCGGCGGCGCACCGCGGGCCTGCGCCGCGAAGAGGTCGCGCGGCTCGCCGGCATCGGCGTCGACTGGTACATCCGCCTCGAGCAAGGCCGCACTGTCAGCCCGTCGGTCACCACGGTCGATGCGCTGGCGCGTGCGCTGCGCCTCTCCAAGACCGAGCATGCGCATCTGAAGGCGCTGGCGCGCGACGGCGACAGGCGCGCCTTCACGCGCGAAATCGTGCCACCGCCGATCCTGCGGCTGATCGAGAGTTTGAACCAGCCGGCCTACATCACCGGGCGGCGCTGGGATGTGCTGGCCTGGAACGCCGCCGCCGAGGAGGTTTTTGCGTTCGGGCGATTGGCGGAGGAGGATCGCAACACGATGCTCCTGATGATAACGAACAAGCAGACGCGAAAGGCCTACGGCGCGGGCTGGGCGGAGGTGGCCAAGCGCATGGTGGCGATGTTTCGCACCACCCACGATGTCTGGGCTGGCGATCCCGCGTTCAACGAATTGCTGACGCGATTGCGGCAGGGCAGTCCGGAATTCGTCAAATGGTGGGAAGCCCACGAGATCCGAGGCACCGCCTCGGGCCTGAAGACCATGTCGCATCCGACCCTCGGCGTGCTGCATTTCGAGCACACCAGCTTTCAGGCCAACGACGATCCCGCGCTGAAGCTCGTGATCTATACGCCGGTGTGAGGGCGTGGAAGCGCGCAGAGCGCGCTCGCGCTCGAAACTTCCCGCGGCTCTGAAATGGCAAAACCACTTGTGGGTCAGCGAACAAAATGGTAACAAATTGGTAGTCCCGGTAGATATACGGGGGCATCCCATGAACAGCCTGTCAAGAAGACGTTTCTTCGGCGCAGTAGCCGCCGCGGGAGCAGCTGTCAGTTCGCCCACGATCCTGATCAACAGGGCCCATGCTGGCGCCCCTAGCCTCGTGCCGCGCAAGCTGCCATTCCCGCCGAACGACAATTTTGGTTCCTACGAGCCGACGATTTCGGCGGACGGCAACACAATCTACTTCGCCCGCTTTGCGCACAACGGCGACACGCGGGTGAAGGGACCGACCGATATCTTCGTCACCCACCGAATCCGACAGAGCGGCGAGTGGCCCGGAACCGCCGGGGATTGGTCGCCGGCTGAGCGCCTGCCCGGCACTGTCAACAGCGATAGCGCCGACCAGGAGCCGTGGATCACACCCGACGGCAACAGTCTGTACTTTATGAGCTTCCGCAAAGCGCCTGGCGTAGGGCCGACGGGAATCTGGGTCAGCCACAAGCAACCTAACGGTGAATGGGGCCAAGCTCAGCCCGTCTCCGGGGGCAACATCAACAACAGCGAGTACAGAACCCATTGCTTCATGCCGTTTGACCTTCCGGGCCAGCCGAGCGCCATGTGCTTCGTATCCATACGGCCCCGCGAACCGGGAGCGCCGAACACGACCGACCTCTACACCACCCGACAGGTGGACGGCGTTTGGCAGCCGGCACAGCGCTATGCGGACCGGTTGCTCGACTCGATTGCGCTCAAGTGCCGCTTCACCCTCGTAACGAGGGACGACCTCACCCTCGGCATCGTCTCCGTCCACGATTTCGGCAAGTTCCACACTTTGCTTTTCGTGCACTACGATCCGAAGAGCAAGGAGTGGAAGGGGCCGATTGTCGAGGCGCCATTCAACGACTGGAACATCGACGGCGCGTGTCCGAATTTCCAGGCCAATGGCGAAGGGATGATCTGGTCGGCTGGCTACGATCACGGACCGGACCTGATCTCAGGCGGCAAGGACGGTGCAGGCGGACTCTATGATCTGTTCTGGCTGCCCACGCGCGAGCTCATCGCGTACTACAAGGCGAGAGCAGGCGTCGGCTGAGCGGCGTGGATCACGGCGATGAGAATCCCGACATGCGCGCGAGGATTATTCCTTGTGCTTGTCGCCGGGGTGCTCGGCGTCGGTCTCGCGCTTGCACATAGTGGGCTTCAGCGGGCGGAGCCGCCGGTCGAAAGCAAACTCAAACGGCCTCCGAGCGAGGTCAAGCTCTACTTTACCGAGCGCCTGGAGCCGACCTACAGCACCGTTCGGGTCAAGGATGAACATGGCGCTCAGGTCGATCGAGAGGACTCCCACGTTGACGCTTCAAATCCCCTCCTCCTGCGGGCGACATTGCTGCCGCTTGAACACGGCGCCTACACGGTGATCTGGCGGGTGCTCTCCGTCGATGGTCATGTGACCGAAGGGCGTTTCACGTTCCGGGTCGAATGACCACGCTGTTGTTCGGCGCCCAGTGGGTGCATCTGGCTCAAAGCGTCCTCCTCACGGGCGCCTTCTTCCTGCTGCTGCTTGCTGGACGGCCTGCGACCGACTTCATGCGCCATTGGGAGCAGCGCGTTCTGTGCTGGGCGCGATGGTATGTAATCGTGGCGCTGGCGTCGGGCGCCGCTGTGTTGGCTGCAGAGGCTGGGGTGTTTGAGGGCCGCCCCGAGGCTGCGCTCGAGCCGCGAGCTATCTGGCACGCCATGTTGGAGACACGGGCGGGATTCCTGTGGGCGGTGCGTCACGGCCTGCTGATCGTGTTGGCGGCCTTTCTCTTCCTGGACGGCGACGTTTCTGCCCGACAAGACTGGATCGCCGCGCGGGGCGAAGCCTTTTTGCTGGCCGCACTCGCTCTGGTTCTTCTCGGGAGTTCGGGCCATGTGGCCGCAAGCTCGGAAAGCCCATGGCCTCAGGCCATCGACATGGCACACCTGCTGGGCGCGGGCGTCTGGGTGGGCGGCCTGCCGCCGCTCGCGCTCCTTCTGTATGGCGCCAGCCAGAATGCAGCCGCTCCTGATCCCTACGCGGTGCGGACCATGCAGCGCTTTTCCCGCGTCGCGCTCATCACGGTGCTCATTCTTGGCGGTTCGGGTATCACGAGCGCTTGGCTCCTGGTTGGAAGCGTCGCCGGCTTGGTTGGGACGACACATGGCTGCCTGCTTCTCGCCAAGTTTGCTGTTCTCGTTCTTGCGCTTCTCCTAGCCGCCGCAAGCCGTGCGATGCTGCCTACGTTGTCGAGCCCAGCTGCGGCAAAGTCGTCCGCGGCGGCGCGCCGCATGGCATTGTTCATCGCGATCGAGGCGGGTCTGGTGCTGGTCGTGCTCGGCCTCGCCACGGCTATGACGGTGACCACGCCTGCGCTTCACGACGATCCTGTATGGCCCTGGCCGGTTCGAATCTCGCTCGACGCCTTGTCTGAAGTTCCGGTCTTGCATCGTCCGGCGCAATTGCCGATCGCGTCTGTACTAGCGGTTTCCGGCCTGACGATTCTAGCTGTCGCGTTTCTCGTGCGCCGGCGACCCATCCCTCTGTTGGGGACACTTTTCGCCCTGGCTGCAACCGGCGCCGCAATCGGCCTTCAGCCATTGATGGTCCAAGCTTATCCGACCTCGTTCGTGCGCTCGCCGTTGTCGTATACGGCGGGCTCGATTGCAGAGGGGATGGCACTCTACCAGGCGCATTGCGCGTCCTGCCACGGGACGCCGACGCCTGACCGCGCGACGCCGAGGGGGTGGGGAAGCGCCGTCGATCTGCTCGCTTCCGAAACGGCGCGGCGATCCGCGGGCGACCTTTTCTGGCTGATTACGCATGGACAACCCAACCGCGGGATGCCGGAATTTGGGAGCCAGCTTCAAGAAGCGCAGCGCTGGCACCTGATCAATTTTCTCCGCGCGCTCACCATCAGCGGCTTCTACTCATCCGGGACTTCGCGGATCGGAGCCGTGGTGCAACCGAACAACGCTTGGTTGGCGGCGCCCGACGTGACCATCTCCGTCGGGCCTCTAACGCCAATAACCCTTCGCGAGTTGAGAGGCAGGCGGATGGTTCTGCTGGTGCTCTACGAACTGCCTGGCTCGCGCGCGCGGATGACCGAACTCGCGAGACAATATGGAACTCTTTCGGTTCTGGGCGCGGAGGTCGTTGCGGTGCCGCCTCAGAGTTCGCCCGAAGCGATCGCCGAGCTCAGCGAGAGGCCTCCGGTGCTGTTCCCGGTTGTGACCGACGGAAATGAGGAGATCGCCGCCGCGTACCGCTTGTTCGCGCCCGGCGCCGCGCATGCGGAATTCCTGATCGACCGGCAGGGATATATCCGGGCAATTTGGCGGAGCGACCAAACGGGCTTGCCGGATGCCGACGCAGTTCAAGCCCAGGTGGAGAGGCTCAATGAGGAGAAGTCCCCACCGGCGCTCCCCGATGACCATGTGCACTGATCAGATCGGAGGATCTTGGTGATTCGGATGTGGCAGGTCGCCATTCTCGTGAACTTGGCCCTGGCGGTCGGTCTCGGCTTTGGCTACGTCGCTTGGGGTCACCGTCTGGCCACGCGCGACAGCGAGGTCAAGACAGTGCAAGCGCAGGTAGAGCAGCTCACACGCGAGCGCGAGGCCTGCTTTGCAGGGGCCCGCTCCGGCGAACAGCTATGGGAGGGGCGAGGGATTGTGCGGGCCGTATACCCGAGGGTGCTCATCGTTACGCATGAGGAGATCCCCGGCCTGTTTCCTGCCAGAACCACCGGCTTTCGTTTGGCCGATTCCGCTAACGGCGCCCGAGCCCACGCGGGCGACCCTATCCGATTCTGGCTGCAAGGCACCGGGTATGACAACAACATGCTGGTGAGGATGGAGGCATGGTGAACGGCCGGCGTGACACGTTTGATATAATTACCCGGCGAAAGTGGGATTTCTTGCTCTTCGGCGGCGCGGCAGATGCGGTAAGCGTAAACTGCGATTTCGAGAGTGTCGTTTATGGCTGGTATGCCGCGCTCCTTTTTCGCTCCGCTTTATAACTCCAGGCGAGCCTGACGGGCGACATGCGGTTGTGACCGTTCGTTGACCGGTTCTGTTTTCACTTGGCTTTTTCGATCTTCGTGATCGTGAACTGGCCGTTGATGCGGTCGGGCACGAAGTGCACCTTGTCGCCCGGCTTGACGGCTTTGAGCATGGCGGGATTGGCAGCACGAAAGACCATCGTCATCCCCTCGTCCATGTCGAACTTCTTGAGCGGCCCGTGCTTGATGATGATCTTCCCGGCAGACTCATCGATCTTGATCACGAGGCCTTTCACAAAATCATCAGATTGCGCACTCGCCAACGGCGGGAGGCCGAACATTAAGACGAGCGCGGCGCGGACGAGGAAGCGGTCGTTCATGACGTCTCTTTTGAGCATCACTTCACGGTGACGGTGCCAACCATTCCGGCCTCGCGGTGGCCGGGAATGAGGCAGGAGAACTCGAACGTCCCAGTTTTCGTAAAGCGCCAGAGCAATTCGGCTTTCGCACCGGGCTGGACGGTCTTGCCGTTCGGATCATCATGCTCCATGTCCGGGTATTTCTTCATCAACGCCGCATGCTTTAGATTGTCCGCGGTGTCGGCTAATATGAATTCATGCGCAAGAAGACCCGCGTTAGTGATGACGAACTTGATTTGCTCGCCGCGCTTCACCTCAAGTACGTTCGGGTGGTAGGACATCCTGCTGTGATTTTCCCGCATCGTGATTTCCACGACGCGTAACGGCTTATTCGGATCGCCCGGCTCGCCCGCCGAGAAGTGTTCTTCTCCTTTATGCGCGTACAAGCGCGCGCCGGCGCCAATTGTCGGGGGCTCTTGCACTGGCGCAAAATGCCGCGAAGCGCCAAGCTCCGGCGTGGGAAGGGGCGCGACAGGAGTGATCGCCGAGATGCAAAGGACGCGGCAGCAATTGTCCGCCACGACCTTGCCGTCGTAATTCTGCTGTGTCCCGTTGCTGTGATGCTCGAGCCAAGTTCCGTCCGAGCGAAAATGGCTCGATTCAGTCTGGACCGTATGCGCACGAGCAGGGCTGCCTGCCTCGCTCAGACAATGCGCTACGCCGTTGTTCTCTGTGTAGGCCAGCGCGCCGGACGACGTCAGGGCGCAAAGTATGTAGAGCGCCGCGTCCGCGAGTACCGCTTTCTTCCGAAATAGTCGGGTTATCCAGCGCCGCATCGCCGCTCAAACACCGAAGGTGTTTACCAGGCTGACGCTCCGTGCGCAGTCCGGGCCGAGATCGAAACTGAGTTTAGATAGAGCCCAGAAGATTGCAACAATTTGCGAAGGCCATGATTTGCCGCGCCGTTTTAATCTCTTAGGGCGTCGTCCTCATCCTATATGACCGTTGGGCTATCCGGATGGAAACCAAACGTTCGTCGAATGCGCGATAGGCCAATTTTTCAATAGAGAAGCAATATTGCCCAAACTTCGACAGCATCGGTTGCGCCAATCTTGATAAGCTCCAGGGTCGCCCAAGCTCCTTGCTGGCGGGCAAGCTCCCTGATCCAGTCTGCATCGTATCCGCGATCCGCAAGCAACATCGTTTGTGGAAGCAAGGCGCTGAGGAGAGCTGAACACAGCCGATTGTCATGCGCCTCACCCGGCGTGAGAGCGAGATGGACTGGCAGGCCATTGGTGTCCACCACCGCGTGAATCTTGCTGGTCAGGCCACCTCGTGAGCGACCCATATCTTGCTGATTGTTGTCCGCGATACAGGCTCCGTGCTGGTGCACGCGCACGACGGAGGTATCGATCATTTGCACCGCCGCGTCATGACCGGCGGCCAGTGCGTCCATGATCTGGTCCCAGACGCCAGCCCGCCGCCACCGAACGAAACGATTGTAACAAGTGGTGCGGGGACCGTAGTTCTCCGGCAGGTCGCGCCACGGCGCACCTGAACGCAGGATCCAAAAGATCCCATTGAGCACACGATGGTCATTTACACGCCGAACACCACGCGGTTTGTTCGGTAGCATAGGTTTGATGGCGGTCCATTCAGCGTCGCTGAGTTCGTAGCGCATGATTCGAGGCTCCGGTTCGGAGCTTGAATCACGTCTTGGGCAGCGCCATCAATGGTCAGTCGGTATGTCGCTAATGCTCTGAATTTACTTCCGCTTTCGGCGGCACAGCGGACGTGACCGGACTCGCTGCTGGCTCGCCCCAGTCGCGAATGACCCACAAGAGACATCGGCCGGATCGTAATCCCGCAATCCAGCAGAAGTCTCTTAGCGCGGCGCTTCGCTTCGGAACTTGGCCCCTGGGTTAAGTGGAACGAGCGTGGCGCATTGCGCGACCTTCGCGTGCGCGAACGCAGAGCACGCGGGCTTTGATCTCCGGTACGCTGAGATCGATGAAACCAATCAACGGCGGCCCCCTCCCAAAAAGACCTTTGACCGCCCCCTCCATGCGCTCAGGTTCCATATGGACAAGATTGATCGGGATGTCTCGAAAAAGAGGCTTGATTTTCTTATCTTCTCGCTCCGCGGCAATTGAGTTCAGTGAGTAAGACGCGATGACTGATCAACACGCTTTAAGTCTGTTGCATCAACGAGGTAGTGTCTCAGCGCTCAAAATTGGGAAGCCGCTTCCATCCATTGTTCTGGCGGCATGCATTGCCGCGCTGTCGTCGATTGGGATGACAACCGCGCAGGCGAAACAACAATGCAGTGTCGCGGTGCCTTCAGATACTCACGGACAATGGTGGTCCTATCGACTCGTCGATGGACGAAAATGCTGGTACGCGGGCAAGCCTGGGCTTTCGAAATCATTGTTGGAGTGGCCTAAGGAGAAATCCGAACGACCGGGCTCCAGCAGAGAGGTTACAGGCGACGTCACAGTGAAGCCTGCAAATCCATTAGATTCACAAGCGTGGGCGCCGAAAGGCTCTGTCACTTTAGGCCGCTTTGGTGATTGGACTATCACCAAGAAGGACTCTGTGATCACGCTTCACTCCGACACGGGGAATCTTGCCGTCAGGTGTTCCGACGCCACAATGACGTACATGGCCTTTATTAGAATTTCTGATCCCCGCTCGACTACTGGGCGCCCTGAAGCCAAACCTACCAATTTTAATTTTACAGCATGGGCGGATTCAAACGAGCCGGCGGATTTCACCTTTTTGGTGCCTTACGCAAGCGACGCATACGCGACCGGAATAGTGCTGTTAAATCCTAAGTTCGCTGATCAGAATACGAAATTTTGGGCCATCTTGAAATCGGCGAGATCCCGGTTCTCGTATAACACCAGCACAGGAACTATTTCAGTGAACGCAGTCGATTTGTCGCCTGCTATTGCGCGCTTCCAAGAGGAGTGTTTTAAGATTTTTAAGGCTAATGCTCACCACCGCCTGGACGAGCCAATTCCCCTTGATTGGCTGCGTCGTTAAGCTGGCCGCGCAGGTGAGAGTGTCTACGCGCGACTACCCGTCGAACAGCCGATCAAATTTGAGTTCGCGATCAATATAAAAACCGCCAGGTCGCTCGGCGTTGACATTCCCTCGACACTGCTCGCCCGCGCCGACGAGGTGATCGAGTATAGCCTGCTCTTTGCTGCGATGCATGAGTCCGGTAGTGGCCCTTCGCGTCATTTCGTTGCCGCGCAGTAACCTGGTCGGTTTCGGAGAAGAGCAGACATCGAACGGCGGCCGAAACCCGCAGAGTCGGTCG
>NZ_LGHM01000068.1 GCF_001908185.1 Bradyrhizobium sp. AS23.2
CCGGGCCTTGTCGTCCTTGGAGAACCAACGACGGCGTCCCGTCTCCGTGATCACTTCCAGCCGGCGCGCCGTCACGTCCGACTTAAGCGTATGGTCAAGCATAGACACAAGCCGATCCCTTCAAAGAGATCGTGAAACTCGCCTATCCCGTGTGCCGCGAGAAGGTAGGAGCGGAACGACGCTTACGCTCAAGCGCCTCATCCGGGCAGTTGCGCGCAAGCAGGGCCCGCGCAAGAGGGATTGCCGCATTTACGTTGCCGGGTCGTTGCTTGAGTGCTTCGCGCAAAGTCTGCTCGTCAGCATCCGGACGGAGGACGTATGCAATGCGCTCGCGCATAGCAGGATCGACGTCCCTAGCGCCTAACGACTCTGGTGTGGCCGTCTGCTCAAGTCCCGGCTTATCCCAACTGGCGCAACCACCTAGCAGCAGAATGGCGAGCATAGCGAGAAGGCCAGAGCAAGTTCGGACCGAAGGAGCACAACCGGCGCTCGGTACTTGGCTCATATGAGTTCATATTATTGCCCCAGGCTTAATTGCTGTCCTTTTGGTCGGCTGCGGCGATTGAGTCACGACGCTCTGCTGAAGGAGCCTTGCCCGTCCCGGCCGCGAGCTTGACGGATCCAATCGGCTGGACCGTGAAATCCGAGGCGAGATCCTGATAGGACAGAACCGGCAGATCGATGCCGTTGCGGATGAGAAAACCACGGACGAAACGCCGGATATCCATTGAACCCAGAATGACGGGCTGGCTCTGACCGCGTGCGATGCTCGAATGAATCTGCCGAAATTGTGAAAGCAGCATCTCGCTCTCGCGGTCCGCAAAAACGAGGTAGGGACCAACTGCGGTGTCGCGCACCGCACCGCGTACGATATCCTCGGTTTCGCGCTCTATTATAAAGGCAGCCACAACGCGGTGGGCGTTGGCATAGCGATGACAGATCTGGCGCTTCAGCCCGGAGCGAACATATTCGGTGAGCAGGACAACATTTTGTTCGCGCTCGCTCCATTCTGCCAGCGCCTCCAGGACTAAGCGAGTGTTGCGAATGGGGATGCCCTCATCCAGTAAGCGGCGCAGGACATCCGCAATCCGGGGCACCGGTGTCGTGCGCAGCACCTCCTTCACCAGATCGGCATATTCCAGCTCCATCCGGCCCAGCAATTGTCGGGTCTCCTGAATGCCCACCAGGCGCTGTGCATAGCGTCTCAATGTCGACTGCACGCGCAAGGCGATGACTTCGCTCGCACGGTGATGCCCTATGCCGGCTGCATTAAGAGACGGCGCATGACCTTTTTCGATCCAGATCCGATTTGTCTCTAAGTCTTGGCGAAAGGGGATGCCGCTCAATTCAATGTTCGCCACGTCGTCGTTGAGCATGAGTTGCATCGGCTCAACAAAATCCCGTCCGACGGGCACTCCCTCAACATCTACCCTGAATTCCGATTCAGCTAAGTGGTGGTCGGCTTGGGCCGGAATGCGTGGAATTGTGATACCAAGATCAGATGAGACCAGTGCCGAAACCCGTCCGATGGACTGCTCGAGTTCGTCTTTGTCGACTCCATGTGTCAGGTTTGGTGCGAGGAATACCGTGATCGGAAGTGCTTCTGCAGGCACGGTTTGACTCTGAGCCTGTGATGGAGCTGGAGGCGAACCGGTGCTACTGGCCCCTGCCTTGGCAGCGGTCTCGCCGGCGTGCACACCAACCTTGACAAAGCTTGCTGCGCCGAAGAGTGCGGCAAGCATGATGAACGGAGGCAAAGGGAAGCCCGGAACGAGCCCCATCGCAATTAAGACGCCGGCGGCCAACCGTAGCGCTTGTGTGCTGGCCGTCAGTTGGCTGACGATATCGGCACCAAGCTTCAGCCTGGAAGGGCCATTGACACGGGTGACAATGGTTGCTGCTGTAATCGACAGCAGTAGAGCCGGAATCTGCGAAATTAGTGCGTCACCTATGGTCAGGATGGTGTATTGGTGGAGCGCCTCCTCAAGGGGCATGCTCTTGGAGAGCAAGCCGATTGTGATGCCGCCCAGCATATTAATGCCGATGACTATGAGCCCGGCGATGGCGTCGCCTTTCACGAATTTCATAGCGCCGTCCATGGCACCGTGAAGTTGGCTTTCTTGCTCCAGTGCGGCCCGCCGACGACGAGCTTCGTGCTGATCGATGTGCCCGTTGCGCAGCTCCGCGTCGATCGCCATCTGTTTGCCCGGCAGCGCGTCAAGCGTGAAGCGAGCCGACACTTCTGCGACCCGTTCGGCGCCCTTGGCGAGAACCATGAACTGAACCATGGTCACAATTAGGAATATGACGAGTCCGACAGCGATATTGCCTGATATGACGAAATCGCCAAACGTGTGGATGATGCTGCCGGCATCACCCTCAGAGAGAATCAACCGCGTCGTTGCGACGGTAAGAGCCAGGCGAAAGACGGTGGAGATAAGGATGACGCCCGGCAACGACGAAAAGTCAAGTGGCGTCTTCAGATGCAGGGCTACCATCAGCAGCAGTACGGCAAAACCGAGGTTGAACCCGATCAACATGTCGATCACTACGATCGGGATCGGCATGATCATCATTCCGATCGCCAGAAGAAGCATCAACGCGACCATCAAATCTGGGTTAGTCGGTGCGCGCTCGATGAGACGACGTAGGATGTTTTCCATGAGAAGCTTATTATCGTTTGATTGGAGCTGCGCTGCTCCGCAATGAAACATAGCTTTTAAAGATTGCTCGCGCCTCGGCCATGCGGCCGGCCTGACGCAGCGCGTGGCTGCGCAAGACCATCAAAGGCAGACGCGAAGACGGTTGTTCGTCAAGTTTGTCCAGTCTATCCAAAGCCGCCAGTGCTTTGTCACCGTGGCCCTCAGAGATGAGAGCGTAGACCAGAATGCGGAGCAGCTCGACGTTTTGAGAATGTTCGTGAGCTGCGATTCGCAGGAGAGCCAGGCTCTGTGCGCTCTGACCGCATTCAAGATGGATATAGGAAAGCGCGCAGAGCAAATCACGCTCCGTCCTAGAGATTAGCAAGACCTCACCGGCTTTTGAAACGTTTGGCGGCGGCGGTGTGAGGTGTTGCTCTTCGTCAAGCTCGGCCATCGCTAGCCTTTGATCAAGCCGTTGTGATTCTGCCGGAGCAGGATTAACCGCCGCAGCTCCAGCTGCAGAATCTCCATGTCTTCACGTGACGCCCAACCATCTGGCGCGGCCGATAGCGCATCCGCCAAACGTTCCAGAAGCACGCCCTGTTTCTCTGGGCGCAGAACATCCGAGTGACGTAGGCGCGGCGTGACGAAGGAGAGCAGGTTATCCGCGAGAGTGGGGCCGTTAAGGCAAGCAATTTCTGGGCCTGGCTTGATCTCACCGATCTGGGTGCGCGCCTCGTTGACATTGATGCGTGAAACTGGATGGACTGAGTTAAGCTCCAGCGCGGTCTCGATCGTGGCGCCAACAGCCACATCTTGCTGGTCCGTATCCTGGAAAATAGTGTGGCTCTTCCCGCCATTTGCATGCGTTCTCTCGATTTCGCTGCCCTCGGCTTTAGGAATGGTCGGCGTGGTGGTAGGTGTGTGATTGTCAACGTTCGGCCCTCGGAACGAGGCCCAAGGTTCTACCGACCGCTGGGGCAGCCTAGTCATGACACTTTCCTTCTTAGCCGCGACTGAAACCCTAATAGGGGAGAGCAACAAGCCGACCATTCCGGCTCAGCAGCACACGTCGTTCCCCAATCTCATTGACGGTCAAGCCATTGTTCAACAGGGCGCCCACGAAATACTTTTGACCAGCGATGACCAGATACGGGTCACTTCCGCGCCAAACGGCCTCGACAGCAATTGAGGGTGGCGTCTTCTCCTCCTTGATGGCTACTGCATTGACGAGAACATATGCGCCCTTACGATCGTGATCGAACCGTTCCTGGACTTCCCGCCATTTAGAGAGCGAGACGGGCGTCACCGTGCCGTCAGCAGCGACAACACCCGGCTCAGATCTGACTTTGATATTGAAAAGGCCCGCTCTATCAACTTCCTCTTGCAGCCGTTCGGCAGCTGAATCGGTTGTCAATGCATCAGGAGCGTTGGGCGCCAGCTTGGGCGCAACTTTCACAGCACGGGGCAAGTCGACGTTCAAGGCAACAGCGCTGTCCGTCTGGACCAAACTGGTTGAGGCTGCACCGACCGCGACAGAGCTGATCAGGACCGAGGCGAGTACGGCGGTCGATCCGAGCCGGCGTCCGATAGAGCCAGCTTGCTTAGAATCCTGTATAGACCAGCGAATGGACATCTCGCCCGTGTGAATGACGGCGGGAAGAGGGGCAATAACGTGCTCGTTCGTGGAAGTATTCTCGTGCCCCTCGACCCTGACTTCTCCAGTAAGAGGCTCGATTTGGATCGAGTTGCAATTTGGGGTGATACGAACGTGATGGCGTGCGAGGCCTTGTTCGATGAAGACCAAATCAGCATCCAGGCCGCTACCAATCAGGGTCGATCCCATGCCCACTTTGCCGGTTAGCCGGGAGTAAAGCCCCGACAGCACTTCGAAATGCACGGAGTTTGGTTCATTCACAGTCGAAAGCCTCCCGAACAGCGAAGGCTGCCGTATGGCAAAAGCCGTACGGCTCATCGCGGCTTCATCGATTACCCAGGAGCGAGAGGTGGGACGACAGCGTCGTCCCACCTCAGCCGTTACTGCACCCGCTCGTCGGCTACTTTCTTGATGGTCGTGAGGTTGGTTGAAACGACGCGAAGTTCCACATCCCTCTCAGCAGCCAGCGTGCTAGAGGCAGTCAGGGCGGCGAGCTGCCTTTGGAATGCGGCCTCTGAGGCCACGTCAGCAGCCCCGGCGCCAGCTGCCGCAGCGACAGCGCCAGCCGCCCCGGTTGCAATCGACGTATGAGATGCACCAACGTTAAAAGGCATGTTATTTCTCCTCTTTAGAATGTTGCCGCTATGAGCGGCTCCTGTTTCCGGACGGCGCAACGTGCGACGTCAGGAATTCCCCTCTGTCTCGGCCATGGTATCTTCCAAACGGGCCATTGCACCGTTTGCAAGTTGGAAAGCCGCGGCTCCGAGAGCGACGTTGAACGCTTGGCGCAAAGCGGCATCCTGCGAGCTACTGTCTGGATTAGACGTGCCGTTGACAGGATTGCTTGCACTAGCCGACCGGTTATGATCGTCATGCGGGTCACGTGTGTGCGCCCCTTTTTTGTTGCTACGAGCCGCATGGAGGCCGGAATCAACGCGCGCAGTGGCGTTTGAACTCGGAATACGCATCGGGTTCTCCTATGTTGATTCGATCATGCCAAGGGAGGCAGTCTCCGCGATTCCATCGTGCGGGCATTAGCTTTCGACAAGCTGACGAGTTTCAGAAAATTAGTCGGTTTTGCCGGATTGAATCCGACGTGAGAACGCGCCCAAAAGGTGGAGATCAGATAGTTCGTGCCAACGAAAACCATCTTTAGGGCCGCTTGAGCTGTGCGGCCTCGTTGATCATCAAACGAACTGGTATTGGTGCCAACGACGGACTGCATTTGAGGCTGATCCTGACACGAGTGGTCGAGTACAGCGGGAGATGAACTACGAGGCGTGAACCCACTAAACAAAGTCATCGGCGGTGCGCGCGAGAAGCTCCAACATGCTGGCAAAGCTTGCGCGACCTATCGGTTGGCGGTGGGGTGCCAACCTCGCGGAGGCCGCGCAAGCTCGCCTAGCTTCTCAGGCGTGATCTGAGGCCGACGCCTCACTCTCACGAACTGTAAACGCCTGCAGCTTGCATGCCCCCGGACGCAATGCGCCCGTTTAGGTCGTTCAAATAGTTCTCCGCGTAAGACTGCGCCACCGAAACCGGCAGGCTGATGCCAGCCGTCGCGGCTTCTTGAATTGCTTGCTTCGCCAAGCCTTCGCGCATAGCTATTTTGACCTCTGGACCGGCGATACAGCCGACCGCCTGCGCCGCAAGGCTGAGACCTGCTTCTTCCAATGCTTGCTTTATGTTGCCACTTGTGATGGCGGTGTGCAGAAGATTTGCTGCTTGCGCCTCGCTCTCGAGCACCATTGACGCGAGATCGGCCAATTCGCCCAAGCCTGGGATGAAGCCAAGTACACCAACTGCCGTCGCAGCCCAGTCGAGCACGTTCGAACCCACCTTAAGCACGTCGTCAAGCGCGTGCATGAAGGCGCCTCCGTTTTTCGTGGGTGATTTGATGTCGGGCTGGTCCTTCATGCCCATCATCATGTCCGCGACAGCAGACTGCTCGGCAGCCGTTTGAGCGACATGCGTCTTCAGCTGGTGAGCTGTTCGGTTTGCAGCTGACATGTTGTTGAACAACTGCTTGAAATCGTTGTTGCTGATGTTGCCGGAATCGACGGTATGGCCTCCGCCGAAGTCGAAGAACTTGTGGTGGGTATGATAGCCGGTGATCGCATTGTTCATTAGGCCGAAGATGAGAGGATCCGAAAGCAGCTGGGAGGCCGCCTTTCTCACGTCAGGCGCGAGACTCTTATCATCGACCATGCTCGCCAGCTTGTCCCGGGTCAGGTCACTCTTCTCGAAAAAAGCTCCTTGGTTCTTGTTGATCGTGTCTAACGTATCCAGCTCGGCTCGCGTCAGCTTCATTGATGATGAAGCAACCTGCAAGAAGTCCTCTTTGTGAACTTTATCTCCCGAGCCGGCGCACAGCTTTTTCCATTCGTCGGGATGGCTGAGGAAGTATTGCGCCGCCGCGAGAACCTGAGGGGGGGGATTTGCCGGTTTTGGCCTCGCCATCGACGATCTGCTTAAAAACGGCTAGGCTCAGGTTCTTGGGCAGGTTAACGGAATACAGATAAAGCTCGCGCAATGCATCAGTCTGGGTCATGACCGATGGCTGGTCATTTCCGGCGCCGTCCGATGGAATGTAGGTATGCTCGTAGCTCTGCGCCTGCTGTCCCTGGAATGCGGCAACCTGTGAGTGATAGTTGGAAAAGCCGGAGAGATCACCTGCCTTGATCTTTCCGCCGCAGCGGCCGTCGCCTTGCGAGCCTATTGCATAGAAGAGCTCCGGGTCCTGCTGCAGCGCCTCGATCGCCGCCTTTAGATCCGGCGGTGTCGAGGGATCGTTGGGCAAATCTCCGAGGGACTTCCAATCGAGCGGGCATTTGTCTTTGTGGCGGTTCAGCACCGACACAATCCGCAACTCGGCATCAGTCAGCGTGCCGCCGTTCCATGTGATCCTTGAGCTGGGTACTGGCGCGGTTGCAGTCGCAGCGGAGCTCGCAGCAGGGCTGCCCGCAGAGGGTAGCTCCGAAGCCTGCCCAAATGCAATCAGTGCGGCCCTGAGATCTGGTGGTAGGATATCCCGCACCTCCTGCGTGAGTCCCTGCGCTAATTGTTTAGCCGACTCTGCCGACGCCAGATCCTGTGGCGCGGATTGATGGCCGACGGTATCCTTCAAGGAGTAATTTGCCAGCATCGTCTCGAAGCTGGAAAGCTCCTGCGCCGACGGTAGCCCGGAAGCAAGCCCTGAGAAAGCCGCGGTTGAGGTAAGGGCTAGCGATGGGTTGGTGAGTGACATTATACATCCTATGGTGTGAGATTGCGCCACAACCGGTCATGTGGTGCAGCCCGAGATCGCGACGAAGTCGTATCGATGGGCAGAGTCCAACAGCTCCGATCAGTTGCCCCGGTTACTCAGTGCGTCCCCAGCCGTCAGTTCCGCTAGAATTTCAAAGCAACATCGTCGTCTATATTTCTCCTCCTTATGTAGGATTGACTAGCTTTCGAGAAGCTGACGACGCTCATTGCGCTCGATTTATTGCACTCAGTCGCGCGCATCCTGCCGCGGCACATCGGTAGCATCAAGAACTCGGTGGATCACTCGCATTCGCCGGTTCGCGCAAAAACGCCTGCATGATTTCGCGGCGTCCCATGGCCGATCAGCTGGACCGTCGGCACGCCAGCGCCTCCGCCACAGGACTGTTAGTGTCGGCTCCATCCAGCGTGGTGGAATCAGAGCCGTCTGCCGGCAGCGACCGGCGCTGAGTTCACGATCTGAATAACCACGCGGTCTTCTCCTGGATGACATGGATTCCGAGCATCCCTATCAGCAGCCGGCGACGTTGAGATCGTCGATAGTGTTGCGTTAGCATTCGCGCTCTCATGCACCCAGCATTAGCTCCGAAAGGCTGACAGAGCATACGGCGAGCGCACTGAGCTCCTTCGCAAGTCAACCCGGGGGCAACTTATCTCTGACCTGGAGCAGGCGCGTGAACCACGCTGTCTTGTTGCGGTGCCGCGGATGAAAGAGGGCCCTCAGGTCGTCCACCACGAATGACCGTACTTGAAGCTCCTCGAAACAACATCAAAACCGACTCGTGCGCCGGCTTTTCCACGGTTGTGAGGTTTGGCCGCGCCTGTGCCTCCGCCACTAGGCCTTTGAGCGTTTCGTCCACGAGCGCGATAAACCGGGGCGGGCCGGAAGCGAAGACGAGACCATCTCCCGGTGCGGCCCTCACGACGTAGCGCTCGTCGGAGATGTCAAGCGAATCCAGTGCTGACTTGAACGCATTCAAAGTGATCGGATTCAAGACAAGCAGACGGCTTTGCGCCTCGTGGGCGTCGGATACGTAAAGCACAAGTCCATCGTAGTACCATTGAAGATTGTAGAGACCAGTCAAACGTTCGAGGAACTCTCGCGGTGCGAGATCCGGCATTCGCCCCCGAATCCGTCCCTTCACCTCGGGGCTGACATTGACTCGGATATTCAAATTGTTGCCGAATTCCTGCAGTGCGGCCGCGAGGTCCTGATCCAGAACCGTGTAACTATAGGGCGTCGATGGCAGCGACAGGGGAGCGCCGAGCGTCCTAACGAGACCCAAGAAAATGAAAACTCCAGCATATAGAACTGTCTTCAAGATGTGCAGCCTCGTGGCTCGTATGTGGATCAACGGTGTTTGGCGCTTGAGGGTCCGAAAAGTTGAAGTCGAAAATTCGTCGCAAATTGGAAGCTGAGCGCAATTTAATGACGGTGTTTGTGATTCTTGTCAGCTTTTTGTCAGCTCGCTTCTCTAAGGGTGCTGGGCCGTCGACGGCAACGAACAGCTAATCTCATCATGTGAGAGCAATGATTTTATCCACGAAGTTTGGTCTTATACCGATCTCTGCCAACCCTGCAGAATGTCTTTCCGAGCCCTGTTCATCAGCGCAGGCAAGGTTTCATGAGAGTCTTGCACAGACGGCTTCGAACCACGATGCGGCCTCTTCGGTGAGTGGTAGCGTGTTGGCTCCGCCAGTTTCGGAAGTTCAACGTGCCGTCACGCACTCAAGCCCGCTTGGCGACCGCGTCCTTCAGAATCTTTTTACAATGCACCGAGGCAAGCCTTTTCCTGCGAGTGCACTTCCTTCGGCTGTCGGTGGCGAGCCGGCTAGTCCGAAGAAACTCGAGTTTGGGCCGGCCGCCGTCGGCAAGCCGGAAGACGTGGATCATTTCCAATCGGCGCTGGTGAATCTGCGGGGTGCTTACGATGGTGTCATTCAGGTTTCGCTCGTCTCCAAGAGCGCCGGTGCCGTAAGTTCATCTCTGAACAAGCTGCTATCAGCGGGCTAAGCGGGCGTTGATGGCTGTTTTGGCCCAGAGAAAGAAAGGTTGCGGCGCGCTGGCGGCAAGGTGGTTTCATGTTTTTGTTCTATTTCCCCTTCTGCTCTCGTTGGCCGGTTGCAAGGCCGATCTCTATACTAAAGTTCGGGAGCGCGAAGCCAACGAGATGCTTGCTCTTCTCCTTAGCAAGGGTGTCGACGCCGTCCGTGTTGTCGCTAAGGATGGTACCAGCACGATTCAAGTCGAAGCAAAGCAACTTGCCTTTTCGATCAACCTGCTGAATGACCAGGGCTTACCGCGCCAATCTTTCAAGAGCCTTGGGGACGTGTTCAGGGGATCGGGACTGGTTGCCTCCCCGGTTGAGGAGCGCGCCCGCTACGTTTATGCTTTAAGCGAAGAGTTGTCGCGCACGATAAACGATATCGATGGGGTTCTCTCCGCTCGTGTGCACGTTGTTCTGCCGAAGAATGACCTTTTGCGACAAGATACTACGCCGTCCTCGGCTTCGGTCTTTATCCGACATGATTCCAATGCGAAGCTCTCAGCTTTGCTACCCCAGATCAAGATGCTCGTCGCCAACAGCATAGAAGGGCTATCATATGACAAGGTAGCGGTCGTGTTCGTGCCGGTTGAGCGGGCTCAATATGAGCTGTCGTCTGCGCCAGCAGCTGCTTCGGGTCAATCAGGCAAGTTCGTGTCGGATCCCATTCTTGCGGTTGGTATCGGAGGGGCCGGCGCCGCGTTCGGCGTCCTATCTTACGTCCTGCTGAGCGCACGTGTGCGCCAGCTCGGTCAATCTTTTCGGAAAGTGGCAAATCTCGGCGCAGGCGCGAGTACGCGCGCGGTCCAAACCGACGGCGAAAAGCTAAACTCGGATTCGAGATAGGCGGAACGCAGTGGCCGTATTGATGACATCCACAGAACCAAATCGTTCACTCAGCCTACACTCCGTTCGCCCGCGCGAGTTTACTGCTTTGATCCATCCAAGTCGTTTTGCCGCGCACCTTGATGCGTCGCTGTCGCCTTCCACACTGCTGCAGTTGCAGAAAACGCCCAGACTGCAGGAAAGGCTAGCCGGTTTACTGCTAGGCAGTGAACTGGTCTCGAACGGAAGTAACTGGGGAAGGGGTGTTCTGCTGGGGCATGATCCGCGCCACGTGGCACTACTTGCCGGCAGTATCTGGCATGCCCGTTCGGTGCTGAAGTTGGTGTCAAAGCATGATCTTGCTCCTCTGATCGGAAATATCGGTGCAGAAGCACATTTTTTCGCTATTCGATACCTATCCAGTGCCGTCGCAACCGAAGCGATTGTCGATCCAGAGCAACTTTCGCGAGGGATTGAACATGACGGATATGCCTGCCTTGGCGCTTGGCTCCAACAAGCGTCGGAACTTGACCGCGCGCGCGTGCTTCTCTGCTTGCCCGTCGGGACCGCCGCGGAGCGCCCAACCGCCGAACACCACAAGGCCGCAGGCCAATTGCTGTCTCTGGTGATGGCTCATCTGGCCGCGGAGACAGGGCCCGCATGACCTGGGATGACCTAGCATTGCCAGAACGCCCGCAGATACGTCCGCTGGGTCCACTCATACCAGCGTCGGAACTTAGGATCTGGTACGATGCGGTACAGACGCGCGCGCTAGCAGCGCAGTATCTACAGCAGGTTCGCAGCTGGGCAAGGAAAGCTTATCAGCGCGAGCGGGCGCGCGGCCACTCCGAAGGCCTGAAGGCAGGCTCAGACGAAATGGCGCGGCTGGTTGCCCGGGCTGCTTGTGAGGTGGCGCGGCGAAAAGCCGTGCTAGAACAGGAGTTGCCACGGCTCGTCATGGAGATCTTAGACGACCTGGTCGGCTCCTTCGATCCGGGCGAGATGTTAGTGAAGTCCGTTCGTCACGCCATCGAGCAAAGATATGGCAGCGCGGAAGTGTGTCTACATGTGTCTCCTGTGAACGCCGATGCACTGATACGTGAGTTTGCAGCGTTCGACGGAACGCATGGTCGACCGAAAGTTCGAATTGATTCGGACCCAGCTCTGACGCCGGATCAGTGCGTGTTGTGGAGTGAGTTAGGCAATGTCGATCTAGGACTTGCCGCGCAGCTCCGCACATTGCGACTGGGCCTTGGGCCGTCTTCTCAGGAAGGCGAACCGTGACCACGCAACAAACAAGCCATGTCGGTGGGGCTGGTGAAGGAGCTGTGCACGCGGCGTTATCATCTTTGAGATCTACAGCAAAGAATGTCGATACGCGTGCCTTGCGCGGACGGATCACAAAGGCCGTCGGCACCTTGGTCCATGCCGTGTTGCCGGGGGCCCGTGTTGGGGAACTGTGTCTGTTGCAGGATCACAATACGGGATGGTCACTTGAGGCGGAAGTTATCGGTCTGCTGCCCGACGGGGTATTACTCACGCCAATTGGCGACATGGTAGGTCTGTCTAACCGCGCGGAAGTGGTGCCGACCGGGCGAATGCAGGAAGTTTCAGTCGGTCCCGAGTTGCTTGGCCGTGTCATTGATAGCTTCGGCCGTCCGCTCGACGGGAAGGGTCCAATAAAGACGATTCACACTCGTCCCCTCCGCGGCAGGGCACCCAACCCCATGAGGCGGCGTGGCATCGAGCGGCCCTTTCCACTCGGTGTCCGCGTGCTAGATGGACTTCTGACGTGTGGCGAAGGTCAGCGGATCGGGATCTATGGAGACGCTGGTTGCGGCAAGTCGACGCTGATGTCGCAAATTGTTAAAGGCGCGGCCGCCGACGTGATCGTAGTTGCGCTTATAGGAGAGCGCGGTCGTGAGGTGCGTGAATTCATTGAGCGCCATATTGGCGATGCGATCGGTCGTACGATCGCTGTCGTTGAGACTTCCGACCGGTCAGCAATGGAGCGTGCCCAATGTGCTCATATGGCGACGGCTCTCGCCGAGTACTTTCGTGATCAGGGACTGCGTGTCGTTCTCATGATGGATTCGCTGACGCGCTTTAGCCGCGCGATGCGTGAAATAGGCCTTGCCGCGGGAGAACCTCCGACGCGGCGCGGCTTCCCACCCTCCGTCTTTGCGCTGCTGCCGGGTCTATTGGAGCGTGCCGGTATGGGCGAGCACGGCTCGATCACGGCCTTCTATACCGTGCTTGTCGAAGGTGACGGCACAGGCGATCCAATCGCCGAAGAGTCACGCGGTATTCTCGATGGTCATATCATCCTTTCACGCGCACTCGCCTCGCGAGAGCATTTCCCCGCCATCGACGTGCTATCGAGCCGAAGTCGCGTGATGGATGCGGTCGTCTCTGTGCCACATCGCAAGGCCGCCTCCTTCTTTCGAGATCTACTCTCGCGCTATGATGAAGCCGAGTTCTTAATCAACGTCGGTGAATACAAGCAAGGGGGGGGATCCGCTGAGTGACCGAGCAATCGCCTCAATCGAGGAGTTGCGGAATTTCTTGCGTCAGGGGCAGGATGAGTCGTCCACTTTTGAGGAGACGGTCACATGGATGTCGCTTCTGACCGAGTGAATCCTATCCAAGCGTCGAAACTGCGGTTCGTGAAGGACATGAGGGAGCGAAGCGCGCTTCGCCTATTATCCAATATGGAAGCCAAACGCCAGATCGCGGTTGAATCGGTGGAGCGAGCCTCCAAGAATCTTGCAAGCGCCGAGAAACGCCGCGCAAGTCTCGAAGCTGAACTTTATCTGGAACTGGCATCGTCTGATACTATGTGCGTCACCGAACTCGATCGTCGGTGCCATCTCGTCATTGGGCGTCTCACGGCCGAGATCGCATTGGCGCGTCAGGCGCTTGAGCAGGCGCACATCGCTCAAGAGCACGCCCAGGCCGCGGTGGTTGAGATGCGGGCTGTGTGGGCCAAGCGTTCGGCGGCGAGCCAGAAATGGCAGCAGATTGAGAGCGATGTTCAGCGCAGGACCAATGCTCGTGCGGAGTTCGCAGCTGAAATCGAAACGGACGATGAGGTCTTGCTCCGGTATAAGAGCGGATTGCGCAGTCAGGCGGCCGGCGATTCAATCCACGGCGATTCAATCCCCGGCGATTCAATCTAATGGCTGCTTCTCGTATGCCGGAGCGAACTTCCGGTTCAGTGGAAATGAGCGCGGATAAGGGTGAACCCGCACTATTCGATCCCCCGGTAAGATTGTCGCATGCCGTGGTCTCGTGGCTGAATGAGATCGCCGCTCGACGCACGGTTCTGAAGAGCCGCCTTGGCGATATGCAGGTATCGATGCGTATGAACCGGCTTGTCTGGCAGGCACAACCACCGGCCGCGTCCATGCTTGACTGCTTATTTCGCGTCGGAGCCGAAAAGGCCGTCCTGTCGTTGGCCCGCCCGCTGGCGGAGGCACTGATCTCGACAGTACAGCATGGCCTTAGTTTACCTTCGGATCCAGCCCGCTCTCTCGTCCTCGAATTTGCGCTGGAACCGTGGCTCGCACAACTAGAGAACTTGTTAGCACGGGATTTGCAAGTTATCCGCGTCGACGAAGCAATGACGCAAGGCCATTATCTGGAACTCGACATCGACTACGGGTCGCTCACGAGCAAGGCGCGCCTTTTCCTATTCTCGTCTCTTGACGGTCCGGTTGCGCCTGCATTCAGTGCGTTAGGCGAGTTGCTTGGCCAATTGCCCCGACAGATGCGCAAGCTTTCTCCGGAATTGCCTATCATGGTTGCCGAAGAGATTGGCTCGCTGTGCGTGCCCGTTGGGCTAGTTCGCCAAGCACAAGCCGGAGATGCGCTGGTGCCGGACGTCATTCCCCTTGCACGCGGCCAGGTCATCCTCACCGCCGGCAAATTGTGGGCCCCGGCCGAGGTTGCTCACGACAGGCTGATACTGCGGGGGCCGTTCCGCCTGCAACCACACCCTTTAAAGAGTGCATATATGACGACACGAGCCCAAGCACAGCCATCGACCTCGCTCTCGGAAACTGACGTCGACAGTATTGAGATTACGCTTGTGTTCGAATGCGGCCGCTGGCCTATTCCGCTGGGTACGTTGAGAAATATCAACGAAGGGCATGTGTTCGAGCTTGGCCGCTCCCTTGACGGTCCGGTCGACATTGTTGCCAATGGTCGATTGATCGGTCACGGCGACATCGTGCGTGTCGGCGAGGAATTGGCTATCAGGCTACGTGGCAGGTTGGCGGTCAATGACTGACATTCAGCCGAGCATCCTTGCGCTTCTTGCACTTACAGTCGGTCTCGGTCTGCTGGCTTTCGCAGTCGTTACAACGACCGCGTTCTTAAAGGTGTCCGTCGTTCTCTTCCTCGTGCGTAACGCGCTCGGGACCCAGTCCATACCTCCGAACATCGTTCTGTATGGTGCTGCATTGATTCTTACCGTCTTCATTGGTGCTCCAGTGTTGGAGCAGATCTACAACCGCGTTACCGACCCGCAACTTCACTACCAAACTCTCGATGACTGGGCGACAGCCGCCAAGGAGGGGAGCGAGCCGCTGCGCGCTCACCTGAAAAAGTTCACCTCTGAGGAGCAGCGCACGTTTTTCCTCTCTTCCACAGAACATGTCTGGTCAGAGGAGATGCGCGGCAAGGCGACAGCGGATGATTTTGCGATCCTTGTACCGTCCTTTCTGATCTCGGAACTGAAGCGTGCCTTTGAAATCGGATTCCTACTCTATCTTCCATTCATCACGATTGATCTGATCGTAACGACGATCTTGATGGCCATGGGCATGTCAATGGTGTCGCCCACAATGATATCTGTTCCTTTTAAGCTCTTTCTGTTCGTCACGATCGACGGATGGTCGCGGCTCATGCATGGGTTGGTCTTAAGTTACGCCACCTCCGGAGGTTAGTATGGACGAAGCCAGCATTCTCGCTCATTTGAGCCGATCCCTCGTCCTATTCATGATTTGGGTTTTGCCACCACTCCTAGCAGCTCTTGTGGCCGGATTGGGTGTTGGCATCATCCAAGCGGCAACGCAGCTCCAGGATCAAACCTTGCCTCTTACCGTGAAACTCCTCGTCGTCGTCGCCGTGCTCGTTCTATTTTCCCCAGTGCTGAGCGCTCCCCTTATCGAACAAGCCCAGCAGATTTTCGCTGAGTTCCCCACTCTCACATCGAGGTATTAGTGCGGAATGCGAGGGTAAGTTCTTGGAGAAAAAAAAACGCCCATCGGCATCACCGCTGAACGATTAACAGGGAGTTCGTAAGCTTATCGAGCGGTAGCCTCAAGCATTAGAGTATGAGGAAAGTTGGCGCAGGACGTGAACCGTCCCGGGTTTGCCGGAGGCTCCAACTCCTGAGAGGATGGAGCCATGACAAGCAAGACGACGAACAAGTTTTCACCCGAGGTCCGGGACCGAGCGGTTCGGATGGTTCTGGATCAC
>NZ_LGHM01000069.1 GCF_001908185.1 Bradyrhizobium sp. AS23.2
TCAAATGGACCAAGTCCGCAGACCAGATCTTGGCTTCCGTCAAACGCTTCTGTCACAAAGCTCAGCAGACATTATGTGGCGAACTTTAGATTCACGTGACTAGAAGAAAATATCATAAGCTTAGTGCCCGAAGCCCAGTTCGAGGCACTCATTAATGATCCAACTGGCGAAAGAACGGGGAGGCGGCTTCGAAGCTTGCAAGAACGTCTAGGCGCCGAAAGCAAAGAATTCGCCGTCCTCAGAGAGAAGGCTGGGGCGAACCTGCGGCAGTCCATCATCGAGGCAGCAACAGGCACTATTCCAGCCGGGAAAGAAAGCGAGAAAAAGCATTTTCAGTCTCATTCACAGGATTGGTTCAAGAGCTTCAGTGGTGGACAGGAGCTAGCGAACAAAGTTTTCACGATGGATTTGTGGCCTCATCTGAAGGAGCAGCTTCTTCCATTCGCTAACGCCGTCCGCAAGGCTGTGATGCTCTCACAAGTCTCGGATATTGCCTTGTGAGCGACGACACCGTTCGACAAGCGCTTAGATCCGATGCGCGGCTTGTTGTCGTCGAGGCGCCTGCGGGCTGTGGAAAGACACACCAAGGTTCCGACTATGTGAGTGAAGTCGCCGGGGCCAATCGAGACAGGGTCCTCATTTTAACCCACACCCATGCAGCTTGCTCTGTTTTCGCCAAGCGAACCCGAGGGATCGCGTCGCACGCCGAAATCAGGACGATAGATAGCCTCGTTGCGCAGCTTGCGACCGCTTACCATACTGGCATCGGCGTTACCGCGGACCCTATGATATGGGTACGGCAACGCGCAGAAGGCTACGCACAATTGGCGGGCAAGGTTGCGCAACTGCTTCAGCATTACCCCATGATTGGTCGGGCCGTTGCTAGGCGCTATCCGACCGTTATCTGCGACGAGCATCAAGATTCAAGCGCAGACCAACACGCAATTACGATGTCGATGTATGTCAACGGTGCGCGCGTGAGAGTTTTCGCCGATCCCATGCAGAAGATATTCAAGGAAGCCAATTCATATTCATGGGACAGCTTAGTCGGGGCTGCGGACAGAGTTGATGAACTGGATTATCCGCATCGCTGGACGGAGGGCTGCCCGCAGCTTGGGAAATGGACACTAAAAGCCCGAGAAGCTCTTAAGAGTGGTGGCAAGGTAGATCTGCGAACTGCACCATCCAGTGTGAAGGTCGTAAGAGCGACGAACATCGCCCAGAAGACGTTCGACTATCGCCTCGGATCAAATGACCGCCGTCTCATTGACGCTTTCGAGAAACGACAATCTTCGTTGCTCGTTTTGACGCGCTACAATGAGACTGCACGCGCGCTTAGGGGTTTCTTCGACCGCCGGATATTGCTGTGGGAGGGATATACGCGTTCGGCGTTGGAGAGTTTTGTTCATCAGCTAGAGAAAGCGAGCGTTCCCGGCGAAGTCGCGTTAGCAATAATGAAATTCATGGATGCGGTTGCGATTGGCTTCAGCCCCTCCGAATTCGGGCAGCGGCTAGGGAAGGAGATTGCCGACCATTGCTCGAAGAGTACCCGAGGTAAGCCTGCAATGATCCAGGAACTTGCTAGAATTGTGTTGGAATCCCCTGATCACAGGGGAGCCGCAAAAATGCTGGCTCGGTTGCATGAGCTTTCTCAGTCCGAGCCGCATTTTAGGAACGTAAAGCTAGATTGCCATCGCGAGTTTTGGGATGCGGTTAGGCTTGGACAATTTGAAAATCCGGCAGATGGCTTAGCCGACTTGGCTCACCGGCGCGCATACGCTCGTCCCCAGCCGCCTGAGCGGGCAATCAGCACCATTCACAAAGCGAAGGGCTTGGAATGTGAGAGCGTCATCGTGGTGCCGTGCGACGCCAGGTCATTTCCGGACAGGCCTGACGCGCGCTGTCTGCTGTATGTTGCACTTAGTCGGGCAAAGAGCGAGTTAATGCTCGTCATTTCGGCCGATCACCCATGCCCTCTCTTTGTATACTAAACCTTGAGCGAAACAAAATGAACGTATTGCCTGACGCAAATTCCGATCTGATGAATTCGCCGGAAGCAGTATTGGAGGCTCCGCCAACGTTCGCTGCGTGCCTGAACGCTCACGGGCTTTACAATACTATGCAGTTCGTTCTTAGGCTGAGCCCGAGAATCCATCAACTACTCGATGCCGTTCCATCCGGGGTCTATCCGAGAGGGGAGGTTGATGGCGAAACCATTGTCGCTTATTCCACTTATCTGCATGAGACTGTCCATTGGTGGCAACATATCGGCTCAACGACCGGGTTAATCGTGAGCTTATGCTATCCTGCGCAGGCTCATGCGAACCTTGATGCCCTGAAGGAAGTAGTCCGCCGCACAGGCCTCAATAAATCGTTGTTAAAGTGGGCTGAAGACGCTGCTCGATCAGGGACGCCGTCGACTGATGAAGGTATTCGGAACGCGAACACCGCTGTAAACAATGCGATTGATGTTGAATTTTTTAAGCTGTTCATCATGCAGCCGGAACGAGCGCGCGAGATAAATGCAGAACACTACTTTGAGTGCGTTGGTCATAGCTTTCGGATCGCATACACGCTCGCGCTGGAGTTAATCGCGACCGCGGTTGATCCTGATTATGTTCATATTCCTGACGTTACCCGCTGGGCATCGCATTTCGATCGTCTAACTTCTGAACAAGTCGAAGGTTTTTACTATGGTACGCCAATACGCGTCGGTCCCGTGGGAGTCCGGGCCATATTCGAGGGGCAGGCGCGATTCATTCAGCTTCAATACCTAGCTTTTGGTAGCCAGAAGCTTGATTGTGCCACACTTGGCGATGCAGGCTATTTCGAGGGTATCTACGGCGATGCATTCCGAGTCTTCCTGAAGCTAACCGGGGCCGAGTGGCCGGATAGCATTGAGGATCCCCTCGTTGGTCTATTTCTTCTTATTTGCGATCTAGCTATCAATCCAAGTGCGGGTTTCCCGTGCGATATAGAAGATTTTCACAACTTCATTCTCGACACCGATCCCGGAATTCGCTTTGGAAATTTGTGTCTGGCCGCCAAGCAATCTCCCGAATTGTGGACCGCAGTTCAAAACTACTCCCGTGAGGAATACGTCGCGGTATCGGAAGCGCTTATGGCGGCTTGTGAATACGACCATTCCCTTCGGGGGCTAGAGGAAGTTGCGCGTTGGCCGGAGAAAGTGCCTGCGATTTCCGAGTTGATGGCGGAAAAAGAGACTTTCGCCTTCGGGGTAGCTAACCTTCCCGTTCGTGTCGTCCTATCGCACTTCATTGCGTTTTCGATCGACAAGCTCGCTCATCCTGAGTTCTTTTGCTGGGCTGGAGCTTGGATGGCAGGGCCTCGAACATCTGATGAAGTTCAAAAGATGTTCTTGCGCCATCTTTCCATATATGCCGACCGTGGCGACAAAGAGGGAATATATCCACGAGATATTCCCGGTAAGGATCAAGCGTCGGTGTTCCAGACGCTCAACATGTTTTACGGCAATAACCTTGTCTACGATTTGACACGGCAGTGGATACTTCAGAATGGCCCGTTCAAATATGATTATTCGTGGCTTACGGAAAATCCTCCCGCCAAATATGCGGAATGGGCAAATAAGCAGTTCGAAAAGCTTTATGGCGCTCATCCGGATGCTGTGAATATTCTCTAGGCCGCATGCGTAATGTCTGTTGTGGAGCGATCTCTGAATGCCAAGTGGCTTTGGGCGCTACGCAAGTTCCGATTTTTGACGAAGCAAGCATGGAATGAGGATCGCTCGCCATTGGATTTCGGGAAAGCAGGCAGCCCGCGTCGCGTATGGCGACGAGTTGTGCCGCCTTCGAAAGGGGCCAGCATGGCATAGTGCCACTGTTTTGCCCGACGCGTCAAATGAGATTCGTAAAATACGAAATTCGTGCCAATGATCTCGGCGTTGCACTCAACTCGCGGCCGGAAGACAATCGATATCAAATGCACTCGCCGTAATTCGGTAGTTCCTGAGCGATTTCTGCAGGTTGTTCCGATCGGCTTCGTCTCTGACTGTTGTCACGAAGGCTGCCCCTAAATGCTGAGGCCGCGACGGTTGCCCGTTTGCCGCTGATTCGCTTCACGCAGCAATAGCTTAACCGTATTGACATCAGGCCGTTCGGCAGCCGCGTTTCTACTTTGCACGGGGTTGTTTTTCACTTTTTTGCAGGAGGGCTGCCCGGCTCGGTCCAACAAAAGAGTGGAGGGGACGCAGCTCGCGTATCGCGCCGCCCTTCCCCCGAGTGCTTCAGCTGAACAAATGAAAAGGCCCGGTCGCGATGGCGACCGGGCCTCTTGCGTTCGTACCGATTCGTGCGCTTAAGCGGCGGTCGAAGCCTTCTGAGCGGCCTTCTGCTCGGCGGCGGCAGCCTCGTCGCTGCGGATCTCCGAGAGCTTCTTCTGGACCTGCTCCGAGAAGATGTACTGCGCCGGGCGCTGCTTGGACATGTTGATCTCGGGTGCCATCGGGCCCGTGGTCTTGACGCCGCGCAGCGACACCCACATCGCCTTCAGCGGGTTGTTGAGCGCAGCAGTGGCCGCCGTCGGCTCGTAGCCGCAATGCGCCATGCAGTCGGCGCACTTTTCGTACTTGCCGGTGCCGTAGGTGTCCCAGTCGGTGGTGTCCATCAGCTCCTTGAAGGTCTTCGCATAGCCTTCACCGAGCAGATAGCAGGGCTTCTGCCAGCCGAAGATGTTGCGCGCGGGCATGCCCCACGGCGTGCACTCGTATTCCTGGTTGCCGGCGAGGAAGTCCAGGAACAGGCCGGAATGCATGAAGTTCCACTTCTTGCCCTTGCCCATCGCGAAGACGTCGCGGAATAGCTTCTTGGTCTTGGTACGGTTGAGGAAGTGCTCCTGATCCGGCGCGCGCTCATAGGCGTAGCCTGGCGACATCGAGACGCCGACACCGAGCTCGACGGTGAGGTCGAGGAATTTCGCGATCTCTTCCGCCGGATGGCCGTCGAAGATGGTGGCGTTGACGTTGACGGTGAAGCCGCGCGCCTTGGCCGCCTTGATCGCGGAGACGGCGCGGTCGAACACGCCCTTCTGCGACACAGCCTTGTCGTGATGGTCCTTCAGGCCGTCCAGATGCACGGAGAAGAACAGGTAGGGCGAGGGCTCGAACAGGTCGAGCTTCTTCTCGAGCAGCAGCGCGTTGGTGCAGAGCGAGACGAACTTCTTGCGCTCAACGAGACCGCGCACGATCTCGCCGATCTCCTTGTGGATCAGCGGCTCGCCGCCGGGAATGGCGACCATCGGCGCGCCGCATTCGTCAGCGGCGTCCCAGCACTCCTGCGCCGTCATGCGGCGGTTCAGGATCGCATCGGGATAATCGATCTTGCCGCAGCCGACGCAGGCGAGGTTGCAGCGAAACAGCGGCTCCAGCATCAACACGAGCGGATAGCGTTTGCGGCCAAGCAGTTTCTGCTTGAGCAAATAGCCGCCGATACGCATTTCCTTGAAGAAGGGTATAGCCATCACAAGTTTCTTTCTGGGCTTGAAATTCGGGTGGGTCAGCTCGCAGCCAGTTCGGCCGGAAGCCGGAATTCGATGTTTTCCTCGCGGCCCGGCAACACCGAGACCTTAACCGGTCCGATCCGCCGCATCGCTTCGATCACGTCATCCACGAGTACCTCAGGCGCCGAGGCGCCGGCCGTGATGCCGACGGTCCTGGCATTCTTCAACCATTCCGGATTGAGCTCGCTGCCGTCGGCAATCAGATAACTCGCGACACCGGCCTCAGTGCCGATTTCGCGGAGCCGGTTCGAATTTGAGCTGTTGGCTGCGCCCACCACCAAGATCACGTCGACCAGCTTGCTCAAATCCCTTACCGCAGATTGGCGGTTCTGTGTCGCATAGCAGATATCCCGGATATCCGGGCCTTGAATATCTGTAAAGCGGGCCTGGAGGGCCGCAATGATGTCCTTGGTGTCGTCGACCGACAGGGTGGTCTGGGTGATGTAGGCCACTGGCGTATCCGCCGGCAGCGTCAGCG
Source organism: Bradyrhizobium sp. AS23.2 (assembly GCF_001908185.1). Classification (GTDB taxonomy): domain Bacteria; phylum Pseudomonadota; class Alphaproteobacteria; order Rhizobiales; family Xanthobacteraceae; genus Bradyrhizobium. Next base: position 6,014 of record NZ_LGHM01000069.1, read on the forward strand.
CCTTAACCTCTTCGACGCTCTGGACCAGCTGCACGGGGCCGGGGACCTGGCCCATCGTGCCCTCGACCTCGGGGTGCCCGGCATGGCCGATCAGGATCAGCGTGCGGCCCTTGGTGATGTAACGCTTCCCCTGATTGTGAACTTTCGTGACCAGGGGGCAGGTGGCATTCAGCACCGGAAGGTCGCGCGCGGCGGCCTCTTCCTCGACGCTGCGGGCGACGCCATGGGCGCTGAAAACGGTCACGGCCTTGGGGGGAACCTCGGACAGCTCCTCGACGAAAATCGCGCCCTTGTTCTTCAGGCTCTCGACCACGTATTTGTTGTGCACGATCTCATGGCGCACGTAGACGGGCGGGCCATACTTCTCCAGGGCCCGTTCCACGATCTCGATCGCACGTACCACGCCCGCGCAGAAGCCGCGCGGTTGCGCCAGATAAACTTCCATTGGACGCCCATCACGCAAGTTGCACCAATCCGCTCAGTAGTCCCCGGCGGCATCCCGATACTGACCAATGAGTAGCAATAACCGCACCATTGGTTCGCGCACGCGGTGACCACCCACCCCACTTCGGGTTCCGGCGCATGGAAGCACAGCACTTTGTGTCAAAAAATCGGCAGAAAGGAAAGGTCGAATGAAACCGGGGTCCCGTCTTGGGTCAGCATTGCGGTATCATAATACAGAATACTTCGCGAGCGGCATGGCGACATTTGTGCTCACTCTTTCGTCACTTTCCCGCCTCAACTCACCGGCTATACCGACCGCCCCGCAAGAATTTGCCATGGCCTCCCGCCGTTTACCTCGAACCTTCGTGCGGCGATAACCACTCAAAACAGCATAGGTTTCGCCCGGGAACTCCGATAAACAGCGGGCGTTTCCGGCAAGCTGTTAACACTAGAAAGAAATGATGTGCTGCAAAGCGTAGTCGTTGCCATCGTCAGGGCCTGCACCCGGTTTGCCTCCCTCGTCGTCGTTCTCGGGCTCCTGCTGGCGGTGGGGGCGGGCTATTACACGTCCAAGCATTTCGCCATCAACACCGACATCAATTCGCTGATTGCCCAGAATCTCGACTGGCGCCAGCGCGACCAGGAGTTCGACCGCGCCTTCGACCGCGATGCGACGATCACTGCGGTCGTCGAGGCGAGGACGCCGGAGATGGCGACCGCGGCGGCGGACGCGCTCTTTGCCAAGCTCAAGGACGACAAGGCCAACTTCCAGTCGATGCAGCAGCTCGGCACTGGTGAGTTCTTCGAGAGGAACGGCCTGCTGTTCCTGCCGACCGAGGAGGTCGCCAAGATCACCGGGCAGTTCGAATCTGCGGCACCCCTGATCGAGATCATGGCGGGTGATCCCTCGATCCGCGGCCTGACCGGCGCGCTGGAGACGGGGCTTGCCGGCGTCAAGCGTGGCCAGGTGAAGCTCGACAGCACCGAGCGGCCCTTCAACCTGATCTCGAAGACGGTCGAGACCGTCCTCAACAAGGGCAATGCGAGCTTCTCATGGCGCGAACTCGTCAGTGACGAGCCGCTGTCGGACTCCGACAAGCGCGCCTTCATCGAGTTCAAGCCGATCCTCGACTACAACGCGCTGCAGCCCGGCAAAGGCGCGACCGACGCGATCCGCAAGGCCGCGGTCGATCTCGACTTTGCGACCAAATACCAGGCGCGGGTGCGGTTGACTGGCCCAGTTCCGATCGCGAACGAGGAATACGCGACCGTCCAGGAAGGCGCCGTCGTCAACGGCATCGGCACCGTTTTCGTCGTGCTGATCATCCTGTGGCTGGCGCTGCATTCGGCGAAGATCATCTTCGCCGTGTTCGTCAATCTCTTCGTTGGGCTCGCGATCACAACGGCCGCCGGCCTGATGATGGTCGGCTCGCTCAATCTCCTGTCGGTCGCATTCGCGGTGCTGTTCGTCGGCCTCGGCGTCGATTTCGGCATTCAGTACAGCGTCCGCTACCGCTCGGAGCGCTACAAGGTCAACGATCTCTCGAGCGCGCTGGTGCTGGCGGCGAAGCGCTCGGCGGTGCCGCTGTCGCTGGCGGCGATGGCAACCGCGGCCGGCTTCCTCTGCTTCATGCCGACGGACTACAAGGGCATCTCAGAGCTCGGCCAGATTGCCGGCGTCGGCATGCTGGTGGCCTTCCTCTCCAGCATCACCATTCTCCCGGCGCTGCTGAAGTTGTTGAACCCGCCCGGCGAGAAGGAGCCGGTCGGATATGCCTTCCTGGCGCCGCTCGATTACTTCCTGGAGAAGCACCGCGTGGTGATCGTCGGTGGCACGCTGCTGCTGGCGCTCGCCGGCCTGCCGCTGCTCTACTTCATGAAGTTCGACTTCAACCCGATGAATCTGCGGAACCCGAACGCTGAGTCGATCGCGACCTTCCTCGATCTCCGCAAGGATCCGAACACCGGCGCCAATGCCATCAACGTCATGACCAAGTCCGAGGAGCAGGCGAGGCAGGTCGAGGCGAAGCTGGAGAAAGTGCCGGAGGTGCTGCGGGTGATGTCGCTCGACAGCTTCGTGCCGCAGGATCAGGAGCCGAAGCTGAAGCTGATTGCGCAGGGCGCCAAGGTGCTGAACCCCGCGCTCAATCCCGACCAGATCGACGCGGCGCCGACGGATCAGGAAAACATCGAGGCGCTGAAATCCTCGGTCGACACTCTGCGCCGGACTGCGGGCGATGCGAAGGGAGGTGGCGCGGACGCCTCGCGGCGGCTGGCCAATGCGCTCGAGAAGCTCGCCAGTGGCGACGAGGCCACGCGCAACAAGGCGCAGGATGTGTTCGTCACGCCGATGAAGATCGTGTTCGACCAGCTCAGGAACGCGATGAAGGCCGAGACGGTCACCCTGAAGTCGCTGCCGACGGATCTCGTCAGCGCCTGGAAGAGCAAGGACGGCATCATCCGCGTCGAGGCGCTGCCGAAGGGCGACCCCAACGACAACGACACGCTGCGCAAGTTTGCGGCGGCGGTGCTCAATGCCGAGCCGACCGCGATCGGCGGGCCGGTCTCGATCCTGAAATCCGGCGATACCGTGGTGAGGGCGTTCATCCATGCCGGCATCTATGCGCTGCTGGTGATCGGCCTGTTGCTGTGGATCACGCTGCGGCGGTTCGTGGACGTGCTGATGACGCTGGTCCCGCTTCTGGTCGCTGGCGCGGTGACGCTCGAGATCTGCGTGTTGATCGGCCTGCCGCTCAACTTCGCCAACATCGTCGCATTCCCGCTACTGCTCGGCGTCGGCGTCGCCTTCAAGATCTATTATGTCGTGGCCTGGCGCTCGGGCAGGACAAATCTGCTCCAGACCAGCCTGACGCGCGCGATCTTTTTCAGCGCACTGACGACGGCGACCGCGTTCGGCAGCCTGTGGCTGTCGAGCCATCCGGGCACGTCCAGCATGGGCAAGTTGCTAGCACTCTCGCTGGTGACGACGCTTGCCGCCGTGCTGCTGTTCCAGCCGGCCCTAATGGGCAAACCCCGCAATCTCAGGGAGTAGGCAGATGTCGCCGACGGGGTCGGCGGCGCCCTTCTGACCGGGCTTGGTTGCGCCGGCGGCCTTCGGGGCTGCGGGCGCAGGCGCGGTGGCGCCCGTCGTGCCTGGCTTTCGGCGCTGCGCCGGTCGACTTCGGCGCGCCCTTGGCCATGGCGGGGCTTGCCGGGATCGGCGGGCCAACGCGGGTCCAGGTCTCGCCACCGCAGAGGAAGCCCATCACGCAGCCCTTGATTTCGAGCTGGTCGGCGCCAGCCGGCGTGATGGTTGCGCTGTAGAGCTGACCGTCCTTCGCGTTGTAGACCTGTCCTTCCCACAGATCGACGCCGGGCTTCTTCTTCATGTCGATCAGGGTCGGCATGCCGAGCGTCGGCCTGTTCTTTTTTGACGCATCCGGATTGTACTCGTCGCGTCCGCCGGGCTCCTTTTCCCAGGAAACTGCGCCCCAGATGCTGCCATTGCACTGGGCGACACGGATGTTGGCGACGCCGTCGGCGACCCGCCAGTCGCCGGTGGGATCGGCGGCGAGCGCCGGAGTCAGGCAGGTGTAACCGCCAGCCAGTATTATTCCGGTGTAAAGGGCTAAACGCATGATAGTTCCTTGGCAGTGCAACATGGTCTAAAGCTGTGCTTGCGAAGATGGTCCGAAAAAGGGCAAAAGGCCGCACAGACCGTTTTCAGTAACGGTCCGTTTTCAGTTGACGAGACGGCCCTCAACCGAAGTATGTAGCGGATGCACAGCCTAAATCCAGACATGTCTCAGCTGTTCGCGGACCGTCAGGCCCAGCGCAGCGCCCTGCATAATCGGTATCTGAACGAACAGTTCGTTCGGGTTCTCAAGACGATTGGCTACGATGTCGGCTTCCAGAAGGGCCAGGGGCAGTACCTCTACGACCGTGACGGCGCGCGCTATCTCGACCTCTTGTCCGGCTATGGCGTGTTTGCGATCGGGCGCAATCATCCGGTGATGCGCGAGGCGCTCAAGAGCGTGCTCGATGCCGACCTTCCCAATCTCGTTCAGTTTGACGTCTCGACGCTCGCCGGCGTGCTCGCCGAGCGGCTCTTGAAATATGTTCCCTATCTCGACAAGGCGTTCTTCGCCAACTCCGGCGCCGAATGCGTCGAGGCCGCGATCAAGTTCGCCCGCGGTGCCACCGGTCGCCCGGGCATCGTCTATTGTGCCCACGGCTATCACGGTCTGACCTATGGCGCGCTGTCGCTGACGGGTGATTCGAACTTCCGCACCGGCTTCGAGCCGCTGCTGCCGGGCTGCACCTCGATTCCGTTCAATGATCTTGCCGCGCTCGAAAAAGCGCTGGCCTCGCGTGAGGTCGCGGCCTTCGTCGTCGAGCCGATCCAGGGTAAGGGCGTCAACATGCCCACGGACGAGTTCCTGCCCGGCGCGGCCGCGCTCTGCAAGAAATACGGTACGCTGTTCGTCGCCGACGAGATCCAGACCGGCATGGGCCGCACCGGCCGCTTCCTCGCGGTCGAGCACTGGAACGTCGAGCCCGACATGGTGTTGCTGTCGAAGTCGCTGTCCGGCGGCCACGTGCCGGTCGGCGCCGTGCTGACGCGCAAGGGCATCTTCGACAAGATATTCAACCAGATGGACCGTGCGGTGGTGCACGGCTCCACCTTCTCCAAGAACGATCTCGCGATGGCCGCCGGCATCGCCACGCTGGACGTGATGGAGTCCGAGAAGCTGATCGAGTCCGCCGCCAAGCGCGGCGCCGAGCTGCGCCTGGCGCTGACGCGCATGGTGCCCGGCTACGAGCTTATGAAGGAAGTGCGCGGTAAGGGCCTGATGATCGGCATCGAGTTCGGCCCGCCGAAGTCGCTGCGCCTTCGGGCCTCCTGGAACGTGCTGGAGACCGCCAACAAGGGCCTGTTCTGCCAGCTCATCACCGTGCCGCTGTTCAAGGATCACAAGATCCTGACCCAGGTCGCCGGTCACGGCAGCCACACCATCAAGCTTCTGCCGCCGCTCACCATCACCGAAGAAGACTGCAGCTGGATCGAGCGCGCCTTCGACGAAGTCATCGCCGGCAGCCACAAGGTCCCCGGCGCGATCTGGTCGCTCGGCAAGACGCTGGTGGACAATGCGGTAAGGCGGTCGGCGTAGGCCGATCGCTCAGGCCGCCTTCGGCTTGTTCACGGTCTCGATGCGATCGAGCGCCTTGCCGAGATCGCGTTTGGCGATCTGGATGTCATAATCGTTCTGAAGATTGAGCCAAAGCTCTGCCGTCGTGCCGAGCGCCTTGGCGAGCCGAAGTGCAGTGTCGGCGGTGATCCCGGTCTGCTCACTCGCAATCCGCTCAATACGCGTGCGCGGCAGGCTGCATGCCTTGGCGAGAGCGCCAGCGGACACGCCCAGTGGGATCAGAAATTCTTCCCGCAGAACTTCGCCAGGATGCATGGGCTTGAGTTTCTTTGCCATTGTCGCGCTTTCTTAGTGATAGTCCACGATCTCGACCTCGGTGGGCCCTTGCGCGGTCCAGATGAAGCGCACTCGAAACTGATCGTTGATCCTGATCGAGTGTTGTCCTTGCGATTGCCCACCAAAGCTTCGAGACGTTGCCGGGCGGTGCCCTTAGATCGCCAAGTTGGCCTGCGGCGTGCAAATAGCGCAATTTCCGCCGCGCAACCTTGACCAAGTCGGCTGGAAAGCTCTTGGGACTTTCGTCGTTAAAGACTGCCTCAGTTGTTTTGTCCCGAAAGGTCTTGATCACTCAAGTAGTGTATCATTATCTGATACATGCACGCAAGGGCTATGTATCAGTGCATGATACATCTCCAGGACCTACCCCTCCACATTCGCCTTCATCGTCGCCTCGAACTTGTCCACGAACTCGGCGAGCTCGTCGGCGCCGATATCGCTGACGGCCCAGAAGTTCAGGCCGCGATTGCCCCAGCGGCGGCAGTTGAAGCCCTGCATGGTCTCGGTCTTCGGCGCGCGATATTCCGTGCTCGATGTCTGCGCCACGAACAGGTTGATCACGTGCTGCCTGCGCTTGTAGACGACCGCGCCGATGGCGCGCGCATCGATATAATCGAGCCGACCGCCGACGAGCGTGAAACCCTGCGCGGTGAGGTCGATCACGGGCGGGGCCACATCGAGCTTGCCGTTGAACCATGGCTTGACAGTGTGCTGATCGGTCGAGACCACGTCGATGAGATGACCGGCCTGGAGCGAGCGCAGATGCGCGGAGACGACCTCCGACAGGATGCGCTGCTGGTCGTCCTGACGCAGCACCACAGCCACGACGCCGGAGGCGGCGAGGGCCGAGACCGCCGAGCCCATCGCAAAGCCGCGCAGCACGGAGCGGCGGGTCGGCTGGCGCTGCGGTTGCGGCAGCGAGGCCTCGATACGGGCACGCAGGCTCGCCGGCGCGGTGTAGCGCAGGTTGATGTCGGCGAGCACGCGCTGCATGTCGCGTTGTGCCGCGAACTCCGCCGTGCAGGCCGGGCAGCTTGCGATATGCGCTTCGACCTCGCGCGCGTGGCCAGCATCCAGCTCGCCATCGAGCAGCGCGTGAAGCATGATCTTTGCTTCGTCGCAGGTCATCTCACTTGCTCCTCTTCCGCCGTCCAGGCCGCACGCAGCATGGCTCGGGCGCGGGCGAGGCGGGACATCACGGTGCCGACGGGCGCACCGACGGTCTCGGCGATTTCACGATAGGACAGGTTGTTGATCTCCCGCAGCACGAATGTTTCCTTGAACGGTTCGGCGAGCGCATCGATCAGCTTGCGGATCGCGCCGGCATCGCGGCTGCGCAGCACTTCGGTCTCGGGGCTCGCCTCGCTCTCCTGCCACATCGGCGTCTTTTCGGCGGCGCCGGGCGTGTCCTCGATCGCGCTGTGCGAATGCGCGCGCCGTGCATATTCGGCGTTGCAGACGTTGCGCAGGATCGCGAACAGCCAGGGCTTCATCGCCGGCCCGCGATAGCTGTCGAAATGCTTCAGCGCGCGCAGGTAGCACTCCTGCACCGCATCCTCGGCGTCGGAGGCATCGCGCAGCAGATAGCGCGCGAGCGTGTAGACGTCGTCGAGATAGGGCAGTGCCGCCTCGCGGAAGCGCTGCGCCTTCTGCAAATCGTCGTTGGCGGGCATCGCTCCTCGCTTTGCCTCTTGTTCCGTTCGCTGCTTCGTTTCGTCCCTGTGGGTGACTGCAGGTGCACGAGCCCGGCCGGCGTGGGACCACCGGCCGGGCAAGACGTTGATGCCTTGGTTTGAGACGTTACTCAACCTTGATCATCCCCGTCATGTGCGGGTGCAGCGAACAAAAATACTTGTAGTCGCCCGCATTGGTGAAGGTGAACGAGAACTTGTCGTCGGTGTCCAGGGTCTTGGACCTGAACTTGCCGGCCGAGACGATGGCATGTGGGATGTCGTCCCGGTTGGTCCAGGTGACGGTGGTGCCGACCTTGACCGTGAGCTCGGGCGGCTGGAAGACGAAGTTGTCGATATGCACTTCCACGTCGTCGGCGCGGGCAGTTGTTGCGGGCAGCAGGATGGCCGCGGCCACGGCGACACCGAAGTCGCGGCGGTTGAGTGTCTTCATTGTCGGCTTCCGTTCAACCTTGAATCGACCCTGGATCAGCCCTGGAGCGGCGTATCGATGATCGCGAGCCGCTGCTCGTTCTGCTTGAAGTTGATGCTGGCGACGCCGAGCATGGAGCGGAGCTTTGCGTCCTCGACCTTCATCGGCCCCGGCGAGGGGGCGGTTCCCGGCGCCGGCTGCGGGAAGGCGGTCGAGCGCGCGGTGTGGAAGGTGACGTTGCCCTCGACCTTCTGCATCACCTGGTGGATGTGGCCGTTCAGCACGGTGACGGAGCCAAAGCCCTTGACGTATTCCAGCGCGCGGCCGCCGTCCTCGGTGCCCCAGCCCCATTCCGGATAGACGGTCCAGAGCGGGATGTGGGCGAACAGCACGATCGGCGTCGATTTCGACTTGCCGCGGAGATCGTCTTCCAGCCAGGCGAGCTGCTCGGCGCCGAGATTGCCGAGGCCGCCGGCCTTGAGGTCGACGACGTTGACGAGGCCGACGAAGTGCACGCCGCCGGCGTCGAATGAGTACCAGCCAGCGCCCTTGGTGCCGCGGCCATAGCGCTCGCGATAGAGCTTCACCTCCTCGTCGAGGAAGTCATGCTCGCCGGGCACGTAGTGCACGTCGAGCTTGCTTTGCGAGATGATGCGCTCGGCATTGTCGAACTCGGCGACCTTGGACAGATGGGTGATGTCGCCGGTGTGGATCATGAAGGAGGGTTTTGCCGGCAGCGCGTTGATCTTGTTGACCGCTTCCTCGAGCGTGCCGAGCGCGTTGGGATTGGCCGGCTTGTCGAAGCCGACATGGCTGTCACTGATCTGGAGGAAGCTCATGCCGGGCGCGGCCGCGGTCGCGGCTTGCGCGGAATCGATGATGCCGAGCGAGCGCGGCACGCCGCCCGTGATGGTCCAGAGCACCCCGGTGCCGGCCCAGGTCATGCATTCCAGCACCTTGCGGCGGCTGACGCCGTCTTCCCCGTGATCGTGTCCGCTCATCACACGCCTCCTCTCGCCCGGAATTGGGCTTCGGGGAGGTGATTGGGCGAGGGAGGGACTTATTCCCGGACGCGATGACGATTTCGTGAGCTGGGTCTCGTGTCCCGGACGCAACGCAGCACCTCTTGGTGGTGCGTTGCAGAGTCGGGACCCATGCGGCTCGGACGGGCTGGACCCCGGCTCAGCAGCGCATCACCATAGCGCGTTGAAGACGCGCGTGACGCGCTTATGGTGCTGCACTGCGTCCGGGGCACGATACCTATTTCGCGAATTCTCTCACGGCCTCCACCACGCGCTCCGGGACCTCCTGCGCCACACAATGACCGGCGCCCTCGAAGGCCAGCGTGCTGACCCGCGGAATCAGCGACACGGCACGCGACGCCATGTCCTTGTAGATGGCCCCGGACTTCGCGGCGGTCGTGACGCGTACCGGGCAGTCGATCTCGGTCAGCCAGTCAAACGGATTGCCGCGGGCATCGCCGGTATAGACCTGCTCCATCGCCTCGTAGATCGGACGCAGGATCGCCGACTCCGTCTCGGGCGTGCAGCAGAGTTGGACGCGGCCATTGTCGAGCAGCGTGAAGCCGTGGCGCACATAGGCCCGGAGCGAGGCCTCGGTCCAATCTGTAAACGCCGGCGCGGCGCGGTAGCGCTCGAGGACCGCGTCAGCGCTGTCGAACTCGGCCCGTCGGCGCAGCGTGCCCTGCACGCGGGACAGGGATTCTTCGCTCAATTCCGCGGACGGATTGCGGGCCGCGCGCGGGTCCATCACGGTCGGCTCCATCACGAAGAGGCGTGTGAAGCGCTCCGGCCGAAGTTTCGCCGCAAGCAGCAGGTCGGTCGCGCCTGCGCTATGGCCGACGCCGTAGATATCGCGGAGATCGAGCGCATCGACCACCCGACAAACATCATCGGCGTAGTCCAGGAAGTGATAGGCGCCGGGCTTGTGGCTTGCGCCGTGGCCGCGGCGGTCGAGCGCGTAGACGGTGTAGGTCGAGGCGAGTTCGCGCCCGACCTCGTCCCAGACGTGGGCGACGAAACCGGTGCCGTGCAGGAGGAGGGCAGGCGGTCTTCCGCTGCCGCCCCATTGCAACATGGCGATCTGCGCGTCGGCGGGGCCGATTGAAAAGCGATGCGGATTGATCATGCGGATTGCGGGAGCACGAGCTGCATCAATTCGGCCATCTGCGACGCCAGCTACCGAGATCCGCCACTGTTGCGGCTGGCCAACCTGCAACCCACGGAGCCACAATCGGGGGCCTGTCGGTATCCTTCAGCGCAACCATCAGCTTCTGTGATCCAATATCGATGACAATCAGGACGGATGTGTCGTCGCACGAATGGGCCTGGCACGCATCCGCCATCACGACATTGCCGTTGTATTTCACGCTTCCGGGACCGCTCAGCAGGCGGGGCAACGTGGCGTAGGCCGCGGGGCCCAGCAACTTCCGGAGTTGCGCCGTGAACTCCGTGTGCCGCAGCAGATCGACCGGATGGTCTATCGACCTGCTCCGCAGCATATTCCAGCCGTTGCCGGTGCTGGCGGCGAACTTCAAGGCTTCGGCCGGTCCAAAGCCATTCACGGTCCATGTCCAGCGGGCACCGTTTGCGCCGGGCATGGCGGGAGTCTCGACCACGATGCGCTGCTTCTCCGTCTTGTAGGTGACCGGACCACACGTATCGAGCGGGCCGTCAATCCGTACCGGTTCCTTTTCAACGAAGCTCAGGATGAACAGCGAGCCCTCGCAAGCATTGCCGCCAGGGCTTGTGGTGCCGATGGCAAAGCCGGCGGCGCCGATGGTGCCGATTTCGGCAATGTTGACGTAGTGCTCCGTGACCAACTTCTTCCCGTCCACCGTGAGGAGCTCGTCACCTTCCTTATTCTTGTAGATCTCCAGTTTGTTCCCGAACACGGTCATTGCCGTTGGCTCACCAAAAGCCAGTTGCGGCATCAGACAGAACAGCAGCGCAGCCAGGCGTACACTGCTCATAGGCGGGCATCCTCCAGGATCATCGTCGCGCCCTTCTCGGCGATCATCGCGGTCGGCGTGTTGGTATTGCCCGAGGTGATGGTCGGCATGATCGAGGCATCGACGATGCGCAAGCTTCCGAGGCCGCAGAAGCGCAGGCGCTCGTCGACCACAGCCATCGGATCATTCGCCGCGCCCATCTTCGCGGTGCCGACGGGATGGAAGATCGTGGTGCCAATGTCGCCGGCGGCCTTGGCAAGCGAGGCATCGTCGTCGCCGACGGAAGGGCCGGGCAGGTACTCGCTCGGGTGATATTTTGCGAGCGCTTTCTGCTGCATCAGGCGGCGCGTGGTGCGGATCGCGTCGGCGGCGACCTGGCGGTCGTCGTCGGTCGAAAGATAGTTCGGTGCGATGATCGGCTTTTCGTCCGGCGTCGCCGCGCGTAGCCGCACGGTGCCCCGCGAGGTCGGCTGGAGATTGCAGGCGCTGACGGTGATGGCGGGGAAGCGGTGCAGGGGATCGCCGAACTTGTCGAGCGACAGCGGCTGCACGTGGAACTGGATGTTGGCGCGGGCGCGCGTCGCATCAGAGCGTGTGAAGATGCCGAGTTGCGACGGCGCCATGGTCAGCGGACCGCGGCGGCGGAAGGCGTAGTCGAGCCCCATCAGGCCGCGTCGGAACAGGTTGTAGTAGGTCTCGTTCAGCGTGCGCACGCCCTCGACCTTGTAGATCGCGCGCTGCTGAAGGTGATCCTGCAGATTGCGACCGACGCCGGGCTTGTCCATGACGATGTCGATGCCGAGCGGCGACAGCCAGTCGGAGGGCCCGATGCCGGAGCGGTGCAGCACCTGCACCGAGCCGATGGAACCTGCCGAGAGGATCACCTCGCGTTTCGCTCGCGCTTCGATGATCTCGCCGTTCTGGATGAAGCGCACGCCGACGGCGCGGCCCTGTTCGATGATGAGGCGCTCGACCAGCACGTGCTTCTCGAGCCGCAGATTGGGGCGCTTGAGCGCGGGCTTGAGGAAGCCGCGCGCCGACGACCAGCGCCGGCCGCGTTTCTGGTTGACGTGAAAATAGCTCGTGCCTTCGTTGTCGCCGGTGTTGAAATCCGGGATGCGCTTGATGCCCATCTCCTCGGCGGCGTCGCCGACGGCATCGAGAACGTCCCACGACAGCCGAGGCGCCTCGATGCGCCAGCCACCGCCGGCACCGTGATGCTCGCTCGCGCCGAGGAAATGATCCTCCAGTCGCTTGAACATCGGCAGCACGTCGTCATAGCCCCAGCCGGTCATGCCGAGCTGGCGCCAGTGGTCGTAATCGGCGGCCTGTCCACGCATCGAGATCATGGCGTTGATCGCCGAGCAGCCGCCGATCACCTTGCCGCGGGGATAGGCGAGGGCGCGGCCGTTCAGGCCCGGCTCGGCCTCGGTCTTGAACATCCAGTCCGAGCGCGGATTGCCGATCGCGAAGAGATAGCCGACCGGGATGTGGAACCAGATCCAGTTGTCGTCGCCGCCGGCCTCGAGGATGAGGACGCGGTTCCCAGGATCGGCCGACAGTCGGTTGGCGACGATGCAGCCCGCCGTGCCGGCTCCGACGACGATGTAGTCAAACTCACCTTCGAGCCGCCTTGGCATTTTGCTTCCACCCGGTCACTTAACGTTCCGTCCTAATAGGCAGACGCAACGGGCCGGGACAAGCCCGGCCATGCCGGGCAGGCAGGGCTAGACCCCGTTCCGGGGCAGTTGGGTGGACTGGTGCTTGCATGGTAGACAGTCCTGTATTTTCAACAAAGCTTGAGTCCCTCCATGCCCATCGTGAACCGCGTCGCCGACCTTCAACCCGATATCCAGACTTGGCGGCGCGACATCCACCAGCATCCCGAGCTGCTGTATGACGTCCACCGCACTGCAGCATTCGTCGCGGACCGCCTGCGCGAGTTCGGCTGCGACCAGGTCGTGACCGGCATCGGCCAGACGGGCGTGGTCGGCGTGATCAAGGGCAACAAGCCGGCCGGCGAGGGGCTCAAGGTGATCGGGCTGCGTGCCGACATGGACGCGCTTCCGGTCGAGGAACAGACCAACCTGCCGTACGCGTCCAAGACTCCGGGCAAGATGCACGCCTGCGGCCATGACGGCCACACCGCGATGCTGCTCGGCGCTGCCCGCTACCTCGCCGAGACCCGCAACTTCGCGGGCGACGCGGTGGTCATCTTCCAGCCGGCCGAGGAGGGCGGTGCCGGCGGCGCGGCCATGGTCAAGGACGGGCTGATGGAGCGCTTCGGCATCGAGCAGGTCTACGGCATGCACAACGGTCCGGGCATTCCGATCGGCTCGTTCGCGATCCGGCCGGGTCCGATCATGGCGGCGACCGACGAGGTCGACATCATGATCGAGGGTCTCGGCGGCCATGCCGCGCGTCCGCACAAATGCGTCGACTCCGTGCTGGTCGGCGCGCAGGTGATCACGGCGCTGCAGTCGATCGTCGCGCGCAGCGTCGATCCGCTGGATTCCGCCGTGATCTCGATCTGCGAGTTCCACGCCGGCAACGCCCGCAACGTCATTCCGCAGACTGCGACGCTGAGGGGCACCATCCGCACGCTGTCGCCGGAGGTGCGCAAGCTCGTCGAGAAGCGGGTGCACGAAGTTGTGGCGGGCGTGGCGCAGATCACCGGCGCCAAGATCGATCTGCACTACAAGCGCAATTATCCGGTCGTGAACAACCACGCCGGGGAGACCGAGGTGGCGCGGCGGATCGCCAAGCAGGTCGCGGGCGATGCCAACGTGCACGAGATGCCGCCGCTGATGGGCGGCGAGGATTTCGCCTATATGCTGGAAGCGCGTCCCGGCGCCTTCATCTTCTGCGGCAACGGCGACAGCGCCGGCCTGCATCACCCCGCCTACAATTTCAACGACGAGGCGATCGTCTACGGCACGTCCTACTGGGTCAAGCTGGTCGAGGAGTCGCTCGCGGCGTCGTAAGGCTCGGATGAGAAGCCGCAACGGAAAAGGGCCCGTGCATCGCATGGGCCCTTTTGTCGTCGAGTTCTGTGTTCGCTCAGAACAGGTGCGAGAACAAGTAGTACAGCGTGCCCGAGATGATCATCGCGGCCGGCAGGGTCAGCACCCAGGCCATGGCGATGTTGCGGATCGTCGCCCATTGCAGGCCCGAGCCGTTGGCGGCCATGGTGCCGGCGATGCCCGATGACAGCACGTGGGTTGTCGAGACCGGCAAACCGTAGACGTCGGCGGCGGCAATGGTGGCGGCCGCCGTGATCTCGGCGCAGGCACCCTGCGCGTAGGTGAGATGCGTCTTGCCGATTTTCTCGCCGACCGTGACGACGATACGCTTCCAGCCGACCATGGTGCCGAGGCCGAGCGCGATGGCGACGGCGATCTTCACCCAGCCCGGGATGAACTTCGTCGCGTTGTCGAGCGAGCCCTTGTAGGCCGTGAGCACGGCGACGTCGTCGGCGCTGAGTTCGGCTTCCTTGTCCTTCATCAGGAAGCGGAGCGCTTCCGAGACGAGGTACATGTCGTTGCGGGTGTTGCCGACGGCTTCGGCCGGCACCTTGGCGAGCGAGCCGTAGGTGGAGACCTGCTTTGCGATATCGCGCACCAGCACGGCGAGCGACGGGAAGGTGCCAGCGTTAACCTCGTGCTGCGCGACAAAGTTGGTGACGGCCGGCCGCGGGTTGCCGATCACGTTGTAGCCGGTCGCTTTGCTCTCGATGATCTTGCTCGCGGCCTCCGAGTTCGTGATGAATGCCGCGATCTGGTTCTCCGGCAGCGCGCGGTTGAGCGCGTAGGCGGTCGGCACGGTGCCGATCAGGATCAGCATGATCAGGCCCATGCCCTTCTGACCGTCGTTGGAGCCGTGGAAGAAGCTCACCAGCGTGCAGGTGAGGATCAGGATGCCGCGGATCCACCACGGCGGCGGCTGGTCGCCCTTCGGCTCGCCGAACAAAGCGGGCGTCGCGCGCAGCAGCACGGTGCGCAGGATCAAGAGCAGGCCGGCGGCGAGCGCGAAGCCGAACAGCGGCGACAGCAGCAGGGCCTTACCGATGTTGGTGGCCTGGGTCCAGTCGACACCCGAGGTGCCGCTGCGGCCGTGCAGGACCGCGTTCATGATGCCGACGCCCATGATCGAACCGATCAGGGTGTGGGAGCTCGAGGCCGGCAGGCCGAAATACCAGGTGCCGACGTTCCAGATGATGGCGGCGATCAACAGGGCGAACACCATGGCGAAGCCGGCGCTGGAGCCGACCTGAAGGATCAGCTCGACCGGCAGCAGCGACACGATGCCGAAGGCGACCGCGCCCGTGGAGAGCAGCACGCCGAACAGGTTGAACATGCCGGACCACACCACGGCGACATGGGCGGGCAGCGAGCGGGTGTAGATCACGGTCGCGACCGCATTCGCGGTGTCGTGGAAGCCGTTCACGAACTCGAAGCCGAGCGCGATCAGAAGCGCGACGAAGAGCAGGAGGAAGGGGGCGATGGTCTTGACCTGCGTGCCGGTCGCATCGACGTCGACCCAGATGCTGTAGGCAACGAAGAGCAGCGCGGCAGCGATGACCCCCATATAGATCACGCCGGTGAGCGGATGGAATCCGCGGTCGAGGTCGGGTCCCCCTCTACGCAAGGCTGGCTCGATGGAGCCGGGCAAAGCAACGTCACTCATTGGAAATTCTCCTGTCGCAAGGCCTCCAATTTTGCGCGCGGCATGTGACAGCCGGTTGAAATGGTTGACGGCAGCGAAACGTGTGTCAGGCGGCGCGCGCGGCTTTCTTCTGCATGCCGGCGGCGATCTTGAGGTCTTCGACAAAGCGCTGATATTCCAGCACCTTGGTTTCCGGATCAGGCAGCCGCAGCAGATAGGACGGGTGCACCGTCACCAGAGCCTTGCGCCCGTCGGGAAGGTCTATGAGCCGGCCGCGGGTCTTGCCGATCGGAGTGATCTTGCCGAACACGCTTTGCGCGGCGGTGGCGCCCATCGCCACGATGAGGTCGGGCTGGATTGCCGAAACTTCCCGCTCGTACCATTGCCGGCATGCCCTGATCTCTGGCGTTGCCGGCTTCTGATGCAGGCGGATCTTTCCGCGCGGCACGAATTTGAAATGTTTGACTGCGTTGGTGACATAGACCTTCTTGCGGTCGACACCAGCTTCCTCCAGCGCGCGGTCGAGCATCTGGCCGGCCGGCCCGACGAAGGGATGGCCGGCAAGGTCTTCCTTGTCGCCGGGCTGCTCGCCGACCAGCATGATATTGGCGGACTTCGGACCCTCACCGAACACGGTTTGCGTCGCGTCCTTGTAGAGTGGACAGGCGCGGCAATGCGCGGCCTCCTCGCGGAGCGTTTCGAGATCGTCGGCGGCGGGTTTGCGTTTCATGGGCGGCCCCGGAGACGGGTTGATCCTTCCGCCGATCCAGCGTTCGGCATCAGAGAGCAGAGGTTCAAGTATTGAGGCTTCCGACAGGTTCCTCCGGCGCTTCTTCGGCACTTCCGGTGCGATCGGCTGGTCCGATCGGAAGTGACGGCGCCAGGTTTCCTCCAACCGGTTTGGGGCGGGCATCTCCGTCTGGCTGATCCCTGGCGTGAACGAGATCGCGTGGCCGTCCCAATGGGCGCAAACGTCGGGGGTGAGGATCGACCAGGGCATGTCGGCGTAGCGGCGCGAGAAGAAGGGGGCGGCGAATTCGACGATGTGATGCTCCGGCACGAACCAGGCGGCGTAATGCGCCTTGTGCTCGCGTCCGATCTCGCGGAAACGGATGACGTCGCGCATCCGCTGCACGTCGCGATGCACGCTGCAGGCCATTGCCGTCGCCAGCGCGACGTCTGGATCGGTCCTGATATCGAGCAGATCGTGATCGCTCCGCAACCGCCACAAGAGGCGATAGAGCAGCGCAAAACGCTCACTGTCGCGATAAAGGATCGCGACGCGTGCGAGCTCGATGAAATTGGCGGGCACGTTGAAGGTGCTGTCGGTCTCGATCGGGGGAAGGCCTGGCGCTTCGCACAGGCCGGGCGGCACGTCGTCTTTCGCATGGCCCTGCACGCTCCACGTCACGTCGGCCGGCGCGACGTGATGCAGTGCGAGCGCACGTGCGGTTTTGCGCCAGCCGTCGAAATCGGTCTCGCTGTCGAGCGTGATGAAGTGCATGACACTTGTATCCATTTGATTCGGCTCATGAATCTGGAAGCGCGCCAATTCGATTGACTCCCGGGGCGCTGTTAGCTTTATATTAGAACATATCATGAACAAATGAGCCAGCCGATGGTTCTCTTTCGAGAGCCATCGGCAATCACCTCTGAAGGAGCGGCGAGCATGAGCGGCGCACGAACAAGCGCGCTTGCGACCTTGCGCGGCCAGATCGAGCGCATCGAGACGGCGGAGGTCGTGCATCAGCACGATCGCGTCGCGCTCGGCCACAGCGAGGCCGACGGCGCGCTGAAGGGCGGGCTCGCGCGCGCGGCGATCCACGAGGTGTTTTGCGAGGGCCGGCAGGGGACGGCCGCGACGGGCTTCGTCATGGGGCTTGCGGGACGAGTCTCGGCGCGCCGGCCGCTGCTGTGGGTGCGGCAGGATTTTTCGGAAATTGAAACAGGCGCGCTGTCGATGAGCGGACTTGCCGAGCTCGGTCTCGATCCGCGCCGCGTGGTGATGGTGCGCGCGGCCGATGTGGAGAGCGCGCTGCGCACCTCGGCCGATGCGCTCGCCTGCGATGCGCTGGGTGCCGTCGTGCTCGAGCTCTGGGGCGAGACGCGGCAGTTCGATCTCGTGGCAAGCCGCAAGCTGACGCTGGCCGCGCAATCTTCCGGCGTCACCGGCCTGATGCTGCGGATGGCCGCGCAACCTTTGCCGTCGACCGCGGAGACCAGATGGATGCTGCGCGCGGCGCATTCGCCACCGGGGGCCGTGTGGAGTGCCTGGGGCGCGCCGCGCTTCGATGCCGAGCTCTTGCGCAATCGTCATGGCCCGTGCGGCCGGTGGATCATGGAATGGAAATGTGATGAGTGCCAATTCTCTGAGCCGTCGGCGTATCCTCAGCCTGTGGCTGCCGCGCCTGCCCATCGACCGGATCCAGCGTTTCTTCAGCAGCGCCGGGTTGGGTAAAGGCAAAGCGTTTTCAAGCGAAGTGGGTACCGGTTCGCGTGAAGAAAACGCGTCAAAACAAAAAGACGAGCCCAGTATTGTCGTCATCAAGGACAACAATGCGCTGGTGATCCATGCGCTGGATGAGGCCGCTGAGCGCCTCGGTCTGCATATCGGCCAGCCGCTGGCGAATGCGCGGGCGATGTGCCCGGACCTGAAGGTGTTCGACGCCGATGTCGTGGCCGATGCGAAGACGCTCAGCGACATCGCCGACTGGTGCGATCGCTTCACGCCGCTGGTGGCGCTCGATCCGCCGCACGGACTGTTCCTGGATATCACCGGCTGCGCGCATCTGTTCGGTGGGGAAGCTGCGTTGTTGCAGACCCTCGTCCGCGCCCTCGCTCGCCAGGGTTTTGCCGTCAGCGCGGCGATCGCCGGCACCTCGGTCTGCGCGCGCACGCTGACGCGGCAGGCTTCTGGCAGCATCGTCGCCGATGGCGGGGAGGCGGAGGCGATCAGCCGATTTCCAGTGTCAGCGCTCGGCGCGGGCGAGGCCATTACCACCGGCCTGCGCCGTGCCGGCCTGAAGACGATCGGTGATGTCGCCTTGCGCAGCTCCCACGAGATCACGGCGCGGTTCGGCGCCCGGTTCTCCACGCTGCTCGCGCATGCGCTGGGGCAGGGCGATGCGCCGATCAACCCGCGCAAACCGCTGCCCGATTACATCGTTGAGAAGCGCTTTGCCGAGCCGATCGCGACCGACACCATGATTGCAATGACGCTATCGCGGCTCGCCGACACGTTGATCGCGTCCATGGAGAAGCAGGGCAAAGGCGCGCGACGCCTGGAAGCCGCCTTCTTCCGGACCGACGGCGTGGTGCGCGCGATCATGGTCGAGACCGGGCGGCCGGTGACGCGAAGCGCGGTCGTCGATCGCCTGTTCCGTGAGCGTCTCGATGCGCTTGCCGATCCCCTCGATCCCGGTTTCGGCTTCGACATGGTGCGCCTGTCGGCAAGCCGCACCGAGATCGTGGTGCAGGAGCAGCGCGATCTCGACGCCCATGTCCACGACAATGACGAGCTCTCCGCGCTGATCGACCGCATCGCCGCGCGCATCGGCGGCAAGCGGGTCGTCGTGCACCTGCCGCAGGACACCCATATCCCCGAACGCGCGGTGCTGGCCGCGCCGGCGCAGCATCATCTCGCCGCCGCCATGCAGGCCGAATGGCCGGTGCGCGCCGAGAGCGAGCCGCCGTTGCGCCCGTTGCGGCTGTTCGACAAGCCGGAGCCGATCAAGGTGCCGTTCGCGACCGTGCCCGATGGCCCTCCGCATCAATTCACCTGGCGCCGCGCGCTGCATGCGGTGGTGCGAGTGGAGGGACCCGAGCGCATCGCAATGGAATGGTGGCGGCAGGACGGCAGGCAGCTGACACGGGATTATTTCCGTATCGAGGATGCCGAGGGCTTGCGCTTCTGGATTTTTCGCGACGGTCTTTACGAGGGGGAGGCGTTCGACGACGACGGCAAACCGGTTTCTCCCCACTGGTATGTGCACGGTCTCTTCGCATGAACACGCCCGCTTATGCCGAGATCGGCATCACCACCAATTTCTCCTTCCTGCGTGGCGGTTCGGATCCGCGCGCCTATGTGCATCAGGCCAGCATCCTCGGCATTCCCGCGATCGGCATTGCCGATCACAACTCGCTCGCCGGCGTGGTGCGCGCCTACAAGGAACTCGACAATGCCGAGGTGCTGCACAAGCCGAAACTCCTGATCGGTGCGCGCATCGTCTTCATCGACGGCACGCCCGATATCCTTGTCTATCCGCGCGACCGCGCCGCCTATGGCCGGCTGTGCCAGCTCCTCACCAGGGGCAAGCGCGGCGACGACATCACGCGGATCGAGAAGGGCGAATGCCATCTCACTTTTGCTGATCTCCTGGAGTTATCGGAAGGCCAGCTCCTGGTCCTGACGCTGCCGCATCGCTTCGAACCCGAGCAGGTGCTGGATGTTCTTTCGAAGCTCAGGGCAAGCCGCGCCGAGGACGTCTGGCTGGCGGCGAGCCTGATCTATCGCGGCGACGACCGGCGCCGCCTGGCACGGCTCGATGATCTCGCCGCAAAAGCAAAAGTGCCGCTGCTCGCGACCAACGAGGTGCTTTATCATCATCCCGCGCGCCGGCCTCTTCAGGACGTGCTGACCTGCATCCGGGAAAAGACCACGATCGAGGCAGTTGGACGGAAGCTTGAGGCCAATGCCGAGCGGTTCCTGAAGACTCCACGCGAAATGTCGCGGCTGTTCCGCGATTTTCCCGAGGCGGTCGCGGAGACCATGCGCTTTGCGGACAAGATCGATTTCTCGCTCGACCAGCTCAAATACCAGTATCCGGACGAGCCGGTGCCGCCGGGCAAGACCGCGCAAGGGCATCTGGAGGATCTGACCTGGGCGGGCGTGGACAAGTATTTCGCCGGCAAGATCGATGACAAGCTGCGCGCCACGCTCAACAAGGAGCTCGCGCTGATTGCCGAGCTGAAATACGCGCACTACTTCCTCACCGTGCACGACATCGTCCACTACGCGCGCAGCCAGAACATCCTGTGCCAGGGGCGGGGATCGGCGGCGAACTCGGCCGTGTGCTACGTGCTCGGCATCACCTCGGTCGACCCGACCAAGGTCGATCTGTTGTTCGAGCGCTTCATCTCCAAGGAGCGGCTGGAGCCGCCTGATATCGACGTCGATTTCGAGCATTCGCGCCGCGAGGAGGTGATGCAATATGTCTATCGCCGCTACGGCCGCCACCGCGCCGCGATCATCGCCACCGTCATCCATTATCGTCCGCGCAGCGCCATCCGCGACGTCGGCAAGGCGCTGGGCCTGACCGAGGACGTCACCGCCGCGCTCGCCGACACTGTCTGGGGAAGCTGGGGCAAGGGCCTCAACGACATGCAGGTCAGGCAGGCCGGGCTCGATCCGCAAAATCCCATGATCAACCTCGCGGTCGAGCTTGCGACCGAGCTGATCGAATTCCCGCGCCATCTCTCCCAGCATGTCGGCGGCTATGTGCTGACCCAGGACCGGCTCGACACTTATGTGCCGATCGGCAATGCCGCGATGGACGACCGCACCTTCATCGAATGGGACAAGGACGACGTCGACGCGCTCAACATGATGAAGGTCGACGTGCTCGCGCTGGGCATGCTGACCTGCATCCGCAAATGTTTTGATTTGATCGACGCGCACAAGGGCGAGCGCTGGGTTCTGGCGAGCGTCCCGCAGGACGATGAAAACGTCTACGACATGCTGTGTCGTGGAGAATCGCTCGGCGTGTTCCAGGTTGAGAGCCGCGCGCAGATGAACATGCTGCCGCGCCTGAAGCCACGGACCTTCTACGACCTCGTCATCGAGGTCGCGATCGTGCGTCCGGGTCCAATCCAGGGCGACATGGTGCATCCCTATCTGCGGCGACGGAATGGCCAGGAAAAAGTGAGCTATCCATCGCCGTCACCGGAGCATGGCGATGCGGACGAGCTCTACAAGGTTCTGCACAAAACGCTCGGCGTGCCTCTGTTTCAGGAACAGGCGATGCGGATCGCAATCGAGGCTGCACATTTCACTTCGGAGGAAGCCAATGGCCTGCGCCGCTCGATGGCAACTTTCCGCAATGTCGGCACCATCGGCAAGTACGAGGACAAGCTGATCGGCAACATGGTCGCGCGCGGCTACGATCCTGATTTCGCCAGAAGCTGTTTTGACCAGATCAAGGGTTTTGGCTCCTACGGTTTCCCTGAGAGCCATGCCGCGAGCTTCGCGCAGCTCGTCTACATCTCCTCATGGCTGAAGCATTATCACCCCGACGCGTTCTGTTGCGGCCTGCTGAACTCGCAGCCGATGGGCTTTTACGCGCCGGCGCAGATCGTCGGCGATGCCCGAAAGAACGGCGTCGAGGTGCGCGACATCGATGTGTCCTATAGTTTTGCGCAAAACACGCTGGAGGAGGGGAAAGGAAAATATTGCGCAGTGCGCCTGGGCTTCCGCCAGATCGATGGCTTTCACTGGCTGGACGAGGATGAGGAGAAGCTGAAATGTCTCCAGTCGTCATTCCGGGGCGCGCCGAAAGGCGCGAACCCGGAATCCATTTCTCCACGTGTATGCGGCTCGATGGATTCCGGGCTCGATGCTGACGCGTCGCCCCGGAATGACAAGAGAGAAGACTGGGCCGACCGCATCATCGCCGCCCGCAGCCGCCGTCCCTTCACCTCGCTCGAAGACTTCGCCCGCGATACCGGCCTGCCCAAGCGCGCGCTGATCCTGCTGGCGGACGCCGACGCGTTCCGCTCGCTCGGGCTCGACCGCCGCGAGGCGCTGTGGCAGGTGCGGCGGCTGCCGGACGATGTGCCGCTGCCGCTGTTCGAAGCGGCGACCGCGCGCGAGCAGCCGGACGAGCACGCAAAGCCGCTGCCTGTGATGCCGCGCGCCGAGCAGGTGGTCGCGGACTACCAGACCATCCGGCTGTCGCTGAAGGGCCATCCGATGGAATTCCTGCGCGAGATGTTCACGCGCGAACGGGTCGTCGCCTGCAAGGACATCAGTCATGGGAACGAGCGGCGCCACGTCCGCTGCGCCGGCGTGGTGCTGGTCCGGCAGCGGCCGGGCAGCGCCAGCGGCGTCGTGTTCATGACGCTTGAGGACGAAACCGGCATCGCCAATGTCGTGGTGTGGCCGAAGATCATGGAGCAGTACCGCAAAGAGGTGATGGGCGCGCGCCTCATCCTGGTCGAGGGCTATATCCAGAGCAGCCCCGAGAAGGTGACGCACCTCATCGCGCAGCGCATGACCGACCGCTCGCACGATCTGGTCGGTCTTGCCAACGATGCCCTGAGCCGCAAACATCCGGTGCCATCAAGCGCGGCCCTGATCGAGCCCTTCAATGACGACCGTCGCGACCACGCGGATATGCCGGCACAAAAAATCCGTCACCCCCGCAACGTCCGCATCCTGCCCCCGTCGCGGGATTTTCATTGAGGCCGTGACGTAGTTTGTCGCCAGACCGTCATTGCGAGCGCAGCGAAGCAATCCAGAGTGCCTCCGCGGAAAGATTCTGGATTGCTTCGCTACGCTCGCAATGACGAGTTTGCGGCGCGATGATGCCCCACACTCTCGGTCGTCATGCGCGGGCTTGACCGGCTTGTCCCGGGCATCCACGTCTTTCAGCGAGCGCGGCAGCGCGTGGATGGCCGGGACAAGCCCGACCATGACGTCGGAGCGAGCGCCGCAAACCACGCCCCTAGAAATTCACCCGGTTCGAGATCGCGCCGTCCACGACGAGATTCGAGCCGGTCGTGAACGACGACACCGGGCTTGCCAGAAACACCGCCGCGCTCGCGATTTCCTGCGGCGTTGCCATTCGGCCGGTTGGATTGCGGTTCATCGCATCCTTGTAGCGCTCCGGCATGTTCTGCTCGACCATGTTCCAGACGCCGCCCTTGAAATAGACGGTGCCGGGCGAGACCACGTTGACGCGGATTTTCTTCTTCGCATACTGCCGCGCCAGTCCCTTGGCCATGTGGATCAGCGCCGCCTTGATCGGGCCGTAGGAGCTTGCGAGGTCGGCCTGCGCCGCCGAAATCGAGGAGATGATGACGAAGGCGGAATCGCCGCTTTTTTCGCCGCTGGCTTCGAGGAACGGCCGCGCGGCATCGAACGCGTGCACGGCGCCGAGCACGTCGAGCCGGAAGTTCTGTTCCCATGATGCGGCATCCTGGCCCTGCGCCATCGCGCCGGCATTGGAGAACAGCAAGTCGATGCCGCCAAGCTCTTTTGCGGCGCCCTCGATCCAGGATTTCAGCGCAGCGCCGTCGGTGACGTCGACCGGGCTGCCGATGGCGCGAACGCCGCTCGCCTTCAGTTCGGCAACGGTGGCCGCAACCTGATCCGCGTTGCGTGCGCACACCGCGACATTGGCGCCTTCCCCGGCGAGCGTTGTCGCAATCGCCCGCCCGATGCCGCGCGTGCCGCCGAGGACGATGGCGTTCTTTCCTTTGAGACCGAGATCCATTGTTTGGCTCCTTTTTGTTGATCGCAGGGAGTGTAGCTGTTTCGGGGCACATGCTGAACTCTCCAATTCGTCATTGCGAGCGCAGCGAAGCAATCCAGGAATGTATCCGCGGAAATAGTCTGGATTGCTTCGTCGCAAGAGCTCCTCGCAATGACGACGTGGAGGGAGGCGCGCCCCTCACTCCGGCGCAGCTCCAACCGGCGGGCCGCCGGGCGGGCGGTGCAGGAAGGTCATCGACACGTAGGCGCCGACCCAGGAGCCGGCCGCGGCGAAGGCGACATAGAAGGCGTTCTCGGTGTAGCTGATCACCGCGTAGGATGAGAGCAGGTACCAGATCGCGCTCCAACTCGCGGCCGGCACGCGCTTGCGTGCGATCACGGCGGATGTGAACATCACATAGACCGCGTCTGTCGCCGCCGTTGCGACGAACACGGCGCCTGCGGTGAGGGGGTCGACGGCGGCCATTGCATTCCTTTCTGCGATCATGACATGGTCGAAAAGTAAAGGGAGAGAAGCGGCCATGCAAAGCCCCGCCGATATTCTCAGCGACATCTGGACCTCCGTCGGCGGCGACGTGGCCGCGCTCGAACGCGTGCGGCTGACCGGCGCAGAACCGCAGATCCCGTCCTCGTTTCGCGTCGCCGTTGCCGGCCAGACGACGATCGCCGCTGCTGGCCTCGCCGCCGCTGAAATCTGGAGACTGCGCAGTGGCATGGCGCAGGAGGTCACCGTCGACATCCGCCACGCCGTCGCCGAATGCCGCTCCGAGCGTTACCTGCGCCTCGACGACAAGCCGCCGCCACCGGCCTGGGACGCCATCGCCGGGGTCTACAAGACCGGCGACAACCGCTTCGTCCGCTGCCACACCAATTTCCCGCATCACCGCGACGCCGTCTGCAGGGTGCTCGGTTGCGAACCCGAGCGCGAGAAGGTGCAGGCCGCGTTGATGCAATGGAAGGGCGAGGATTTCGAGACCGCTGCCTATGCCGCCGGCGGCGTCGTTGCCTTGATGCGGAGCCACGACGAATGGTCGGCGCTGCCGCAGGCGCGCGCGCTCGCCGAACTGCCGCTGATCTCGATCGAGAAGATCGGCGATGCCCCGCCGAAGCCATGGCCCCAAGGATTCTCGAACAGCGATCGTCCGCTCGCCGGCCTTCGCGTGCTCGATCTCTCCCGCGTCATCGCAGGCCCCGTCGCCGGCCGCACGCTCGCCGCGCATGGTGCGGATGTGCTCCTGGTTTCAGGGCCCGAGTTGCCCGCCATTCCCTGGCTCACCATCGACACCGGCCGCGGCAAGCTCACGACGTTTGTCGAACTGAAGAGCGAGGCGGGACGGGCGCAACTGCGCGATCTCCTGAAAGATGCCGACATCTTCTCGCAAGGCTATCGCCCGCGCGCGCTCGCTGCTCTCGGCTTCGCGCCGGAGGACGCAGCCAAAATCAATCCCGGCATCGTCTACGTCACCCTGTCGGCTTATGGCCATGCCGGCCTCTGGGCGGAGCGGCGCGGTTTCGATTCTCTGGTGCAGACCACGACGGGCTTCAACCACGCCGAGGGGCGGGCCGCCGGTATCGACGGGCCGAAGGAATTGCCGGCACAGATGCTCGACCACGCCACCGGCTATCTGATGGCGTTCGGCGCGATGATGGCCAAGGCGCGCCAGGCCCGCGAAGGCGGCAGCTGGCAAGTCCGCGTGTCGCTGGCCCAGACCGGGCGCTGGCTGTGGAATCTCGGCCGGCTCGACGGCGGCCTGAACACCCCGGATATTGCGGGCGAAGCTGTACATGCTGCGTTCATCGAGAGCGTGCCATCTGGCTTCGGCACGTTGAAGGCGGTGCGTCATTCGGCGGTGCTGTCGAAAACGCCGGCACGATGGAGCCGTCCGGCGATGCCGCTCGGCAGTCATCCGCCGCAATGGCCGGCGCGAAGCTGACATGAAGCTGACACGTCGCAAAATTTTAACGTAAACCGAAGGCCGCCCAGCGTTTTTTAGGTTGTTTGAAATCCCAGTTCAGCACTATTAGCGCGACCGATGAGGCAGTCATCTGCCGAGATCATCGCAGATATGACCGGGCCCCATGGTAGTTAAAAATACCAAGCGATTGCAGGTGCTTACAAAACAACGGGTAATCACATCCGTAGTTTTACTGGCGCTTGCCGGTGCCGGGGCCTACGGCTTCCTCTATGCGGGCGCCAAGGAGAAGCGCCACTCCGAAATCTCCAGCCAGTCGCGCAGGAACGCCCAGAACTTCACGCCGACGCCGTCCGAATGGGCGACGCTGACGATCGAGCCGGTCAAGGAGAAAGCCTTTCGCGCCGAGCATGTCACCGAAGGCAAGGTCGCGGTCGACGAGGACCGTTCGACGCCGGTGTTCTCGCCCTATGCCGGCCGGGTGACCAAGCTGCTCGCCAAGCCGGGCGAGAGCGTCACGCAAGGTCAACCGCTGTTCACAATCGAGGCCGCCGACACCGTGCAGGCCCAGAACGATTTCATCTCGGCGATGACGTCGCAGAACAAGGCGAAGTCGGCCCTCGAGCTCGCCGACATCCAGTTCAAGCGTGCCAAGGATCTCTATGAGGGCCACGCCGTTCCGCTGAAGGACTATCAGCAGGCCGAAGCGACCCAGGTCCAGGCGCAGAACGACATGCGCTCCTCGGTGACGGCACTGGAGGCCGCCCGCAACAAGCTGCGCATCCTCGGTTTCACCGACGAGTCGATCAAGACGTTCCAGGACAAGGCCGCCATCAATCCGGAGATCACGATCTATTCGCCGCTTGCGGGCACGGTCGTGCAGCGCAAGATTGGCCCCGGCCAGTATGTCAGCGCCGGCGCCAGCGACCCGGTGTTCGTGATCGGCGACCTGTCCACGGTCTGGCTCACGGCATTCGTCCGAGAAAGCGATGCGGCCTCGGTCAACATCGGTCAGGATATTGCCTTCAATGTCATGGCGCTGCCCGACCATCCGTTTACTGCCAAGATCAACTACGTCGCCGCCGCGATCGACCCCAACACCCGCCGCCTGCTGGTCCGCGCCACCATCGACAACAAGGACGGGCTGCTCAAGCCGGAGATGTTCGCCAACGTGACCGTCTACTCGGCCAGCGGCCGTGCCGCACCGGCTGTGCCGAAGCAGGCCCTGATCTACGAAGCCGACAAGGTCCGGATCTGGGTCGCGCGCGAGGACAAGTCGGTCGAGCTGCGCCACATCAAGACCGGCCTCATCAATGGCAACCTCGTCGAGGTCACGAGCAACCTGAAGCCCGGCGAGCAGATCATCACCAGGGGCAGCCTGTTCATCGACCGCGCGGCGTCCGGTAGCTGATCGACGACAGAAGAAGCTGAAGACCTGATGGATCGCCTCGTCGCCTTTGCCGTCAACCGGCGCTTCCTGATGGTCGGCATGTTCGTCGCCGTGCTGATCGGCGGCGTGATCGCGTTCAACCAGCTCAACATCGAGGCCTATCCCGATCCGACCCCGCCGATGGTCGACATCGTGACGCAAAGCCCGGGCCTGTCGGCCGAGGAGATCGAGAGGTACATCACGATCCCGATCGAGACCCAGGTCGCAGGTCTGAAGAACCTCACGACGATCCGCACCATCTCGCTTTACGGCCTCTCCGACGTCAAACTCCAGTTCTCCTTTGCCTACACTTACGAGGAGGCGCTGCAGCAGGTGCTGAACCGCCTCGCGCAGCTCGCGCCGCTGCCGGGCAACGTGCAGCCGCAGATCTCGCCGCTCAGCCCGATCGGTGAAATCTTCCGCTATCGCCTCGTCGGTCCGCCGAACTACAGCGTGCTCGACCTCAAGACGATCCAGGACTGGATCCTGCAGCGCCGCTTCCGCGCCGTGCCCGGCGTGATCGACGTCACCGGCTGGGGCGGCAAGAGCAAGACCTATGAGATTCAGGTCGACAACAACAAGCTGGTGGCCAACGGCCTGACGCTACCGCAACTGCTCCAGGCGGTCAGCAATTCCAACGTCAATGTCGGCGGCAACACCGTCGATATCGGCCAGCAATCGGCCGTGGTGCGCGGCGTCGGCCTGATCCGCTCGATCGACGACCTCGCCAATACCATGATCGCCCAGACCAACGGCAATCCGGTGCTGGTCAAGGATGTCGCCACCGTCACCGTCGGTCAAAAGCCTCGTCTCGGCATTGCCGGCCTCGACGATGCCGACGACATCGTGCAGGGCATCGTGCTGATGCGGCGCGGCGAGCAGAGCACGCCGACGATCAAGCGTGTCGAGGAGCTCGTTCGCACCATCAACGGGTCCAGCATCCTGCCGCCGGGCGTGCGCATCGAACGCATCTACGACCGCAAGGACCTGATCGACCTCACCACCCACACCGTGTTGCACAACATGGTGGTCGGCATCCTGCTGATCGTGCTGTTGCAGTGGATATTCCTCGGCGATCTGCGCAGCGCGCTGATCGTCGGCGCCACCATCCCGTTCGCGCTGTTCTTCGCCGTGATCATCCTGGTGCTGCGCGGGGAATCGGCAAACCTGTTGTCGGTCGGCGCCATCGACTTCGGCCTGATCGTCGACGCCACCGTCATCATGGTGGAGGCGATCTTCCGCCGCCTGACGCAGACGACCCCGGTGTCGGAATCCGAACAGATGTCGCCCGAGACGCTGTTCGGCATGAAGAGCCACGCAATCCTCAGTGCCGCGGCCGACGTTTCCCGCTCGATCTTCTTTGCCGCGGCCATCATCATCGCCGCCTTCCTGCCGCTGTTCACGCTCTCCGGCGTCGAGGGCAATATCTTCGGGCCGATGGCGCGCACCTATGCCTATGCGCTGGCCGGCGGCCTGCTTGCGACGTTCACCGTCACGCCGGCGGTGTCCGCGATCATCCTGCCCGCGCATGTCGAGGAGACCGAGACCAGGGTCATGCAGATCCTGCACCGGCTCTACATGCCGGTGCTGAACTGGGCGGTCGCCAACCGCAACATCGTGCTCGGTGGCGCGGTCGGCCTCGTGCTGATGACGGTGGCGCTCGGCCGGCTGCTCGGCCTCGAATTCCTGCCCAAGCTGGAAGAGGGCAATCTCTGGATCCGCGCCACGCTGCCGCCGACCATCTCGCTCGAGGAAGGCAACAGCTACGTGAACGAGATGCGCAAGCTGATCCGCGCCCGGCCCGAAGTGGAATCCGTGGTATCGCAGCACGGCCGTCCCGACGACGGCACCGACGCCGCCGGCTTCTTCAACGCCGAGTTCTTCGCGCCGCTCAAGCCCGCGAGCGAGTGGCCCGGTACGCGTGACAAGGAAGAGCTGACCGCGCAACTGCTCAAGCAGCTCGACGACCGCTTCCCCGGCGTCGAGTTCAACTTCTCGCAATATCTTCAGGACAACGTCTCTGAAGCTGTCTCGGGCGTGAAGGGTGAGAACTCGATCAAGCTGTTCGGCAGCGATCTCCAGGCGCTCACTGATACCGCCAACAAGATCAAGTCGGTGCTCGCCACCGTGCAGGGCGTGACCGACCTTGCGGTGTTCACCTCGCTCGGCCAGCCGACCGTCCAGATCGACATCGACCGCGCCAAGGCCGCGCGCTATGGGCTTGCGCCGGGCGACATCAACGCCACCATCAAGGTCGCGATCGGCGGCGATACCGCGGGTGACCTCTACGAGCCGGGAAGCGACCGCCACTTCCCGATCATCGTCCGCCTTGCGCCGGAATATCGCAAGAGCGCCGAGGCGATCCAGAATTTGCGGATCGGCGCGCCCGGGCCGAACGGCACCGTCACGCAGATCCCCCTCAGCGAGGTCGCCAATATCAGCCTCGTCTCGGGCGCGGCCTACATCTATCGCGAGCAGCAGGAACGCTATCTGCCGATCAAATTCTCGGTGCGTGAGCGCGACCTCGGCAGCGCGATCCGCGAGGCGCAGCAGAAGATCGCCGAGCAGGTGCAGCTGCCGCCGGGTTCGCACATGGAATGGGTCGGCGAGTATGGCAATCTGCAGGACGCGATCAAGAGGCTGTCGATCGTGGTCCCGATCTCGCTGGCGCTGATCGCCATCCTGCTCTGGTTCAATTTCAGCTCCATGACGGACACGCTGCTCGCCATGAGCGTGATCCCGATGGCGATCTTCGGCGGTGTGCTCGGGCTGGTGATCACCGGCACCGCCTTCAGCGTCTCCGCGGCGATCGGCTTCATCGCGTTATTCGGCATCGCCGTGATGGACGGCATCATCATCATCTCGCAGTTCAACCAGCTCATCGAGGAAGGCATGGACCGCATGAGCGCGGTGATTCGCACCGGCGAATTGCAGCTCCGGCCCGTGCTGATGACCTGCGTGGTCGCCGGCGTCGGCCTGTTGCCGGCGGCGCTGTCGGGAGGCATCGGCTCGCAGGTGCAGAAGCCACTCGCGGTCGTGGTCGTCACCGGCATGATGCTGGCGCCGGTCGTGATCCTGGTGACCTTGCCGGTCCTGATCTCCTTCTTCTCCCGCCGCGCGCGCTGAGCGCTGAAATCCGTTCGCCCGCAGCGTATCAAAATCCGTAGAGGCGCGCCGGATTGTCGGCCAGGATCTTCTTGCGCACATCCGCATCCGGCGCCCATACCGGCAACTGATTGAGCAGGCGCCCATCGTCGATCGGGTAGAACGGTGCGATGTCAGTGGCTTTGCGTCCCTCGACAGGGCCTGAATCCGGATGCGGCCAGTCGGTCCCCCAGACGATGCGGTCCGCGTTCGCCGCGATCAGTGCCCGCGCATAGGGCGCCATGTCCTGATAGTCGGGCGCGAGCTTTGACGAACGATAGGCGCCGGAGATTTTGACATAGGCTTTGCCGGATTTCACGAGCTCGATCAGATCGGAAAATCCAGGCTGTTCCAGCCCGAGGGAGGCTTCAGCGCCGCCAAAATGGTCGAACACCGCCGGCACGGGCGCAGCCAGCACGAGATCCCTGATCGCCGAGATCATCGGCAGCGTGGTGTAGAGCTGCACATGCCAGCCGCGGGCCTTCATGCGCTCCACGGCGGCGGTGAAGCGGGCTCGGCCGACATTGGGATCGTTGACGCCGTCGGTTGCGAGATTGATGCGGATGCCGCGGAAGCCGGCCGCTTGCATCGTATCGAGCTGGGCTTCCGTCGTCTTGTCGTCGATCACAGCCACCCCGCGCGCGGTCGCGCCCCGCGCCTTCATGCCGAACAGGCTGGAGGAATTGTCCGTGCCGTAGACGCTGGGGGTGACGATCACCACGCGCTCGATATGCAGCGCCCTGTGCAGCGCCGCCATCTCCTCCGGGGAGGCCGGCCCCGGCGTATAGACACGCTTCGCGAAGAACGGAAACTTTTCGACATCGCCATGGATGTGAGTGTGGCAGTCGCAGGCATGCGCCGGGACGTCGAAATTGATCGGCGTCGCGGGTTGGGCTGCGCGCGCGTAGACTTTGTCGGTCATGGCTAATCCGGCGGCATAGAGGGCGAAGACAGCGAAATGTCGAGCTAGGGTGCTGCCCTACAGCAAGATATCACTGCCCCGACGGCGTGCGCAGGCCGTGCCAGGCGTCGCGGACCTGCTGGTAGTGCACCTCGGGCAGATAGTCCGGCGTGTTCAGGCTCAAGGTCTTGACGTCGAGATGGCCGACGGCGCTGAGCAGCGTGTAGGAGGCGATGACGCGGTCGCGCAGCGCGCCGATCAGGCGGGCCTTGGCCTGGATCAGGTCGGCCTGCGAGTTCAGCACGTCGACCGTCGTGCGCTGTCCGCCGGCGGCCTCGCGCTGCACGCCCTGGAGCGCGACGGTCGCCGCCTTCACCTCGGACTCCGAGGCCGAGACCGCGATCTTGGCGCCCTCGTTGGCAACCCAGGCGCTGACGGCCGCCGTGCGCGCCTGGTTGCGCACCCGGTCGAGCACGAGCCGGCTCTGCGCCGTGATCTCCTTGGCCTGCCGCGTCTGCGAGGCGGCCGTGCCGCCGTCGTAGATCGGCGCGGTGACGCTGGCGACGATCGATGCCTGGTTCTCGGCGAGGGTGCTCAACGACGGGTCGTTGTCGCGGCTTTTGCTGGCGCTGCCCTGGAGGCTGGCGCTCGGCAGCAGCGCCCCTTCCGCGACGCGGATGTTGGTCGAGGCGACATCGACGTCGAAGCCTGCCGCCATCACCGCTGGATGCTGGCGGATGGCCATCGTCATCGAGTCCTCGCGGCTCTTCGGCAGATAGCGGTCGACGACCTCGGCGGGCCGGAGCTGCGACGGGGGATTGCCGATCACCTGGGTGTAGGTCGCCTGGCTCACGGCAAGCGCGACTTCGGCGGCGTTGAGATCGGCAAGGCCGCGGTTGAGGCGCGCCTCGGCCTGGGCGGTGTCGGTCGGCGTGACGTCGCCGGCATTGAGGCGGCGCTGGGTGACGGCGAGCGTCTCGCGCAGGAACGCGACGTTGGAACGCTGGGCCTCGACCAGCGACTGGTTCGCCAGCACGTTGGTGTAGGCGGTGACCGCGTCGAGCAGCACGCCCTGGCCGACATTACGCAGCGCCTCGCGACCGGACTGCACCTGGAGTTCCGCGACCCGCACGCTGTTGGCGGTGCGGAAGCCGTTGAACAGGGTCTGCGTCACCGTGACGCCGATAACCCATGGCTTCAGGCTGGCGGTCTGGATGGTGTTGTCGGGCAGCAGGTTGCGCACCGTCTGCAGGCCGGCGCTGAGGCTCGCCACGATCTGCGGCCGGTAGCCGGCCAGCGCCTGCGGCACAATCTCGTCCGTCGCGCGCTGCCGCGCACGCTCGGCATTGAGCTGCGGATTGGTCTGGTAAGCCTTGACGAGCGCCTCCGGCAGGGCTTCCGCCCATGCGGCCGAGGGCAGGGCGCAAGAAAGCACCAGCGTGGTCCATATCGCCAGCGCAGGACCCACACCGGATCGATGCCGCGTCATCACGCGACCAGCTCTCGCGGCACGCCCAATCATGTAATCCCGCTAAACCCCGGCTGTTCGCCCCCGCCGACGGCGGCCCTCTTAACTGTTTAACCAGCCGGGGTCCCGCAGGCAAACTGCCGCGGGGAAAACCCCCATGTATTCCGTGCTTGTTGCAGGTGCGTCACAGGGGTTGCGGGAACGCAGCAAAGACTTACACCAGCCTTACCGCTCGTCGGCCTTACCGGTTCTTGTTCACCGGCTTGCGCTTTTCGATGAACGCCGCCATGCCCTCGGAGCGGTCTTCCAGCGCGAAGGTCGAGTGGAACAGGTTGCGCTCGACGCTCATGCCCTCGGCGAGCGTGGTTTCGAAGGCACGGTTCACCGCTTCCTTGGCCATCGCGGCCGCAGGGCGCGACATCGCGGCGATCTTCTCGGCCGCTGCCATGACTTCGTCCATCAGCTTGTCTGCGGGCACGATGCGGCTGACGAGGCCGCTGCGCTCGGCTTCCGCCGCATCCATCATGCGGCCGGTGAGGCAGAGGTCCATTGCTTTGGACTTGCCGATCGCGCGCGTCAGGCGTTGGGTGCCGCCGATGCCGGGAATGGTGCCGAGCGTGATTTCGGGCTGGCCGAATTTGGCGGTATCAGCGGCGATGATGAAGTCGCACATCATGGCGAGTTCGCAGCCACCGCCGAGCGCGTAGCCTGCGACTGCGGCAATGGTCGGCTTGCGGCAGCGCGCGACGCGGTCGCCGCCGATCGCGGCGAAGTCCTCCGAGAACATGTCAATGAAGCCCTTCGGCTGCATCTCCTTGATGTCGGCGCCCGCGGCAAAGGCCTTCTCGCTGCCGGTCACGACGATGCAGCCGATGGCATCATCGGCCTCGAGGTCGTCAACGGCCGCGGCGATCTCGCGGAAGACGCCGAAGGAGAGCGCGTTGAGCATCTTCGGCCGGTTCAGCTTGACGATGCCGACCGCGCCTTTGCTTTCGACGATGATGTGTTCGAACGTGCTCATGCTCCACCCACGCTATTGATTGGGCGGGCAATGTGCCCGCTGGCGCGGTGGGCTTCAAGGGGGGCCAAAAAGCTCTGGGAACAAGGCCACCGGAACACGCGAGATGCGTGTTCCGGACGAGGTCCCCCCAGGCCTTGGTTCAGGCCATGAACATGCGTGCGGCGGAGGCCAGTGTCAGGAACGCGCCGAAGCCGATGAAGATCTTGCCGATCAGGGAGCTCTGGTCCCAGGCCGAGCTCTGGCTGCTTGCCATCACCGGCGCCGGCCGCGGCTGCGCGTCGGTTGGAGCAATCACCGCCTTTTGCGCCGCCGGGTTGTCCTGTTGCAGGGCGCGGTCGAGGTCGTTGAGCTGATCGGGCGCCACCACTTGGGCCTCGGCATCAGCGGTATTATCGGCCGCTGCCTGGACATTGTCGTTGGCGCGGCCGGTCATCGCGGAGGCCGCGGCAGCCGTCGGCGTATCAGCGGCGGCGACCTGTGCATTGGCGTTGGCGACTTGCGGCGGCATCTGGCTGGACGCCGGCGCGTCATTGCCGGCCTTGGCCTCGTTGGTCTTCGGCACGGCGTCCGTCTTGTCAGCCTTGTCGTCGGATTTCTGCGCCGCCTTGCTGCTGCTATGGCTCGAAGTATGGTGCCGGTGCTTGCTCGGCTTGGCTGCATCGGCCTGCTTGTCCGCGCTGTCGGATTTGCTGCTTGCAGCCGAACTCGGTGCTGCCTGTGCAACGCCTCCGAACAGCAAGAAAAGTCCGGCAAGAAGGATCGATGCCGCGCGCCCGCTGGCTTTCATCATGTTGACGATCTCCCCAATTCCGCCCGTCCCGGGACCGAACAGAGACGCTGCGGCGTGACCACAGCGGGGCAGAAAATGGGAATCTTCGGGCTACACCGGGCGAAAACGGGGCAAGGCGCCCCCTTTCGTGACCGGCCTTCGGGTGCGGACGGGACCGATCGGTGTTATGAGCCGTCGCGGACTTCCACGACTGCTCGGACAGCGATGCTCGGTGTCGATCACGAATTCGTGATCTGCTGGCGCGCAGCGTAACAAATTGAAAGAGCGGCCGAATTGCATGGTGAGGGGCGCGCGTGCGCGGACGTGAGGACGAGTGGACCGGCCTGATGCGGTCGGCCATTGCGGGCGATGATGCAGCGTATCATCGGCTGTTGAAGGCGGTCACGCCGGTGCTGCGCGCCGCTGCGAGGCGCGGCTTGGCGCGGGCAGGCCAGCCCCCCGACCAGGCCGAGGATATCGTGCAGGAGATTCTGTTGGCGGTGCATCTGAAACGGCACACCTGGGACAGCGAAGCCCCCTTCGCGCCGTGGCTGTTCGCGATCGCACGCAACAAGCTGATCGATACGCTCAGGCGGCGCGGCAAGCGTGTCTTCGTCAACATCGACGATTTCGCCGAGACTCTGCCGGGCGAGGTGCCGGAGGAGACCGCGTCGGCGGGCGAGGTCGCAGCGCAGCTCAACACCCTGCCGCAGCGCCAGCGCGACGTGTTGCAGTCGATCGCGGTCGACAGCGCTTCGATCAAGGACACGGCGGCAAAATTTTCGATGAGCGAAGGTGCGGTGCGGGTCGCGCTGCATCGCGGACTTGCGGCGCTCACTGCCAAACTGCGGGACCACTAGTCATGGATACCGATCAACTCATTCGCACGCTCGCGGCCGACAACGCCCACCGCGCTCCGCGCGTCGGAGCCATGCTGACGATGGCGCTCCTGGTGGCGGCGCCCCTGTCGATCCTGATCTTTGCGATGACCCTCGGCGTGCGCGCCGACGTGACGACGGCGATGCACAACCCGTTCTTCGACATGAAGTTCGCCGTCACGCTGTCGCTCGCGATCCCCGCCATCATCGTCAGCCTGCATCTGTCGCGGCCCGAGGCCTTGATGCGCGGCTGGGGCTGGCTGCTGCTGCTTCCCGTGGGCCTGCTTGCGGTTGCGATCGGCAGCGAAACGATGATGGCGCCGGCGATGCCGATGACGATGCGGTTGATGGGCAAGAATTCCAGGGCCTGCCTGATGGCGATCCCCGCGATGTCGCTGCCGCTGCTCGCAGGCGCATTGTTCGGCCTGCGGCACGGCGCACCCTCGCGCCCCGCGCTTGCGGGAGCGCTGGCCGGCTTGCTCTCGGCGGGGCTCGCCGCGACGCTCTATGCGACGCATTGCACCGACGACTCGCCGTTGTTCGTCGCGACCTGGTATACGATCGCAACTGCGGTGGTGACGGCGATCGGCGCGGCGGTCGGCTCGAAAGTCCTGCGGTACTAGAGCGTTTTCGAGCGAAGTGGATACCGGTTCGCGTAAAGAAAACGCGTCAAAACAAGAAACTAGAGCCCCGTTCCGATTCCTTCGGAACGGAAATGGCTCTAGCTCCGCAGGCCTCAGGCCGCCGGCGTCACGTTCTGCATGCGGTGGAAGCGCAGCACCTGCTGCGCGGTCGCGCTGCGCAGGGCCTCGTAGGTATCGCGCAGCGTCAGCATGTCCATTTGCGAGCCGCCGGAGAGCTTTTCGCGCATGGAGATGATCGCGTGCACGCTTGACCACTGCATGCCCGCGACCTTGGCGAGGATCATCACGCCCTCATTGCGGCTCTCGATCATCATGTTCTCGGCGGTCTCGACCGGGACACCCGCCAGCGCCGCGAGCCCCGCATTGGTCTCGTCGAACTTGCCCTGCTCGGCGAAGGCGGT
The DNA here is from genome assembly GCF_001908185.1 of Bradyrhizobium sp. AS23.2. GTDB lineage: Bacteria > Pseudomonadota > Alphaproteobacteria > Rhizobiales > Xanthobacteraceae > Bradyrhizobium. Next base: position 42,742 of record NZ_LGHM01000069.1, read on the forward strand.
GACCTGGAACTCGTTGAGACGGCCGTCTTCGTGCAGCGACTTGACCAGCGCGCGCGCCATCTCGGTCTGCCTGGTCGTGGCGGCTGCGCGGACTCGCCGGGCCGCTTCCTGGACCACGCTCGACACTTCGTCCGCGAGCTCCGGATGCGCGGCCTCTAACTTCCTGCGCACGCTCAGGGACGCCTTCGCGACCAGCTTCAGGTAATGATGGCGCGGCAGGTCGGGCCGCAGGCCGATGCAGGTGGCGAGGTCGTCGTCGCGTTCGGCGCGCGAGACGAGGTCGGTGAGACTTCCCTCGGAGAGCTGCGCGCCCGGATTGCTGACGGTCGATTGCACCACGTCCTCGTTGCCGCGCATCACCAGCACATCAGTCAGCGCTTGCGACAGCACCCGCCGCAGCGAGATCGCCTTCAGATGCGCCTGGCCCCGGCTGCGCGCGATCTCGATCAGGATTGCCTCGTCCAGCCGCTCCGATTTCGACAGCACGGGGCCTGCGACCTCGATGACCTCGTCGAGCGCGAGCGTTCGGATGATCTTGGGCGGTGCAGCCGCGATCGGCGCGAGGCGGTTGGCGAGCAGGGCCTTGGCCGACGTCTCGATCTGCTCGATCAGGCACTGGAATACGTCGTCGTATACCTGTGTGTGCTCGTCGGAATAATCCACCGCGTTGTTGAGGAAGAGGTCGGTGACGCGGCGCAGCGTCTCGACCCGGCGCGCAACGGTGCCGTGCGACAGCGCCGCCTGCAGTTCCTCGAGCAGGTTCTCGGATGGTTTATCGGATTTGGATATCATTGCCCTGTCCTGGAGCGTTTGGTCCGGCGGCGCATTCTCGCGCGCCGGGAGAAAATGGATTGGTCAGCTCGTCGTAATTCGGTTGCGCCCTTGCGCCTTGGCGGAATAGAGCGCGCTGTCGGCGCGCGCGAGAAACGTGTCGGCAGTATCGTTGTCGCGCAGCGTCACGACGCCCGCGGAAATCGTCACCCGCATGCCGGGGGAGAAAGCGCTCCAGTCGAGATCAGCGACGATTCCGCGCAAGCGCTCGAGCATGCGCGACGCCGCGTCGCCTTCGGTGCCCGGCAGCAGCAGCAGGAATTCCTCACCGCCGTAGCGGCCGAAGCGGTCGTCCGGACCGATGTTGGCGAAAATGGTGACCGCGAAGGTGCGCAGCACCTCGTCGCCGACGGGATGGCCGTAGGCGTCGTTGATGCGCTTGAACCAGTCGAGATCGATCAGCGCGATCGCGCAGGGCACCGACGCCTGTCGTGACTTTTCGATCTCGGCGTCGAGCAGCCGCATGATGCAGCGGCGGTTGTAGGAGCCAGTAAGCTCGTCGAGCTCGGCCAGCTCCTCGATGCGTTGATAGGCGGCCTTCAGCTCGATGCTGCGCCGGTACAGGATCTTGCGCAGCGTGGCGCCGAACAGGCCGAGGAAGGCGCACTGGCCGATCACCAGCACGAAGCACAGCATCGAGGCGGTCCGCTGCAGCCTCGTCGCGACGGGCATGCCGATGGGCAGGTCGGAGGCGAGGAAGACGGCGGCAAGGCCGGTGGCCGCGAGCGCCCAGGTCAGCATCGCCTGGGCCGAGGTCATGCGCAGCGTGCCGAAGGCAAAGATCAGGAACAGCGCGCTGATGAAGGCGACGCCGACGGCCGGCACCGACACCAGGAACACGAATTGCAGTGCCATATGCGCTGAAATCTGGAAGACGGTGAGATAGTGGTCGGTGTGCTTGTCGCCGACGCCGGCCTCCGACAATACGGTGAATGTGCCGATGATCAGGAGACCGCCGAGCCAGAACAGCGACGGAACGTCGATCGAGATCGCGCCGTCATGGGCGTAGAGCAGCAGGACGAAAGCGGCGAGCGAGTAGCTCGCGACCTGGCCGACATACATCTGACGGCGTTGCCGGGCCCGGCGCGCCAGCACCTCGGGTGCCGCCGCCTCGGGCCCGAGCACAAGATCCGCGGCCTCAGCGGCATTCCTCTCCGGTAAGGACGTCGCGGCCGTGCTCATGGTCCTGCCACTGGTGGATGTCAGCCCAAAAATCTACGCGGCAAGCCTTTAGGTTTGGTATCCTTTGAAACCGAATCCGAACGGTGCAGCGCAGAACCAGGGAATATCGGCCGGCGGGGGGAATTTTGCCGGTGATTAGGCATCGTTTGCGATGCCGTCGAGCCAAAGCAGGGGTTCGTGGGACATACGTCGTGCAGGGCTGCTATGGAACCAAACTTGGTCGACCCGCCCGTGCCGGGCAGGCATTCCGCAGGAAAGTGTTTCAGTATTATGTTACCGATCTGGATCGAGGCGGCCAACCGCCGCGGGTGGGACGAGAAAAATACGCGTATGTGGGGTAGATCACACTGGCCCCCGTACGATTGCGGTAGCCTGAACAATTTTGCACCTCCCGTCGAACCGTCCGCTGCATCGACCCGACCAACTTTGCGAGACGGGCTTTGAGCGTGACACAGGCGGCTTCGGACGAGATCCTGATCGCCAGGATCGCTCAAGGTGACCGGCTCGCCATGCAGGTGCTGTACGGGCGGCACCATGTCAGGGTGTATCGGTTCGGGCTCAGGCTCGTGCGGGACGAGCAGGCGGCGGAAGACCTCATCAGCGAGGTGTTTCTCGACGTCTGGCGTCAAGCCGGCAAGTTCGAGGGCCGATCCGCCGTTTCCACCTGGCTGCTGGCAATCACCCGATTCAAGGCCCTGTCTGCGCTCCGGCGCAGGAAGGATTTCGAATTGGACGAAGACGCCGCGAACGCGATCGAGGACCAGTCCGACGATCCCGAAACGGTGGTGCAGAAGAAGGATACCAGTGAAGCATTGCGGGAGTGTCTGACGGGCCTCTCGCCGGAACACCGGGAAATCGTCGATCTCGTCTACTACCACGAGAAGTCCGTGGAAGAGGTGGCCGAAATCGTCGGAATACCGGAGAACACTGTGAAGACGCGCTTGTTCTATGCGCGCAAGAAACTGGCCGAACTGCTGAAGGCAGCCGGCGTTGAGCGAGGCTGGCCATGATGGCTTTGAGCAAGAAGATGCTGGAGCAAGAGCCCAGTGAAATTGAAATGCTGTTGCCGTGGCACGCCGCCGGCACGCTGAACGCGCGCGACGCCAGCCGCGTCGAGGAAGCGCTGGCGCGTGATCGGGAGCTTGCGAAGCAATATGCTGCGATCCGCGGCGAGTACGAAGAGACCATCCATCTGAACGAGAGCCTGGGTGCTCCCTCGGCGCGCGCGATGCAGAAGCTGTTCGCCGCGATCGATGCGGAGCCCGCGCAAGCGCCCCGTTCGCTGCCGCTCTCGGCGCGCATCGCGACCTTCTTCTCGAGCCTGTCCCCGCGCACGCTCGCCTGGTCGGCGAGCCTCGGCGCCATCGCGCTGCTGCTGCAAGCCGGCATCATCGGCGTCGTGCTGATGAAGACCCGGACCGCGACCTTCGAGACTGCCTCGCTCTCGATTGGCGTGCCGACCACGCGCGAGCTCGGCGCTGCCGCACCGGCGCGCGCGCTGGTGCGCTTCACGCCCGAGGCGCGCGTCGCCGACATCACCGCGCTGCTCGATAGCTACCAGGCTTCGATCATCGGTGATGCCAAGGGCGGCATGTTCCGCCTCCAGTTCGACAAGGCGATGGGCCAGGACGAGCTCGCCTCGCTGCTCAGGAAGATGGAGCGCGAGAAGTTCGTCAATCTCGCCGTCGCGGCGCCGTAAACGCGCCACTGAATCGATGACGCGCAAGTGCGAGAATGGGGTAAGAGCGGGGGCCTACGCTTCGTCGGTCGGAACCGCGCTCCTGCTTGCCGCCTGCCTCGGCGTCGAGGTCGCGCATGCGCAGGCGATCATGCGCACGCCCACGATCAGCGTCCCCTCGCGAACGCCGACCATCTCTCCGAGCATCGCGGCGCGCGTCAGCCCGGGTGTTACCGCGCGGGCGGTCAGCGTTGGCCGTGGCCCGCGTGCGATCACCACCGCACGGATCTCGGCGCGGACAGTGCCGAAGCCGGTGCTGCCTTATGCGCGCTACTCGCCGAATCTCTATCCGGCCTGCTCTGCGCCCTATCGCGACGCCGACGGGGAATGCCTGGCGCAGCCGAACGCTGATGGCAACGGTGCCGGCAAGTCGGGCAATAAGAGCGCGAACAAGGGCCGCGCCGACAGCACGCCGGTCGCCGCAAATCTGCGCACCTTCGCCAACGAATTCGTCGCCGAGATCGACAGCGCGCTGTCGGCGACCGAAGCCGACGAGCTTGCGCGCCGCCACGGCTTGACGCGCGTCTCCTCCGAGAATTTCCCGCTGATTGGGGCTACTTTCGGCCTGTTCCGCATCAGCGACGGCCGCCCGTTCGAGACGGTGCGGCGCGAATTCGCTGCCGACGGCAGCGTGCGCTCGGTTCAGCCGAACTTCCGCTATGTGCTCCAGGACCAGAAATCGTCCGTGCCGACCGAGGGCGATCCCGCACAATACGTGCTGGCGAAGCTCCGCCTGCCGCAGGCGCACACGCTGGCGCATGGCGCGAACGTCACGGTTGCCGTGATCGATTCCGGCATCGACGCCAGGCATCCCGAGCTTGCCAATTCCATCGCCGACAATTTCGATGCGCTTGGCAGCACTGACGGCCCGCACGTCCACGGCACCGGCATCGCTGGCGCCATCGTGGCGCATGCCCGGCTGATGGGTAGCGCGCCGGAAGCGCGCATCATTGCCATCCGCGCCTTCGGCGGCACCACCGGCGGCGCCCAGAGTTCGTCCTACATCATTCTGCGCTCCCTCAACTATGCCGCCGAGCATGGCGCGCAGATCGTCAATATGAGCTTTGCCGGTCCGAAGGATGCCGTGATCGAGCGCGCCATCGCGGCGACCGCGGCACGCGGGCTGGTGCTGATCGCAGCCGCCGGCAACGCAGGTGCGAAATCACCACCGCTTTATCCCGCCGCCAATCCCAACGTGATCGCGGTCAGCGCGACCGATCAGCAGGACAAGCTCTTCTCCGCGTCCAACCGCGGCAATTACATCGCGCTGGCGGCGTCCGGCGTCGACATCTTCCTGCCGGCCCCGGACGGCAAGTACCAGATAACCTCGGGCACCTCGTTCTCGGCCGCCTATGTCTCCGGCGTCGCGGCGCTGCTGCTCGAGCGCAACTACGCCTTGAAGCCGGAAGCGCTGCGCATGACGCTGGCGAAGACCGCACGCGACCTCGGCTCACCCGGGCGTGATGATCTCTTTGGCGACGGCGAGGCCGATGCGTTTGCGGCGGTCATGGCTGTTCCCGCCGACGGTGCGACGCCGGTTGCGGCCGCGTCCGGTACAACAAAACGTGAAGATGCCGAGAAGCGTCGCGACGAGCCCGGCATCCGCGCCATCGAGCAACCCTCGCTGTCGAGCGCCGACGATAAATCCACGATTTCTCAGGCGGATAGGCCGGCGTCGCGATAGCGGCTGCGACAAAGATGTACGCCGGCCAAAGGTTAAAAAATCGAACGCCGCATTGAACGTTCAGCGCCCTGCCACGACCAAAATATGTGGGAGCGGTCATCCCTCCCCATAAGTCATATCAGGCGCGAGCGCCCATCCACCCCAAGCGCCCATATGGCTCGACCCGTCCGGTTGTCCCCCCGGACGGGTCATTTCTTTTGGGCGGTCCCGCTCGCTCAGCTTCCGGTTGAAAGGTCGCGCTTGCGTTCATCACCCCTGGTCGACTCGACGTGGCACAAGTCCGTCATGCTTGTGCGAAGCTTGACTCGTAAGCGTCTGAAAACTCCGCACGACTACGGAATTTTGTGACGGGGACCGTGTCGTTGCTGGACAAGTCAAAACTTTTCCACAAAATATTCATGTCGCGTCTAAATTGATTCGTGTGCGTTGCGTCGCGTCCGTATTTTTCTCCTGACGGGCTGTTTCATGACACATCGCCAAGAGGCCTTTCGCGACGTGGCTGGTTGCCGCGACATTGCGACACGCTGGTGCGCTCTCGCCGAGCAGCGGCTGCAACATCTCTCCGAGATGTTCGAGACCGGACGCTGGCGCCGCTATCACTCCGAGATCGCATTCCTCGAAAACATCCAGGAAGCCAAGCGGGCCGTCCAGACCTGGCGCGCACTCGCGACCGGTGCGGATGTTGCCGCGGCGGCCGCAAGTGTCACACCCGCATTCGGCTGGTCGCCGGCGACGATGCCCCGCGTGTTTCCGCGCGAGCAGGTCCAGACCGTGCAGCCGAAGGCCGTCCGCATCGCCCCCGAGACCGCTGTGCCGGTCCGGCTCAATCCCAAGCCGGGCGTACTTGCCGAAATCACCGAAGCCCCGATCGCACCGCTCGCCGTGCCGGCTGCGATGGCGCCGCTCGCCGCGTCTGCCGCGACGACACCGCCTAAGGCGTCTGCTGCCGTGGCACCGTTCAAGGCGCCCGCTGCGAGAGCACCGCGGGCTGCGCCTGCCGCGATGGCGCCGCTCACTACGCCTGCTGCGATGACGCCGCCCAAGGCGCCTGCCGCCGTGGCACCGCTCAAGGCGCCCGCTGCGAGGGCACCGCT
>NZ_LGHM01000007.1 GCF_001908185.1 Bradyrhizobium sp. AS23.2
GGGAGCCGCATGCGGGGCTTTCGGCGTCGGCGCGCCCTTGGGTTCACCCTTGGGCTTCGGCGGCGCGCGGCGCGGATCGCGACCCGGTATCGGCACGTCGGTCAGCGACGGCTCCGGCGCCGGGTCGGGAGAGACGAGCGTCGGCAGCGCGGCGGTCGCCGGCGGCGGCTCGCCGCGTTCGATGGCGTCGAGCCGGCGCGTCTCGCGGTCAATCGTGCGCACCGCAAGCCAGGAGGACAGCGGTGCGAGGTCGATGGTGCGGCTCAGCCTGTCCGGGGGACCTGCCGCGAACAACTGGATCTCCGGCGGCGCGCCTGACAGGCCGGTCATGATCGGCGTCAGGCTGGCGCGAATGTCGGCCTGATCGGCGGGAATATCGTAGCCGCCGGAGACGATGGCGCGGGCGTTCTTCGCCTCGAGCGGCGTCGCGCCGACGCGCAGCCGTCCGTCGCGGATCGTGAACGGAATCTGCGCCGAGGCGACTGCGATGTGACCTGCCAGCAACGCGGGCTCGACGAGCTGCCGCAACCGGTTGTCGTCGGTGACCTGACCGCTGTCGCTGGCGCGGATGGCGATCTCGAAGGCGCGCGGATTGAGGCCGGCGATCTCGGCGGAGTCCAGCGTCACCGTGCCGTTGCCGGCGAGCGCGCCGATCAAGGCCGCGACGCTGCGGCCCTGGCTGGTCAGCGCCATCTGCACCGACGCGCGTCCCTTGGGCAGCGCGAGATCGCGGTAGCGCAGCGTGGTCGCATCGACATTGGTGAGATCGAGATGCAGGTTCAGCGCAACGCCATTGGCGCCATTGCGTGCATCGAGGCTCGCCGACATCTCGCCGCCACCGATGCCGCCCTTGAGCGCATCGAGCGCGAGCGACTGGCCGTCGCTCCGGATCGTGCCGCCGACGGGGCGCAGCTCAATGCCATCAGGCAACGTGCCGTGCAACGCCTGGAAGGCGATCCGGCCGCGCCAGCCACCGAGAAGCCCCGCGCTCAACGGCTCGCCGGCGTCGCGTCCCGCCGCGCCGATGGCCATCGCGAGCGCAGGCATGAGATCGAGCGAGTCGAGGCCGACTTCGCCGTCGACGCTCTTCTCCTGATCGAGCGTCACCACCAGATGGCCACGCAAATGCGAGCCGGCCGCGCTGCTGTCGAGATCGTCGAAGGTCAGGCGATTGCCGGAGAGGCCGACGCGCGAGGACAGGCTGACGCTCTGCACCGACTTGTCGGCCGGGCTGGTCCCGAACAGCGGCGCCAGATTGGCGTTGCGCACGCGCAGGTTCACGCTGCCCTTCGGCTCGGACAGTTCGACATTGCCCTGCGCATCCGCGTCCAGTCCGCCTCCGCTGAGCTTGGCGTTCAATTGCAGAGGCCGGCGCCAGGTGCCGCTCACCTTGCCTTCGAACTGCGAGGCGCCCTCGCCTGCGGCCACCACGCGATCGAGACCGAGCAGCGCCAGCATCGCGCCGGCCTGCGGCGTCGAGACTTTCGAGACCAGCGTGAAGTCGCTGTTGCGCAGGCGGTCGAGATCGATGCCGTTGACTGCGGCCGCCGGCGTCTGAGCGGCCAGCGTCGCTGTGGCCTTGAGCTGCGGCGCGTCGAGATCGAGCACGACGCGGGCGTCGCTCCGATCGGCATGTTCGGCGTTCTTGTCGAGGCTGAGGTCCAGCTTCAGGCGGGTCGCGCCGGGCAGCGATGGGATGGCGTCGAACCGCGCGCGGACCGCGGGCGCAATCGGCTCGAGCAGCGCCGTGAGCTCGCGGAGCGAATTGGCCGAGGATTTCAGCGCGAGCTTGCCGGTGGCCCTGGTGCGGTCGAAGTTGCCGCTCGCCTCCGTGGTCACCCCGCTCGCCTGGCCGAACCGCAACTGCTCCAGCGACAGCGCCGCGGGATTGTAGCCGAGCTTCGCCGTGAACGGCCGCAGCTCCTGGCCGGCGGAGATCGCGCGGCCGATATCGAGCGAGAGCTTTGCTTCGTCCGGCCATTCGCCTTGCGGTCCGGCGAGCGCGCGCACGAAGCTCGCGGCGGCATCGAGATCGAGGCGGTCGGCCTTCAGCTCCGCGTCGATCCGCGAGCCCTTGCTCGCGCCGGTCTGGACGAAGCCGATGCGGCCCTCGACGGCGCCGCCCTCGATGTCGGCCTTCAGCCTGTCGATCGCGAGAAGGTTGGCCGCGATCGTCACGTCGCCTGTAAGGCGCAGCGGCCTGGTGCTGCGGCGGTTGACCTCGTTGCGGCCCTGGAGCCAGGCCATCAGCGTATCGGGGTCGGAGGATTCGACGCTGAGACGGCCACTGAAACTGTCGGCGCCGGGCGTCGCGCCGTTGAGCGAAAGCTGCGTCATGCCGGGCGCACGCAGCTCGAGCCGCCGGAAGGTCCAGGATCGGCCATCGGTCTGAAGCTCGGCCGTGATGTTCTGGAGCGGACGGCCACCGAGCATGATCTGGTCGGAGTTGAACTCGATCTGCGCCGGTATCGGCGCCTGCGGGATCGCCGCAAGACCCGCGCGTAGCGCCGGCAGGATGCGCAACGGCTCTGCATCGTCCTTGCCGGCCAGCCTGTCGGCATCGACCTGGCGCGCCGACAGCACCGCGCGCAGCAGCGGTGATGCGCCCAACCTGAGGTCGCCGACGCCGCCGAGCTTCAGCGCAGTGTGTTCAGTGCCGAAGCTCGCATCGATCTGGTCGAACTTGGCGCCGGCCGGGTCCGCCTTGAGTTTTGTCGTGAGCTTCCAGGGTGTCGGCCCCGCCTCGCCTAGCTTCTTGACCGCGGGCACGGCCAGCGTCAGCGCGCCGTCGAATTTCGGCTGGCGGTTGTCGAAGGCGAGCACGCCTTCGAGATCGGCCAAAATGGCGCGCTCGCCGGGATCGATGTTGAAGTGGAGGCGGGTCGCGCTGCCGTCGGCGCTCGGGCCGGAGGAGACGCGGAACGGATAGCGCACCCCGGCGGCGGTGAAACGGCCGTCGCCGCGCACCGAACCGGCGAGCGAGCGCACGTCGCCGGAGAAAGCGATGTCATTGAGCTCCAGCGTCGAGCGGCTGGCGGCATCATGCAGGGCGATGCGGCCGGTGAGGTTCAACCGCTCGATCGCCAGCGAGGCCAGGTTGAAGGTGCCGCTCGCGGTGGACGGCAGGTCGACCCGCCCGTTGGCGGCGAGGCCGAGGTCTGCGGCCATGCCGCCAACTGTCAGCTCGGTGGCGCGCCATTCGCCCCGCATCAGCGAACCCAGGCTGAACTCGACGTCGAGCTTGTCGGCGCGCAGGCGGCCGAGATCGTTGTTGCCGCCGAAGGCAACCGAGCGCAGCCGCAGCGTCGGCGCCGGCAGGAGCCGCGCGTCCAGCTCGCCCGCCACCCGCACGGGGACGCCGATGATCCTAGTCGCCTCTGCCTCGAACTGGGGCCTGAACTGGTTCCAGTCGATGAAGTAAGGCCCGATGAGCGCAGTCAGAAGCGCAATGATGAAGGCAATCGCCAATCCGAGCAGCGTCGTCTGCACGGGTCTCCCCTCGGCCAGACCGGCGTCACGACCAAACCTTGGCCAGACCCAAGCCTCAGGGGACTTCAGGCGCGCCGGAACAGCCCCTTTATAGAGGGAAGTGTGGCGAAGTCACAGCGACTGTTGCGCACGGAGGTTAACGCCGAACGCCCTCACCAGCTCGCCGGCAGCCGCTTCAGGCCACGCAGCACGAAGGTCGGCCGCCATTCCGGGTTCGCGACGTCGTCGATGCGCAGATCCGGCAGACGGCGCAAGAGCGTGGCGATGGCGATCTCGGCCTCGATGCGCGCCAATTGGGCACCCAGGCAGAAATGGATGCCGCCGCCGAACGACAGCGGCTTGACGTTGGCCCGGGTTACGTCGAGCCGGTCGGGGCGATCAGGATAGACCGCCGGATCGCGATTGGCCGAGCCGAGCAGGCAGAGCACGGTCTCGCCCTTGGGGATCTTCACGCCGCCGAGATCGTCGATGTCCTCCAGCGTGACGCGGCCAGTCATCTGCACCGACGAATCGTAGCGCAGGAATTCCTCGATCGCGCCTGCCATCAGCTCCGGCCGCGCCTTCAGGAGCGCGAGCTGGTCCGGATTGCGGTGGAGCGCCAAGAGACCGTTGCCGATCAGATTGACGGTGGTCTCGTGGCCCGCACCGAACAGCAGGATGATGTTGGCGGTCAGTTCCTCGTTGGTGAGCTTGTGACCATCCTCCTCGGCCTGCACGAGCTGGGTGATGAGATCATCCCCGGGAGTGCGGCGGCGCAGCTCGAACAGCTGTTGGAAGTACATCTGCGCCATCAGGTTGCCCTCGTTGCCCTTCTTGATCTCCTCGGGAGAGAGGGGCACCGGGTCGAGCAGCCGTCCGCCGTCGCGCGAGCTCTTGTAGAAGACCTCGCGATGCTCCTCGGGGATGCCGAGCATGTCGCAAATGATGGTGACCGGCAGGCGGAAGGCGAAATCCTCGATCAGGTCCATGTGCCCGCGATCGATCACGGCATCGATAGCCTGGTCGACGATCTCCTGGATCCGCGGCCGCATATCCTCGATCCGGCGGGCGGTGAAGGCCTTCACGACGAGGCCGCGCAGGCGAGTGTGGTCGGGCGGATCGGCCTGCAGCATCCAGTGGCTCATGCTGCGGAATACCGGCTCGTCCATGATCGCAGGGCTATAGCGGCGCTTGGAGCGCTCAACGAAGTCCTTGCCGAAGCGCTTGTCGCGCAGCACGAGGCTGACCTCGGCGTGACGGCTGGCGACGAACTGGCCGAACGGGGTCTCATGGATCGGATCGATCGTGCGCAGCCGGTCGTAGTGCGGATAGGGATCGCGGATGAAGTCTGGTGACAGCGGGTTGAACAGCGGTCCGCCGCCGCCGGGTTGCACTTGCTCGTTCATGGTGACCTCAAATCGGTTGCCGCATGACACGAATACGCAGGCAGCCCCGATGCCCGGCGTAACCATCCCCTGGAATTATCAACTCGATACATTGTTGTATCGAATTGCATTCTGCCCTAACCTGCCCCGATGTCAAGAGTGAGAACCAGGCCGACCAGGGACGACACGCGCGACAAGCTGTTCGAGGCGGCCGCGCGCGTGTTCGAGGAGGACGGCATCGGCGGCGCCAGCATCGAGGCGATCGCGACCGCGGCCGGCTTCACCCGCGGCGCGTTCTATTCAAACTTTGGGAGCAAGGACGAGTTGATCATCGCCATGCTCGAGGACCATGTCGAACAGTCGATCCGGCGCAACCTCGACATCCTCGCGCGGCACAAGAATCTCGACGACTTCATCGCGGCCCTGAAAGCGATGGATCGCGCCCGCCAGGACCCCCTCACCCGCTCGCCGCTCCTGCACATCGAGATGATCCTCTATGTCGCGCGCGCCGAGAAACGGCGGCCCGAGCTTGCCAAGCGCCTGCGCGCCCGGCGCAAGATGATCGCCGACATCGTCGAGGCGACATTGAAGAGCAACGGCCAGAACGACACGCTGAACCCGGCATGGATCGCCTCCGTCGTGCTGGCGCTCGACGACGGCTTTCGCCTGCACCGGCTGATCGATCCGGAGACCGCGCCGGCCGACAGCTTCTGGCGCGCGATCACCGATCTCCGGCGCAGCACGGGGCTGTCATCGGACCAGGGCGCCTCTTCATAGTCCAACGTCGGAGAGATTGCTCGGAATCATCACGGCCATCCAAACGCAATCCGCCGAAGGTGCATAGCGCCACCGGTCAACATCGATCAGTTGTCACCGATGCGGCTACCAAGTTGAGCATAGAGAATGCGCCCTAATCGCTGGAATACCTCGAACTTTTCTGCGTTGCGGCTAAGCGCGGCGATGTCCGGATTGTTCGTCCTTCTGAGCATTCCCGTACTGATCTTCATCCTGATCTACAACTACGAGCGCAGCTCTGCCGCGATCAACGCTACGCTGAACGACGTTGTGACCAAGACCAAGCAGGCAAGCATCGAAGATGCAAAGAACCTGATAGATCCGGTCGCAACCACACTCGGACTCATCGCAGCGCTTTCCGCAGAAGACCCGCAGTTCTTCAGGAAAGAGGAAAGCCGTGAACTGCTCTACCAGGCGCTTACCTCGGGGCGACAAATCGATGCGGTCTTCGTCAGTTTCGAAGACGGCTTTCATCGGGTTGTCACCCGGATGGACGATGACCGCAGGCGCTCCGATCCGAAGATTCCGTCGTCAGCAAATTGGCATTCCAGCTACATCGATAGCTTTGCCGGCCGGCCGCGACGGGTCCGGCATCGCACGTTTTACGATACCTGGCCCCACGTCGTAGGCAGCTATGACGTAGATACCATTGAGGACATCAGAGCGCTCGCTGGCTACCAGGCGGCGAAGAGCACTCTCAAACTGGTCGTGGAGGGACCTTGGCCAAATCCCGATACCGGCTATCCGGTCATTACCCTGAGGATCCCGATTGTCGCACACGGCCAGTTTATCGGCTGCGCCTCGGGCAATATCACGCTCAACGTGCTTTCAGATTTTCTCACGAGCCACCGCGCCAGTCCCCACAGCACCACGGTGATCGCTAGCACGACCGACGCCACGATTATCGCCTATCCAGATCCCAAAAAAGGCGTGCGGCTGGAGAACGGTCGACTCGAACTCGCCAGACTCGACACTATTGCCGACGACGACCTGCGCGAGGCGTATCGACTTCGCCACGAGACCAAGCGGGACAACTTCTTCTTTCACTCACCGCAGCACGGCCAGGAGATCAGTGCGACCTTCACCCGTTTTCCAGAAACTTTCGACAAGCCTTGGGAGGTGATTACTCTTACGCCGACGGACGATTTTGTCGGCACCCTCAAGCGGACTAACCGGCAGATGATCGCCGTGATCGGCGTATTGACGGGGATCGAATTGCTGCTGATCTATTTCCTCTCGCGGCGGTTGTCGCTCCCCATTGAATCCGTGTCGTCGGCGCTACGATCGGTCAAGGATCTGACGTTCTCGCACGCGGGCGCGATGCCGCCGCCATCTTACATCCGGGAAGTCAAGGAGCTGCAAACAGCCGTTTCGCTGTTCGAGACCTCGCTCCGCTCGTTCTCCTCGTTCGTGCCGCTGGATGTCGTTAGAAAGCTGATCAAGACTGGAATGCCGCTTGGCCTCGGCGTCGAGCAGAGATTCATGACGGTGATCTTCACCGATTTGAAGGATTTCTCCACGTTGTCGGAGCAAATGGCTCCCAATGATCTGCTTTCCCAACTCTCGGTCTATTTTGAAGTCGTCTCGAACGCCATAGCGGAAGAGTCAGGGACAGTCGACAAGTTCATCGGTGATGGCGTTATGGCATTCTGGGGCGCTCCGGTCCATCGCGAGGACCATGTGCTGCGTGGCTGCTGTGGCGCGATGCGAGCAACGCGTCGCATGGAGCAACTCAACGCAGACTGGCGCAAGGAGGGCCGGCCGCCGTTTCATCTCCGCGTTGGCTTGCATTGCTCGGACGTACTGGTAGGCAATGTCGGGGCAACCGAGCGATTGAGCTATACCGTCATGGGCGATGGTGTAAACGTCGCGGCGCGGTTGGAGGGCATCAATAAGACTTTTGGCACGACGATCTGCATCAGCGACAGCGTGTTCGAGGCTGTCGAGCCCGAAATCATCGCAAGACCAATCAGGAAGGTTCAGGTCAAGGGCCGCAAGCGCGAGTTCATGATCTACGAGCTTCTGGGCATCAAGGGCAATGATGATCCCGAGCTCAAGGTCACCGAGCACGAGATTGCACTGTGCGATCGAACGAGGGAAGCCTCAATCTACTTTGAGCGAGGAGAACTGGATCAAGCCGCGCGACACTACGAAGATATTCTGCGAGACTTTCCCGACGATCCAGTTGCAACGTCGCTGCTTGCCATGTGTCGCGCGAAAGTGCCCATCTAAGGCCAGGCTGCCGCGCAAGGCAGCGGTGGAAGACAAGATCACCGGGCTCAGCGCCAAGCGAACAGTAGTGATGTCCGAGCAGGTCACTGCCATGTCCCACCGCGAATAGCCCAATCATAGACCGTCGAGTCGACTTTACGCTCAGCGTCCAAAGCGGAAGCCGCCGCCACTACGATCCGGCCTTCGAGGTCGGTGCAGCAAGCGCTGATCTGCGATCATGGATAAGATTCTCGAGACGATGAGCGGCTACGTTCAGGGTAGCGGCATCCAGTGCGTTCTCGTCGTCCGTTGCCGCTCTGGCGCGTTGCGCGCGCAGGACCTCGTCGATTTGATTTTCGATCTCTGACAAATCGGATTCCGTCTCGGCGTTCCGGATCTTCCGTCCCAGCGCATAAAGCGAATCCAGCGCCGCTTCTTTGGTCTGGAAATCGCCCGACCGGAGAAATCTCCAGGCCGTCGCCAATACCGTGACGAGCGCGCCCAATGCCATTGGAGCCAGGAAAATCAAGTTGCTCCACTTGTCCAGGAAGCCTTGCTGCGTGCCATTGTAGTACTCTGCCGCACCCGCATGAACCGGAAGATATGCGCCGGGATCAGTGTCCGGCGCCTTGACCTGCGCGAGGATTGGCTCCTCGCGCAACAGGTCCCTGCGTGCACTCATCAAGGCTTGCGTAAAGTCGGCGACCAAATCGTTATCGAGGCTCTTCCTGGCGACGAGGTAAAACGAAACCCTCAGCGTCGTGACATCGTCTTCCGGATTCGGAGGTGAGCCTCGCAACGTTCCCTTGGGGATGTCGAAGCTCTCATAGGCGCGTTCTTCCTCCGCAATTGCTCCCGCATTCTCGATCGGGATCGGTGTCGGCGCCGCTTTCGCGTTTTGGGCGAAGAGTCCACGCACCATTGACAAATATTTCTCGGTGAGTGGCAGGACGAGAAGAACGGCACGCACCTCCTTGGTATCAAGCGCTCGACGTATGTCCGCCGGCGCAAAGTTCTTGAACACGACATTGGCGCGATCAAGGTTGTATGCCTTTGTAAGCACGCTGACGATCTTCTGATTGGTCTCGCCCCCGACCACGCCGACTGTTACGCGCTTCAGGCCGGCCATGTCCGTAATTGAGGATCCCGGGGGCGTGACGAGCAACGCCACAGCTTGAGCGAGGACAACGACTGCCTGTGCCTGCGACAGGTCGCCGACGTCTCCACGAACAACCGCGAGGTCCGTCTTGCCCGTCGAAAAGGCGCTCGCGGATTCGGCTGCGCCGGCGGTTTCGACGATTTTGAGCCGTACCGGAGCATTCGTTGCGGCAAGCCGGCTCGCAAGCGCTGATAGAACCCTTGGAGCTTCGCCGTCCAAAGATCCGACCGCGATCGATAACGTCACCGGCCGAATGTACCACCGGTAAGCGACGTAGCTTGCGCCCGCAGCCAAGGCGACCAGCCCTGCAACCACAACAATGCGCAGCCAGATCGGTAGCCTGAACGCACCCATGTTCTTTCCCAACAAGCAGTCGATATGCCGAATCTCGACAACCGATAACTTCAAGGTGCCCAGCACCGAGGATTGTATTAGCTTGCCAATGAGGCGGAGAAGCAATTGACATAGATCAACGAGCTTACCCCTCTGCCGGTCCCTAAGGCAACGATTGCGCAGGGAGTTGATTGCAATGAGCCCAATAGTGGTGTCCTTGATTGCGCTCGTGGTTATTTTAGGAGGCGCGCTCTTTGGCGCGTTGCTGCGCAACGCCTTGCCGGAGCACCATCTGGCGGACGACACGAGGGATTACGTGCGGCTCGGGACCGGGCTGATCGCCACCATCGCGGCGCTCGTGCTTGGTCTGCTGATTGCCTCGGCGAATAGCTCGTACGATACCGAGAGCAGTCAAGTGCGGCGCTTGACCGCCGACATCATACTACTCGACCAACTCCTGGAGCAATACGGGCCGGAGTCACGTGATGTCCGCGACCTTTTGCGGCGTGCGGTCGAGCCCCTTGTCGAAAGGATCTGGCGCCAGGACATTTCGGAGTCCACGAAGGGAACGCCCTTCCGGGCGACCGCCGTGTCGGAAGATGCCTTTGCAAGAATTCAGGCGCTGTCGCCAAAAACCGACGCGCAGCGTTCGCTCAGGGATCGGGCAATACAGGTCGCTACTGACACGGCACAAACGCGCCTGCTGCTGTTTGAACACGCGGACAACTCGATCCCCATGCCCTTTCTCGCTGTGCTCGTATTCTGGCTTGCCGTCATTTTCATGAGCTTCAGCCTGTTCTCGCGGCTCACCCCGATCAACATCGCTGCAACGCTGGTGTTTGCGATTTCCGCTTCCGCAGCGCTTTTCCTGATCCTGGAGTTGAGCCAGCCGTTTGTCGGACTGATGCAGCTATCCAGCACGCCGCTGCGCAACGCTCTTGCGCCGCTTGGATCCTAGCCAGCCCCCGGGCTGGCCGTGAGCAAAGCCCTGCGCCGTCAGCGCAAGAATAGAAATGCCGATTGGGAAGGTCGCACGCCCAAAACATTGCACAGATCGCCTGAACTAGAGAATCGAATTGCCCGCCTGCGAGCCTAAAGTTGCAGGAGTGCAAAGGTAGGCAGGCGATGAACGGTATCCGAACAGGCTTCCTGGACTCCATCGGCAATACGCCATTGATCAGGCTGCGAATGCCCTCAGAGGCCACAGGTTGCGAGATCTACGGCAAGGCCGAATTTCTCAATCCCGGCGGTTCGATCAAGGATCGCGCGGCCCTGGCCATGATCGACGACGCCGAGCGACGCGGCAAGCTTGGGCCAGGCGGCGTCATCGTCGAAGGGACAGCCGGCAATGTCGGCATCGGCATAGCGCTGGTGGCGAATGCACGCGGCTATCGCAGCGTGATCGTGATGCCTGACACGCAAAGTCAGGAGAAGAAGGACATGTTGCGGTTGTGTGGCGCCGACCTGCGCCTGGTGCCCGCCGTGCCGTACTCCAATCCCGGTCACTACGCGCGCTATTCCGGTCAGCTCGCCGAGGAGCTCGGCGCTTTCTGGGCCAATCAGTTCGACAACGTTGCCAATCGGGAGGGCCACTATCGTACGACCGGGCCGGAGATTTGGGAGCAGACTGGCGGACGAATCGACGGCTTTACCTGTGCCGTTGGGAGCGGCGGCACTTTGGGTGGGATCGCGCGGGCCCTCAAGGAGCGAAATCCCGGCATTCAAATTGCGCTCAGCGATCCGATGGGCGCCGCTCTCTATAACTGGTTCACGAAAGGCGAGCTCACGACAGAAGGCGACTCGATCACCGAAGGTATCGGGCAGGTCCGTGTGACCAAGAACCTGGAAGGCACGCCGATTGATGCGGCATACCAGATCACGGACGAAGAAGCCCTGCCTGTTCTGTTCGACCTGATCGAGCATGAAGGACTGGTGTTGGGCGGCTCGAGCGCCATCAACGTCGTTGGAGCCATGCGACTTGCGCGCGACCTCGGTCCAGGCAAAACCATCGTGACCATCCTCGCGGATGGGGGCCAGCGCTATCAATCCAAGCTGTTCAACCCGGAATTCCTGCGCAACAAAAACCTGCCCATACCACGGTGGATGGGATAGCGGGCCGCCATTGGCCATGCTGCTATCCGTTCTTCTATTGATCAGAATCCGACACCATCCCGATGCTTCGGCAAGCTTTGCTATCGGTCAAGGCGGCCATCGACCAAAACCGGCTCAACATCCGCTTCGAGCCACGAGCGGAAGTGCTCCGACGATCCGGCCGCGAGATAGTTGCGCGTCTCACGCCGAGGACTCTGTAGGTCGCAGCTGTTACAAAGAAACGACGCTGGGGGCAAGGAATTGAACGTGGTCGCTGCATAGGACGGCGAAGGGCGATGCGACGGAGCCAACGCTCCGCCGATCTGTGCTAAGCTTCTTTCTACGCGTGACTGGTTCGGTTTTGCGGAGGCGATTGTGAGGCGACGTGACTTCATCGCGCTCCTCGGCGGCGCAGCAGCAGTCCAACCACTTGCCGCGCATGCGGAGCGCCCGCAAGAGCGCATCCTCTATTTCACCTACTCGGCTGGCTTCCGGCATGATGTCATACCTCTTTCGAAGGCAATCCTGACCGGGCTTGGACGCAATTCGGGTGTTTTTGAAGTCACTGCAACGGAAGACACGTCCGAATTTTCCAGCGAGAACCTCGAGCGATACGCCGCGGTGATGTTTTACACGACCGGCGAACTTCCGATGAGCGACGCGCAAAAGACAGCTCTTCTCGACTTCGTGCGCTCGGGCCGCGGGTTCATCGGTGTTCATTCGGCTGCGGACACGTTCTACACTTGGCCGGATTATCTCGATCTGCTCGGCGGCTACTTCGACGGTCATCCCTGGCACCAGGCCGTAACAGTCGAGGTGCTTGACCCCAGCAATCCCCTGGTGGCTTTTCTCGGGAATTCGCTGCAAGTCGAGGACGAGATCTACCAAATCAGCGACTTCGACTATCGTGGATCACGCGTGCTGCTGCGCCTCGACCCAAGTTCGGTGGATCTTGGCAAGACCGGCGTGCATCAACGGTTCTATGGTTGGCCTCTCGCATGGACCCGACGTTACGGCAACGGACGAGTATTCTACACGGCGCTAGGCCACGAGCCGGCAGTTTGGCAAGACGCTCGCTACCAGCGAACCCTCACGAACGCTATTCTCTGGTCCTTGCGAAGGTCGCCCTAGCAACTTCGCATTTGCGCCACCCAGCTAATGCCCGTGCCGGAGGTTCGGACCGTCTTGGCTTGCGACTTTCTGTTTCGGGGTCAGAAGCGACGGTCAGCCCAGCGATCCTGTGGCGTCCGGTTTCCCGCAAACCAGCCGACATGGCAGCGGCTGTTGCGTTGTTCAGCTCAGGGCCAGAGTCGGCAGTCGCGACCCATGCCACATACTAGTACGCTTTCCCTGAAAGCGGCCTTCACGGCGAGTTCGGCCGCAGTCCGCTGGGGCGGCATCTCGACCGTGCATTTCGCCACGCGATAGAGCCCACCTATCGCGCGCCGCGACCGAGTTGGTCAACGACAGCGAGCCACAGTGCAATAGTCTCTGCTGAGGCGTCCGTATCGACTGCTTTCGGACGCACTGCTGTATGTACCATCACCAGCTTGGTCGCCGGATCGACAAAGATCATCTGGCCGCGGATGCCAAGCAAAACGAACTGGCGTTTGGCGCCGGGCAGCAGCCAGACTTGATAGCCATAGCCGTAGTACTTTGTGGCCACACCTGGCGCGAGATAGGTGTCGGACGAACGTACCGTTGTCGCATCAATCAGCCATTGGCGTGAAATGATCTCGCGCCCGTTCCACATGCCGTCATGTGCGAGCAGGCGACCAAAACGGGCGTAGTCGCGCAATACGGCGTTAAAGCAGCAGAAAGTCACCTCCTGGCCGGTACCGTCGATCGCCCACGAGGCGTCGGCCTCGGTGCCGATCCGCTGCCATATCTTCTCACTGAGGTAATCGGCAACTGGCTTGCCTGTCGCAGCACGCAGGACGAGTCCAAGGATCTCGGTCTCGGAACTGGCGTAGTGCCATCGCGTATCTGGCGGCGCGACGCGGGTGTTGAACTGCGCGATGCTGACCTCAGGGGCCTTGCCAGGCCGGCCGAACAGGTCGCGCCCGAGGCGCGCGATATCGTCCTGCCCGTCGTAGATCTCCTTGAAGTCGACACCGGAAGACATGTGCAACAGCGCGCGGATCGGTGTCTTACCGTACTCGGTTCCTGCGAGCGCAGTTACATAGGTCGCGACGTCATCATCGATCGATTTGATAAGACCGTCGGCCGCAGCGATTCCGATTAGCATCGCGGTGATGGTCTTCGCCATCGACTGGGAGAGAAAGCGATCGCCGGCCGATCGCGCGTATTGATAGTGTTCGTATAAAATAGTGTCGTCCCTGGCGAGCAGCAGTCCGGTCGTCGGCTGTCGGCTGAGATAATCCGCGATGGTCCGGCGCTCGCCGCGGAAGCTGTAGTAGATCTCAGGTTCGGCGGCGCGCTGAAACGACCAGGCTGCGGCTGCACGTCCAACGATGTGCGCGGGCGTCAGTTCGTCGAAATGACTATAGGTGGCAACGAGATGCCGCATCTCCGCTCCGACCGCCAATGTGCCAAGGGGATATCCCTCATTAGCGCCATAAGCGTTCGCATCGTAACCCGTGTTTGAGAAGACCGGTCCGGCAGCAGAAAGCTTGGCGGCTTCTTGCGCGCTCGTGATGCCGGACGCCGCGAGCATGGCCATCGCAATGATCGTAACCCGCACCGCTCCCGTGTTCATCGCAGCCATCCACGCGTTGATTGAACAACCAGAGTGGATTAGCGCAGCTGTTTCATCAAGGGGTACGACTCCCGAAATGGGCCATTTACGGTCTCATGCACCGCAACAACAGAACGCTTGTTCGATCGCCTCGTCGGCGCGCGATTCGCCATTCCAATTGGACATCGATCCGGGCGGCGGCAATTGTAGTCAACACCAGGGGCAGAGGTTCAGGGGGCAATGGGCTCCAATCCTCTGCTCCGAATTGCAGCGAGGGCAGTTGGCGAGCGCAGGAATGCGATCAATTGCTCGGCGGCCGCAGGCTCCTTGGCGTTGGCGCTGAGGCCTATACTGAAGGTGGTGTAGTTCTGCAGCTCCTCGGGAAGCACCCCTGCGAGGACGACGCCCTCGACCCCAATGATGTTCGGCACAGTGATGACGGTCAGTTCCGCCTCGCCGCGCGCGACGGCCTCTACCGGACTTCGCCCTGTCACGGCCAGGAGCTTCGGCCTGACCTTATCCTCGATTCCGAGGCGATCGAGCAGATGAAGAAAATAGCTTCCGCTCACGCTGTCGCGCGAATAGGAGATCGTTCGCGCCGCAACCAGTGTTTTCTTTAGGTCCTCGATAGAGGAGACCGGAGGTTTCGGCACGCCCGTCCGGGTCGCGACGCCGGCGGCCGTGCGGGCAATATCCGCACGAGTGCCTGCGCAATCTTACCCAGCTTCGCAAGATCATCGACCGCCGCCGGCAGCAGGACGGCGGCATCGAACGTCTCGCCTGCCTCGATCTGCCGCTTCAACACCGGCACCCCCTCGAAAGTAAGTATCAGCGTGTGGCCAGTCGCGCGCGTAAAGGCCGGCGCTAGCTCATCCAGTGCGCTCTTCATCGTCGGAGTGCTGAGGACCTTGACTTCGGCACAATCGGCGGCGGCCGCATTGGCCGCCAGGATCAAAGCTGCAACCGCGATGCGAATGTGCCTCATCACCCTCTCCTGCATTTGGCATGGGCCGGAAGGTCCGGCTGGAAGCTGGAGTCAGCGGCAAATTGGGAGTATCAACAAGTTTGATTTTTCGACGTGGTGGTAGCTATTTGGGTACGTCGCTCATGCGCTGGGCAGATCGGATTGGACGCCTTCTCAAGCCTCGTGATCTCCACATCTTCATGACGGTGGTCGAGGAGAGCAGTATGGCGAAAGCCGCCGAGCGCCTGGCGATCTCTCGGCCGGTGATCTCTCGCACCATCGCCAATCTCGAACACGTCCTCGGGGTCACGCTACTCGGCCGCACTGCGCACGGCATCGAGCCCACCGTGTTCGGCAAAGCGCTGCTCAGGCGCGGGATCGCGGTCTTCGACGAGCTTCGGCAAAGCGTCGAGGAGATCGCCTATCTCACAGATCCCCAAGCCGGCGAGCTGCGCATAGCCTGCACGGAGGTTTGGGCGGCAGGCCTCGTACCGGCAGCTCTCGAACGATTGTCGCGACGACTTCCGCGTCTGCGCGTCACATTGGAGCAAGGTGTCGCGCTGAATCAGTTCAACCTGCTCCGGGACCGCCGATCCGAAATCGTGATCTCGCGACTGCTCACGGAGGCACCCGACTCCGACATTGAAATGGAGCCGCTGTTCTACGAGCCGCTGCTTGTCGTTGCCGGCCCGAAAAGTCCTTGGGCGCGCCGCCGCAACCTGAAGCTCTCAGATCTCGTCGAGGCGCCCTGGATTCTTTCAACGCTGGAGACAGAGCCGGGCTCGCGCTTCGTCGAAGCATTCCGTGCCGCGAAGTTGCCGGTTCCTGCGGCAACGATCTTCAGCAACTCATTGCACCTACGCATCAGCCTGCTTGCGACCGGCCAGTACCTCACTCTTGTGCCGGGCTCGGCACTGCGGTTCGGTCCCGGAGCCGGCCTGATCAAGCCGCTTCCCGTCGTATTGCCGCGGTGGCATCTGCCGACCGGGATCTTCACGTTGAAGGGCCGAATGCTGAGCCCGGTGGCGCAGGTGTTTGCCGATTGCATTCGCGACGTTGCCAAGCCGCTTGCCCGTAGCGACGGGGCGCCATGACACCCACCATTGCGCCCCTGCCAAGGACTCACGGCCGAGGTGAAGGGCGGGCAAGGTCGGATCGCAGGCAGGGCGGCAGCTTCTGGAATAATGCCAGCATGTACCGAGCTGTTCGCTCGCGCGGGCGCGAGGAACGGTCTTGTTTCCAAGCAGTAATATCCGCTTCGGTTCCCAAGCGGTCATCGACCAAAACCGGTTCAACATCCGGTTCGGGACAAAGCGGACATCAAGTGCTGATGATGCGCATTCACTTTGAATGCGGACCGACGTTCGCTTTGGCGGTACTTCCAATGCGACAAAGCCCCCCGCTGGCCAGTATCGAGAACGCCACTCTCGAACGCGTACGGCAAGCTCTGTCGGCTAATCGGGCCGCGAGGGCAGAGAGTTCATCGCTGCCAGTTGCGTCGCCAGCACAGCGAGCAAGCTCTTGTGCAGGCGGTCTTCAGCTTCGAAATTTTGCGCGAGCCTTCGGACGGTCTCGACAAATCGAATGCGATACGTCGCTGCCCTGTCGGCGTCTCCGCACTTCGCGAAGATCTCGGCCGCCGTGCGGTACACCCGCCACGAAGCGATCGGGAAGTCGGCATTGTCCACGATCTCCAGCGCGCGGGATAAGTGCAGCAGGGCTTCCACTGGATCGCCCAAGCCAACCGCGATACGCGCGAGCAGCCCGTGGGCCTGGGCCAGGTGATTGAGATCCGGCGCCGATGCCACATAGTCGTGGAGCTGGCGTGCACAACTCTGAGCCTGCGCAAAGTCGCCGATCAGCAAACAGTATTCGCCGAGGCAATGATACACTTGTGTCGCGGCAGTAAATTCGATGTCGATGCCTTCTTCATCCCTGCGGCGCTCAATATCGTCGAACTGCCGACGAGCTCCCGACGGATCGTTCAGGCCGACATAGGCCTTCGCAAGGACGGCCCGTTTGTGGAAATACGTCGACTGATCGCCGACCAGCAGACTATCGTCGACGCTTTCGCAGAGCTCGCGAGCTCCATCGAAATCCATCGCTTCGACATGCAACCACGCAAGCGTCAGACGGCACAATGCGCTTCCGGGGCCGTTCGCGTTCTTGATGGCCAGTTCGAGGCCGGCCGTGATTTCGCGCCGCAATTCGCGCCACTCGCCCAGATGAATGAGCGCGATTGATTCAAGCACGCTGAACAGGACAAAGGTGTAAACATCGCCAGCCGAACGTGCCAGCCGCTTTCCTTCCGTGCCGGCGCGGCGGCACTCTTGGTATCGTGACCTCCAACAATCAACGATACCGGATATTCCGTTGCGCCTGATCAGAGTGCCATAGTTGGTGGCGCTGGCGCTCAGCTCGATCGCCTTGTCGCAGAGTGCGGCATCCTGTTTTCGCCAGCCGTTGAGGAACAGGTTGACGCTCGCGCTACTGCCCTGGACCAGAGCCTTGAATGTGTCGTCCGCAAGCGCCTGGCTCCGCGACAACACGTCTTCGGCCGCCTCGAGGCAGGCGTGTCGATCGACGCGCAAACAGAGGCTGCTCACTGCCGTGAGGCCGTTGAGTTGCTGCTTTATCTCACCCGCCTGTTCGGCGCAGGTAATCATGTCTCGCAGATCACGGATGGACCCGACGAGGTCGCCGCACGAGCGAAGAGCCCAGCTTCGCTGCCGCAGAAGAGCGATGCGGGTTGAGAACTTGTCGATAGCATCGAAGCGATCGAGTATGCCAAGCGCGCGGGTGAGATAGCTCGCGGCCTCGGCATGGCCGAGACGTTTCGTCGAGCTCTCAGCCGCTTCCCGGAGGTAGCGCAAGGCGCTGGGAAAGTCGCGGCCCTGCTCAAGGTGAAGTGCGAGTGCAGGCGCTATTTCGTGGGTGCGGCCGGCATAGGCCTCCTCCAGTCTGTTGCCCAAGCGCCTGTGCGTTTGTGCGCGAAGTCCGGGCGGCAAATTCTGATAAATAATATTCTGATAGAGAATATGCCGGAAAGCATATGAGCCCGAATATGTTCCATCGGGCCACTCGGAAACACCCGAACGAACAAGGATATGATCCTTCCGGATCGACGCTTCGATGTCCCTTTCAACGTCGATCGCATCGTCGGACAGGCCGGCGGCAACGATGGCCGCAGAAAACTCCTCGCCGGCAACGCTGGCCACATCAAGCAGACGCCGCTCATTATCGGTGAGGCGATCGAGTTCATGGCCGATCATGTTCAGGAGGCTGTCTGGAATGCGATCTTGAGTGAATGCTGCGGGTAAAGACAGGCGCCATCTGCCGTCCGTTTCGACTATCGACTCCTGGTCGATAAGGTGTTTGAGCAGCGAGGCAACAAACAAGGGATGCCCCAGCGTTCGCTCGAATACGGGCTTTGACAGGCTGGAGGCGAGTTCGTCGTCGTCGAAGCGCAATGCCAGATAGCGGTCGACCTCCGAACGCGACAATCGATCGAGGCGCAATTCGCTGCAGCACCCATGAATCTCGAGATCCCGGTGCAGGCGACGGATGGGATGTCCGCCGACGGCACTCTCGGCCGGACGATAGGAGCAGAGGACCAGCACGCGCGCCTTGCCGGTCCCGCGCGCGAAGCGAGACAGCACGTCGAGTGTCGCGAAGTCGCTCCAATGCAGATCTTCGAGAACAAGGACCCAGGGGCGGCCGATGCTCAGCGCCTCCAGAAGATCGCAAAACTCGCGTAGCATCCGCTCGCGCGTCGCGCCGAACACTTCATCCTGGAAAGCCGCGCGCTCCGATGCGTCGATGGCGCCTGGCAATTGCAGTATCCAGGTGGGCGCGCGTGCGCGAACAGCCGATATCAGTTCCGGACCGTTTGCTCGAAAACGGCTCACCAGCGCATCGATGAGCGGCAGAAAGACTTCGTCCGTTCCGAATCGTTCGGTGCAGCGCCCATAGAGCTGATCGAAGCCCTGTTCCGTGAGCTGCTCGATCGTCTTGGCGATGAAGGCCGTCTTGCCAATCCCGGCTTCTCCCGTGACAAACGCCATCTGCCGTTTGCCGGACAAGACGCGCCGCGTCATCTGGTCGATTGTCTCGAAGGATTCTGTCCGGCCGACCACCAGGGCGGAGCTTTCGATCTTCGGGGGGGCCACCGCGCTCTCGACCTGCCTGACTGCCTCATGCACCGTGCCGACAAAGCGGAAGCCTTTGCGCGGTAAAGTCTTGATCAGCCGTTGCGCCTCGCCGGAATCGCCGATTCCCGTGCGAGCTGCGTTGATGCGGGTGGTGAGCGCTGACTCCGAGACGATGCGCCCGCCCCAAATTGCACCGATCAGATCGTCCTTGGTCACCACCCGGGCGCGGTGGCGGATCAGATATTCGAGGAGGTCAAAAACCTGAGGCTGCAACGGAATCGGATATCCGTCACGGCGCAACTCCCGCCGGTCGGCGTCGAGAACAAAATCTTCAAATAGATACAGCAAAACAATGCCTTCGGAGGTCCGGGCGAGGCGGATATTCAACCCGTACGCCGGCCCGAAATCAAGCACACCGTTCAAAATCAAGGAAACGATAAGGGAAAATCAAGCTCGCCTTAAAGCGTGGCGTGGCGTCCCATTCGATACTTCCAGCCGCGTTCAGTCACTCACACAAGGTGTTCGTGTCATGCGCATGGAAGAAAAGACACGGCGTCTGGCTCGCGCGTTCTATGGGTTGCTGCTTCACAAGATGCTTCAGTCGATCGCGCGATCCTCCGTACCATTGTTTAACGGCAGAGCTTCAACCAGGAGCGATGCATTGTTTTCAGCGAATTCATTTGTCGCCTCCAAGAGCTCTTCTCGAAAAGAAGGCTGGTATGGGCGCCTCCTTCAAGCGCTCCACCATTCGCGACGGCTGCAGGCAGAGCGCACCCTTCGACAGTATCGTCACCTCACCGACAATAGCTGGCGCCAGTTTGACTCTCGGTCAGACATTGGAGGACGTGACAATGTCGCTCAGTGAAAAGTCGTCCGAACGCCTACCCCGGATTTCGGCACCGGGCGAGACCAGGCTGCTGGCAACGATCGCCATCTGCTTTGTCATTCTCCACATCCTTGCAGCCACGATGCTGACTTCCGCCCGCCAGAGCGATGCCGGAGCTGCGCCTGAGCCGCCCTCACTGTCGTTCGGGGACTAATCGCCAAGTCGCTATGCCGGGATTTTACCGACCGAAAGGGTTAGTTCATGGGCGATATTGCGTCGCTTTGCCTGCTCAGTATCGCTGTGTTCTGCGGTGCCTTCGTCTCGGGCCTCGCGGGCTTTGCCTTTTCGGCGGTGGCCGGCGCGATTCTCCTTCACGTTCTCCCACCGCTGGAGGCGGTCCCGCTGATGATGGCCTGCAGCATCACCGTTCAAGCCACGAGTCTTTGGGCGTTGAGAAAAAGCATCTGCTGGAAGCAGAGCTCGGTGCTGGTCGTCGGTGGGCTGCTTGGCGTTCCGATCGCCGTGTGGTTGCTGCAAGCTGCAGATGCGCGGTTCTTCAGAGAGAGCTTTGGTCTCGCCGTCGCCTGCTATGCGGCCTACACGTTATTCCGGCCGGTGCTTTCTCAGCGCCTGCAGATGAATGCGGGACGTAATGCACTAATCGGCTTCGGCGGGGGCTTTGTCGGCGGATTGACGGCAATGCCGGGTGCAATACCGACGATATGGTGTGACATCCACGGAGTGCCAAAAAATGAGCAGCGCGGCATAGTTCAACCCTTCATCGCCGCCATGCAGATATTCGCACTCGTTCTTATGCTGATCCGAAGAGATCTGTCGACAAAGGTCCTGGTTGACTTCGCAGCCAGCCTCCCGGCACTCCTCGCAGGAGCGGCGCTCGGGATTTTTGTTTTTCGCTGCGTCAATGACGCGCTGTTCCGGCGAATTATTCTCGGCATCTTGCTGGTTTCGGGACTGATGCTGGTCTTCTAGTTACGCCAGCACGTATCGCAGCAAACAGCGATCCGTCGGGACGCAGCTAAATCGCTGCGTCCCTGGCTGCGAGCCACCTGTCGCCTGTCGTCAGCGCGATGCAGTGCTGAGGTTCTCTCCGAAGAACTTCCAGGTCTTGCCGTCGAACTTCGCGAGCTTGAACGTGTCGAACGTCGAATAGTCCATTGGCGTTACCGACACCGTGATTCCGGGAAGGAATAACGGCAGCGATACCTTGCCCAGGTTCGTGGCCTGCTTCAGCACGTTCTCGCGCGTCAGCACGTCTCCGCAGTTCTTCAGGATGATCGCTGTGAACTGTGCAGAGGTGTAACCGATCTGGTTGCTGCCATCGATCGGATTTCCTTCGGGATACCACTGCTTCATGAACGCCAGATAGTCCTGCACGCCTTGATCGGAATCCCATGCAGGATCGCCGACGACCTTGGTCGCCAGGGCCGTGATGAGGCCGGTGGAAGCTTCCAGTCCGGCAGGCTCAAGCACGCCGCCGATCGAGCTGGCGACAGACACGATGAAATGCGTCGGCTTCCAGCCGAGATCGGTTACCTTGCGGATCGCCTGAGCCCCGAATTTCGGCGTCGTGATCGTCATCAGGACGTCGGCACCCGCTGTCTTCAGATTGACGATCTGGGAATCGATCGTGGGATCGGTCACCTCATAACTTAGCTCCTTCACGATGAGATCGGCCTTTTCGCCGAGTGCCTCCTTGAAGCCCTTCAGATAATCCTTGCCGAAATCGTCGTTCTGATAGATCACGCCGATCTTCGCGTTGGGGAGCTCCTTGAGGATATACTTGCCGTAGATCTTGGCTTCCTGCGCATAGGGCGGATAGAAAGGCGTCGTCCAGGGGAAATTCTTGGGATCGTTCCACTTCGAGGCGCCGGTGGAGATCAGTATGTGAGGAATTCTCTTGCCGTTCAGATATTTCTGAATGGAAGAGTTCGTCGGCGTACCCAGCGATCCGATGTCGGCAAGGATCTCGTCCTGCTCCACGAGCTTGCGCGTCTGCTCCACCGTCTTCGGCGGGCTGTAGCCGTCGTCCATGCTCAGGAGCGTAATTTTCCGGCCGTTGATTCCGCCCTGGCTATTGATCATCCGCCAATAGGCGGCCTCAGTCCTCCCCTGCGTGCCATACGCAGACGCAGGGCCACTATAGGGCATCGTCTGTCCGATCTTGATTTCGGTATCGCTGGCGCCGGGATCGTACTTTTTGTCGGCGGCCAGAGACGCCGAAGTTGACATAATGCCGAGGGCGGCGACGACCGCCACCGCAGTGCAACAACGCATATTAGTTTCTCCCTGTAGCGTCGCTGTTTGCCGCGACGTCCGGCGGGATAATGATCTGGCCTTTTCGAGATGTCGACCT
Source organism: Bradyrhizobium sp. AS23.2 (assembly GCF_001908185.1). Lineage (GTDB taxonomy): Bacteria > Pseudomonadota > Alphaproteobacteria > Rhizobiales > Xanthobacteraceae > Bradyrhizobium. Next base: position 22,456 of record NZ_LGHM01000007.1, read on the forward strand.
CTAAGTCGTGCCCTCCGATCCGGAGACCGGCGGACAGCTTCAGGCGCGCCCCTGGCGACCCACGATCATGCCATACAGGAAGAGGAGGATGATCGCTCCGACGATACTCCCAATGAATCCTGCGCCCTCGCCGAACCGATACCATCCCACGGCTTGGCCGAGATACGTCGCAACGAATGCACCGACAATTCCCAAAACTGCCGTCAAAATGAAGCCCTTGGGCTCGGATTTGTCGCCGGGCATGATGAACTTCGCGATCACTCCAACAATAAATCCAATGATGATCGTCCAAAGGATGCCCATTTTCATCGCTCCATTCGGTTGATTTGCGTATCAGCGACTGAAAGAACGCGTGACCATTGAGGTGGATCAAGCTTCGAGTGGCCAAACTCATCGTGGATGACGCAGCAATTGGGCGCTGCGCGTCAAAACGCCCGTCCGGCCAGTTCGGGAATGAACCGAACGATCTCGTCCGGGCGATGTTGATCTAGATCAATGGCCTGGGGGCAGCCAAACCGAAATCTGGCAGATGTGAAGAAGTAACAGCGTCCGCATCGACGTCTCATGCAAGGGAGAAGGCGGCATGGCTGACACCACGAAGCTTTCCGTGGAGAAGGCGCTCAACAAGCTCCGCGATGCGGATGCTGCACCGAAATCGAAGGACGAGCGGCGCGACGCGGAAATGGATGCGCTCAAGGAGGAGATCGCGCGCTCGAAGGCGCAAAGGCTGCGGTTGGAGCGGCGCCAACGCAAGACCGACTGAGACGAATGGAAGCCTGCAGCGGTGGCGGACCCGGCATGGCGCGGCCGCCGCTCGGCAACGCATGGCCGATCCTTGGCACGGCGGGTGGAGTCGCGATCCTTCGGAGGGACACGCTAGCGGTCGTTGCCGACCTGTGCCGATCGTTTCACCGCGTCGCCACCGGCCCTCCTGGAGAATGGTTTCGCGGGAAAACAACATTGATGGGCGCCGGCACAAGGGATTGATAGTCCGTCATGCTCGCTCAGTAATGCACGACTGACGTCTCCGCAGGTTCGACCTTATTTGTCCGCACGAACAGAAAACGGGATCCAACGAATATGCGGCGTCGGCTCGGCCGTCTTGACCAATGAGAAGGAGTCCAGCGCCGCCATTGGCAACGGTCAGGATGACTGGCTCGCCCTCCCAGGTATTGATCGGCTCCATTCCGATGATGAGAAAGGAAACGTCCCTATTGCAATCTTCTTCCACACGGGGACATCGACGGCTGACGCGATTGGAATTCGGGGCTGACCGGCTTGGGAAGCCTCCTTGTGCGTCAGGCGATTTTGCAAGACGTCTCGCGCTCTACACTGACCTCGGGCCTCGCTCATACATGCGAGAGCGCACGCGTTGCACAGTACCGCGACAATGATCGCGCGAGCGATGGTCCACCCGTTCAGTCGCATCGGAGAACCTCTCCGATCGGATTGATCGCCGGCGATCATCCGTATTTTCTCAGGACATGCTGACATGGACGGCTCCTTTGGATGCCGAATATCTGACAGTCACCGAACGGTGGATCTGACGCCTCGCGGGTCGTAAGAGCGGTTCGAGGCAACGTAGTCGACCTCGCCGCGCGTAATGCCGATGTCCTGAAGCTCCCTGTCATTCAGAGCGCACAAGTCCGCGCGCAGCCTCTCGCGTTTGCGCCATTCTTGAAACGCGCCACGATATGTTCCGAAGTGGCTGAAGAGGTGCCGCTTCGTTCTGGTCGTCCGGAAAAAGGTCGTTGTGCTGAAGGTCGTGGTCATTGCAGCGCCTCCTTGACAAAGCGTTCGCTTCGCTTTTTCGGAATTGGCACGGCGCGTCCGGGCTTTGCGCGCGGACGAAAAGAAGTTGACGAGATAATACCTGATGTGTAGTGTACTAGTCAATGCATACACTACTAGAATCGCTTCGTCTCGAAAATTCGGGCGTTCCCATCTACATCCAGCTTCGGGAGCAGATTCTGCGCAACCTCGGGGCGGGCGTGCTGGCGCGCGGCGACCAGATGCCAACAATGCGCGAAGTGGCAGTTGCTCTGAAGATCGACCTCAATACGGTCCGGCACGCCTACGACGAGCTCGAACGAATGGGCGCCATCACCCTGGTTCGCGGCCGAGGAAGTTTTGTCGCCCAGCCGCCGCCCGCAATCAGTGTTCGCGAGCAAGCGAAGCAGATTGACAGTCTGGCAAAACAGACTCTCGCTACGGCCGTTGCGGCGGGCATCGATCCCGTCGCCCTGGCCGATCGGATAAAGGCCCTCGCAAGACAGGAGGAATAGTCGCCATGCACAACTATTTCAAAGCAAACGGCGGGAGCCGGCTCTCCCTGGTACTTGCCGCGACAGTTTTCGCATTTGCGGCTCTGGTCGCCTGGCTCGCCTACGACGGAAGTTCGCGCGGCGGCTATGCAGTCGCCGGTGGCCTGGCGATCGTCGCATTCCTGATCCCGCAGGCCATCCTGGTTGCGGGGCAGTGGGAGCGAGCGGTCGTCCTTCGCTTGGGCAAGCTATCCGCAATTCGCGGCCCCGGCTTGTTCGTGATCGTACCGTTTATCGACGAGGTGGCCTCCTGGCTCGATCAACGCATTCAGACCACGGAAATCAATGCTGAAAAAGCGCTCAGCAAAGATACCGTGCCCGTGAATATAGACGCGATCGTATTTTGGCAGATCCATGATCCCGAACGCGCCGCGCTCGAGATTTCAAACTACCGTCAGGCTATCACTCAGGTCGCACAAACCTCACTTCGCGAAATGGTTGGGTCGTCACTGCTGTCGACGTTGTTGTCCGAGCGCAAGCAGGGCGATCAGCTTTTGCGCGATGAAATTGGACGCAAGACAGCCGAGTGGGGCGTGGCTGTGATCTCGGTTGAAATCAAGGACATCGGCGTGCCGCCTGGATTGCAAGACGCGATGAGCCGACAGGCGCAGGCCGAACGCGAGAGACTGGCGCGTGTGCTGCTTGGCCAGGCCGAACAGGAGATCGCCCAAAAATTCGTGGAGGCGGCCGACATCTACGCTCGTAGTCCGGCTGCTCTGCAGCTGCGCGCCATGAATATCATCTATGAAACGACCAAGGAGCGTGGTGCTACAATTCTCATTCCGACAACGATGATTGATGCCATGAATCCCGGCGCGGCAATGGGCATTGTTGCCGCCACGCGCCCGTTGCCGGCTTGATCCAACAAACCGGAAACTGTGAACGCTCCACGAATCGCCCGCTCCGGGCCATAAGTGACATTCCGGGGGCGTCGCCGTGTGCCGCCTTACGCTCGAAAGCAGACATCCCGGATTGATGGGTACACGCCTACTCCGCAGTTTCCGCCTGCAGCTTGTGCAACCGGCCGGCCACGGCCCGCACCTTGCGTGGGGCGGCCCGCCAGATCGAGAGTGCCGACAAGCCGCTCATGACGATCGCGATGCCGAAGGCGAGCGTGTAGTCGCCGGCGCGATCGTAGAGGAGGCCGGTTACCCAGGGACCAGCCGCGCCGCCGGCCAGCGCCGCCAGCATGATCGTGCCGAAGATGCTGCCCTGGTGCCTGCCCTGGAAAATCTCGAAGACGACCGCGCCCATGATCGAGGTGAGGCCGTAGCCGAGCGCGCCCTGCGTGAACACCATCACGTAGACCAGCCACAGCGAGGGCTGGAACTTCAGCGCCATCAACGCCGCAAAGCAGATCGCAAAGCCGGCGCAACTGATCGCCCAGACCCACTCCCGCCCGATCCGGTCCGAGACATGACCGAGCCATATCTGGCCGGGAATGCCGAGCAGGCTGACGATACCGAGCGCCCACACCGCAACGCTCGGGCTGAAGCCGATGTCGAGCAGGAATTTCGTTTGATGCACCTGCACCGCGTACCAGATGTACAGGCCGCAGAAATAGCCGACCGCGATCCACCAGAAGCGCGCGGTTGCAATCGCCCGCCTCAGCGTCCAGTCGATGCCGACCCAGACGGGATCGACGATGTTGGAGACAGGTCGTGCCGCACCCGCGGCCCGGGCGCCATCGCCATCCGGCTGCAGGCCGATATCCTCGGGGCGCTTGCGCAGGAACAAGTTGATCGGCGCCAGCACGATCAGGACGAGCAGACCCATCGCGGTGCAGGCGGTGCGCCAGCTGGTCTGCTCGATCAGGTGCTGCACCCATGGCAGCAGCGTCACCGAGCCGATGCCGACGCCGGCAAAGGCGATGCCGATGGCAAAGCCGCGCTTGCGGATGAACCAGTTTGGCAGGTACAGCGACTGGCCGGAGTAGCCGAGGCACACCGAGCCGGCGCCGACCATGACGCCGATGGTCACGTAGAGATGCCAGGGTTGGCTGGTGAGCGGGGCGAGCAGCAGCCCGCCGCCCATCAGCACGACGCCGAGCTCCATCACCGCGCGGGGACCTGCGCGGTCCATCAGGCGACCGATCAGCGGGCTGACGAAACCCGACACCACGAAGCCGAAGGAGAAGGCGCCCGCGGTGATGCCGCGCTCCCAGCCGAATTCAGAGATGATCGGCGGAAAGAACAGCGAGAAGGCGGTGCGCGCGTTGACGCCGATGGCCATGGTGACAAAAGTCACGGCGACCACGACCCAGCCGTAAAAGAACGGAAGCCGCATGTTGTGCCTATTTCATCCCTGGACGGTCCTACCGACCATCCGGGGATGCCTGGGTCAAGCGATTTTCACGCATGCCCCTCGGGCGTGCTCAGGCGGCGTCGAGCTGCGAAGGTTGGACCGGAGCATCAAATTCGATCCGGGCGACCAGCTGCGGACGCCCGAACAGATAACCCTGCGCAAAATTGACGCCGAGCGCCTTCAACGCCTCGAACTCCTCGAACGTCTCGACCCCTTCGGCGGTGACCGACATGTCCAGCCCGCGCGCCAGCGTGACGATCGCGGCGATGATGGCAGAGCTGCGCGGCTGATGCGTGAGGTTGCGGATGAAGCACTTGTCGATCTTGATCTTGTCGAACGGGAACGCGGTCAGATAGCTGAGCGACGAGTAGCCGGTGCCGAAATCGTCGAGCGCGAGCTCGATGCCGACGCTCTTGAGCCGCTCCATGAAGGCGTGGTTCTCGACCCCGCGTTCCAGCAGAACGGATTCCGTGATCTCGATCTCCAGCCGCTGCGGCGGCAGGCCGGAATCCGCGAGCGCCGCGCAGATCATCCCGAACAGCTCGGCTTCCTTGAACTGGATCGGCGACAGGTTCACGGCGACCATCAGATCGGAAGGCCAGGTCGCCGCATCCGCGCAGGCGCGCCGCAGCACGAATTCGCCGAGCGGCACGATCAGCCCGGTCTCCTCCGCGAGCGGAATGAACTGGTCCGGCGGAATCAATCCGCGCGTCGGATGCCTCCAGCGCACCAGTGCCTCGAAACCGCGCCGCGCGCCGCTGTTGGCATCGACGAACGGCTGATAGTGCACTTCGAGCTGGCACCGCGCGATGGCGTCGCGCAGATCGCCTTCCAGCGTGCTGCGCGCCTCGAGCTCGGCCGACATCGCCTCATCGTAGACGGTGAAGCAGTCGCGGCCCGCCGATTTCGAGCGATAGAGCGCAAGGTCGGCCTTCCTCAGCAACTGCTCCTGGTCGCTGCCGTGATCCGGTGCGATCGCGATGCCGATGCTGGTGCCGATTTCGACGCGATGTCCGGGCAGCAGAAACGGTTCGGCCACGAGCCTGGCGATGCGTCCGGCCAGTTCGGTTGCGCAGGCCCGCTGATCCTCGCAGCCCTCAAGGATGATGGCGAACTCGTCGCCGCCGAGCCGCGCCAGCACGTCGGTGGCGCGCAGCGCCGATTTCAGCCGCTGCGCCACCTGGCGCAGCAGCACATCGCCGGCGCCGTGGCCGAGGGAGTCGTTGACGTTCTTGAAGCGGTCGAGATCGAGTATCAGAATCGAGAACGTCGAACCGCTCGCCTTCAGCGCTTTGTTCATCTCGTCGAGCCGCGCGAGGAAGAAGGCGCGGTTCGGCAGCCCGGTCAGGATATCGGTCTGGGCGAGCTCGAGCACCCGGCGGTTCGCCAGTGACAAGCGCCGCGAACTGCGGCTGGCGAGCATGAGATAGGTTGCAAGCGACAGGGTCAGCAGCATGCCGACGATGAGGACAGCGGCGGAGCGATCGTAGGCGGTCTCCAGCGAACCGCCGGCGGTCGGCATGGCGCGCACCTGCCAGTCGGTGTCGCCGATCTTGAGACTGCCCGACCAGTGCAGCGCCCGCGCGACGTCCCGCATCGACTGCGGCGCCGTAGCCGCCGACGAATAATCCGGCAGGGCTTCCGCCAGGCTGACGATCTGCCCCGTGAAAGGCGGATAGACGTTCACACTGACCGCAGGACTTGCTCCGGTCGTCACGCGAATGGACTGGATCAGCAGCGGAAGGTCGAAGACGCCGACGACGAAGCCGGCGAGATTGCGACGCCGGTCCGCGACCGTGTCGCGCGACGTCCCCTTGGCGTAGACAGGAAGGGCAACGAGGACGTCGGGCAGCCGGCTGCCTTCCTTGGGTTCGTAGAGGTGCATGCGGAGGGAAGCGACGCGGTCGTTGTCGCGCGCGCGCTCCAGGACCGTGCGGCGTTCCGGAACGCTCGCGTAGTCCATACCGTAAACCGGCGACGTCTTCGGCTGGGTCGAGTAGAACACCGGATAATACTCGTCGCTCTGCGGCGCGACCGCGAAGGCATCGCCCATGAGCGACTTGACGCGATAGCCGGACACGCCGTCCGTGATCGCCGCGGCCTCGTATTTGGCGCGCTCCTCGCGGTTCACCCGCGGCAGCCAGGCGATGCGCAGCATGCCGGGATGGCGCTCGAACAGCCGGGCGCTGAAGGTCTCGAATTCGCTGCGGGTGATTGCCTCGTTGGTCGATTCGAACAGCGTGCGCAGCGCAACCAGCCTGCTGATGTACTCGCTCATGCCGTTCTGCATGACGATCGCTTCGGTTTCGGCCGCGTTCTCGAATTCGATCCTGTTGACGCGGTCTTCCCATCGCGCAACAGCGGCCGCGCCCACGAGCGAGAACAGAAGCCCGACGCCGGCCGCGACGAGCGCAGGACGATAGAGCCCAAGCAGCGGCGAGGCACGCCACCATCCGGCCATGCGCTTCCGATCGTTTTGATCGCGATCGCCCATCTTGATCTGCACGTCCCCTCGCCCCGGCGCCCCGAACTTCTGGTTGAGCCGCCGTAACTTCTATCGGACAAGGAACGGGGTTAAGAACTGCACAATTTCGGAACCGGGTTATTCCGCATTACGCGGCGTAGTTAACGATTGACCCGCAAATTGCGGCACTCCGGCAATAGGTTGCAGGTTTCTCCCAGGAGTTTTACGGACCTCCGGAGGGACGGGACGTTCAGAGCTGTCGACCGGCTTCAGGGCCGCCGTGTCCAGCGCTCGGCATTGACGGCGCCGTGGGGGACCTCGCCTTTGACGATCGCTTCCACCTGCCGCACGGTTTCCAGCGACTGATATTCGATCGCCTGCGGCGTCAGCCCGCCGACATGCGGCGTCGCCACGACGTTGGGAAGCTTCGCCAGCTCCGGCGTCGGCATCTGGTCCGGTGCGCGGCCGACATCCATGGCAGCGCCGGCGATGCGATTCTCGATCAGCGCCTTGGCGAGCGCCGCCTCGTCGACGAGATTGCCGCGCGAGAGATTGATGAAGACGGCATGCCTCTGCATCCGCGCCAGCGCCGCCTCGCCGATCAGGTTCTCGGTCTGCTCGTTGGCCACCGCAAGGCAGACGACATAGTCCGATGCGGCGAGAAGCTCGTCGAGACTGACCTGCCTGATGCCGGCATCGCCGACGGTCGCGAAGGGATCGGAGACCAGCACCTCCATGCGCAGCACCTTGGCGACCTCGGCGAGATAACGCCCGATGCTGCCATAGCCGATGATGCCGATCCGGCTGCCGGCGAGCTGGCGGCCCATCCGCGCTTCGGGCTTGCGGCCGGCCTGGTAGTCCGCCGTCGTCCGCGATACGCCGCGGGAGAGATCGACCATGAAGCCGAGCGCGAGTTCGGCGACGGCCTGCACGAAGCCGGGACCGGCGCGGGTCACGAGCACGCCGGCGCTCGAGGCCGCATCGACATTGACGTTGCGGATGTCGACGGCGCAGCGGACGAAGGCGCGCAGGCGCGGCAGTTGCGCAAAGATCTCGTCGCGTCCCTCGGTCATGCGATCGGCGACGATGATGTCCGCATCCTGCGCCGCCTGCACGAGGCCCGCCGCGTCGAGCGGCTGATCGCCCTCGTGCAGGATCACCTCGGCGGCCGCGCGCAGACCGTCCAGGCTGCGATCACCGTAGTAGTTCCGGCGCATCTCCGGGGTGTGAGCGAGCAGGACCTTCACGGCAGCACTCCTTCAATAGCCGAACGCGCGCGGCAGCGCCGTCGAGAGCCACGGCACGAAGGCGATGACGAGCAGGCAGAGGAACAAGAGGCCAAGATAACCCATGATCGGCTTCACCGTCTGCTCGATCGGCACGTTGCCGATCAGGCAGGCGCCGTAGAGTCCGAGCCCGAGCGGCGGCGCGAACAGGCCGATGCCCATCGCGATGACCAGCACCACGCCGAAATGCAGGGGATCGACACCGAGCTGCACCGCCACCGGCAGCAGCAGCGGCCCGAAGATGATCAGCGCGGCCGCGCCCTCGAGCACCGAGCCCATCACGATCAGCACGGCGATCGCGAGCAGGACGAACAGCCAGACGCCGCTGGTCTTGGACAATCCGAGCATGAAATCGCCGACGGCATGCGGTATCTGCTGCAAGGTCAGCGTGAACGCCAGCGACTGCGCGGCGGCGACGATGAACAGCACGAGCCCCGCGCGCGTTGCCGCCTGGATAAAGCTGTGCGCGGCCGATCTGAAGCTGAGCTCGCGGAACACCACGCTGCCGACCACGAGCGCATAGGCCACGGCGAAGGCCGAGATCTCGGTCGCGGTGGCAAAGCCGCTCTTGAAGCCGAAGAAGATCATGAAGATCAGGCCGAACGAGGCGATCGCCCCGCTCCACAAGCCCGACACCGGCATCTGCGGCTCGACGTCCTCGGCATCAGCCGGGCGCTTGCCGAAGATGATGGAGACGGCGATCAGGACCGCCGCCATCAGCGCCGCCGGCAGCAGGCCGGCGACAAACAGGCCGCCGATCGACAGGTTCGCCACGAAACCGAGGATGATCAGGTTGATGCAGGGCGGAATGGTTTCCGCCATCACCGCGGACGCCGCGAGCAGCGCCACCGCGCCGCCCGGGTTCTGCTTCGAGCGGCGCGCCGCCGGGATCAACACGGAGCCAACCGCGGCGACATCGGCCATCTTCGAGCCCGAGATGCCGGAGAACAGCACCATCGAGGCCACCATCACGACGTTCAGGCCGCCGCGCATGCGCCCCACGGCGCGCTGCAACAGCTCGATCAACCGCACCGACATGCCGTTGGCTTCCATGAGGTAGCCGACGAGGATGAAGAAGGGGATCGCGAGCAGCACGAAATTGTCGATGCCGCGCGCCATTTGCTGCGCGAAGATGACGCCGGGCAGCGCGCCCTCGACCCAGATGAAGATCAGCGCGGCCAGCGCCAGCGCGAAGCCGATCGGCAATCCGCCGAACAGCGTTGCGAAGAAGCCGATCAGCATCAGCGTGCCCGCAGACGGCGCAGAGGACGGCGACAGATAGTCCCAGGCAAGATAGAGGCCGGTGACGATCACGATCGCGACGAGACCCCTGACGATATCAGGAAGCGGCCTTGCGCAGAGATGGTCGATCGCGAACACCGTCATGAACAGCGCGCCGATGCCCATCGGGTAGAAGGTCAGCTCCAGCGGCAGGCCCGATCCAGTGGTCTGGCCTGATGTCAGCGAGCCGAGCTTGATGGCATTGTAGGCAACATAGCCGGAGATCAGCACGATCAGGAGCGCGCTGGCGGCATCGACCAGCGTGCGCAGCCGCACCGGCAACAGGTCGCGGAAGAAGGACACGCCGACATTCTCGCCGCGCGCGAGCGCGCTCGCCGCACCGAAGAAGGCCGAGCCGACCATCAGGCCGCGCGCGACGTCGTCCGACCATTCCACCGGAGCGTTGAAGAAAAAACGCAGCAGCACGGAAGCGCACACCACCACGAGATCCGCGGCCAGCAGGATGGCCGCGATCGCGTCGCTGCAGCGAAGCAGTAGCGTAGTGCTTCCGTGGCGGCCGCCCGAGAGGGACGCGGCGCCTGTCATCGGTACCTCAGGCTTGAGTCGCGCGGATGATGTCGATTACGGCCTTAGATTCCGGCCGTGCCTTGATGAAGTTCTCGGTCTGCGGCGCCACGCGCTTCTTGAACGCCTCGCGGTCGCATTCGGCCACCGTCACGCCCTTCTCGGTCAAAGCCGACAGCGCCTCCTTCTCGACCGCAAGCCCATGGGCCCGCGTGTCCGCCGCGGCCTTCTTCGCGGCATCGAGAAAGCCCTCGCGCAGCTTCGGATCCATGCGGTTATAGGTCATGTCGCTGAAGTAGATCGCGAGCGGCGAGAAATTGTGCTGCGTCAGCGCATAGTATTTTGCCGTTTCGAAGAACTTGCTGGCAAGGATCGTCGGCGGATCGTGCTCCAGCCCATCCAGCACGCCGGCCTGCAACGCTGTGTAGATTTCGCCGAACGCAAGCGGCGTCGCAGCCGCTCCCATCAACCGCAAGCATTCCGTGATGACGGGATTTGGCAGGGTGCGGATCTTGAGGCCGGCGAGATCCTCCGGCGTCTTCACCGGCTTCTTCGCAAGTACGCTGCGCGAGCCGAAATTATAGGCCCAGGCGATAATGCGGATGTTGCTGCCCTTGAGCAGCGCGTCCTCGATCGGCTTGGCCGCGCCGGCGTCGAACGCCTTGGTCTGCTGCGGGAAACTCGAGAAGAGAAAACCGAGGTCGTAGGTACCGACCAGCGGTACCAGATTGGCCGAGATCGACGAGCCCGATACCATGAGATCGATGACGCCGAGCTTGACCGAGTTGATGACGTCGATCTCCTGGCCGAGCTGGTTGTCGGGGAAGAAGGCGACCTCGACCTGCTCGCCGAGCCCATTCGCTTTCAGGTTCTTGACGAGGTTGTCGTAGTAGACGCGGCCGTTGGCGAATTTAGGATCGTTCGGCAGCGAGGAGGAGCATTTCAGCTTCGTCGTCGCCGCTTCAGCACGGCCGATGATCGCGGGAGAGAGCACGAGGCCGGCGGTCACCGCCGTCGACGATTTGATGAACGTGCGACGGTTCACAGGCACGATGGTCATGAATCTCTCCCCAGGCGTTTTTGTTTGTTGTCGCGAACTGTTGCGCGGACTGTATGGCCAAAGCGACAGGGCAGGCAAGGGTTGCGGCCAGCTGTCACGAAGCGGCGCGCGGCGAATGGCGATGGCATGGACGCCGTACGTGGCAGCCATGATTTTCCTGGAATTTTCGATGAGGATCGGCTTGCGGCCTTATGTGCGAGAGGACGCTTCCACGCATCAGCAAGCATCGATCCAATTGGCGCATGGATCAATGCGCAATTCACATGGATGGCGGCAGAACGATGCGCCGCCGGCTCCGGCAGACCCCCTGCCCCATTTTGCCGCAGCTCGCAGCGTGATCCAGTGCACAGACAGATGCGTAGCGGCGACCTAGAAAAGCTGACATCATCGCATGCATTGCCGATGGAGGTGACACCATGCGCCGTCCAGTCTCTTGCAATTTGCTTCTTGCATCCGGCCTTCTTGCTCTCACACAACTGATGACGCCGACGGACGCGGCTGCCGAAGCCCGGCTCGCGCTCGTGATCGGCCAATCCGCCTATCGCACCGTGCCGGAGCTGCCCAACGCCGCCAACGACGCCAGGGGCATGACCGAGCTGCTCGGCAATGCCGGCTTCAGCGTCACCACGGCGGACAATCTCGCGCAGAACGACATGCGCCAGGCGATCTCGGATTTCGCCGGCAAGGTCAGCGCCAGCGGCGCCGACACCGTCGCGCTGGTGTTTTATGCCGGCCACGGCCTGCAGATCGACGGCGAGAATTATCTGGTGCCGGTCGATCTCGATCCGAAACGCGAGGCCGACATTCCGCTGCAGGGCGTGCGGCTGAACGACCTCCTCAACACGGTCGGCGCGCTGCCGACGCGGGCGCGCATCTTCATGCTCGATGCCTGCCGCAACAATCCGTTCCCGGCGCTCAGCGGCGCCGGCCATGGGCTCGCGATCGTCGACACCAAGGCCGGCGCACCCGGATCGTTCATCTCCTATTCGACCTCACCCGGCGCGGAGGCCGAGGACGGCAACGGCGCCGACAGCCCCTACACGACGGCGGCGCTCACCGTCGCCAAGGAGCCGAACCTGCCGATCGAGGAAGTGTTCAAGCGCATCCGCATTGCCGTGGCGCAGTCGACCGACGGACGGCAGATCCCCTGGGAAAGCTCCTCGCTGACGACCGACTTCAGGTTCTTCGGCGACGGCAGCCAGCCATCCTCCATTCCGGGCGCATCCTCCATGGCACTCGCAAGCGGCACGCGCAGCGTCGAGGACTGGCGCAGGGATCTGCAAGGCAAGGATCCGAAGGCCGCCTATGAGCTCGTGATCGCCGACGACACCGTGCCGGCGTATCAGGCTTACGTCGAGCTGTTCGCGCAGGCCTCCTTTACGCCGCGCCTGCGCACGATCCTGGAGCGCCGGCGCCAGATGCTGGCCTGGGAGCGCGCGGTCTCGATCAACACCCGCGCTTCGTTCGAGGCGTATCTCGCCAACTGGGACAACAGCGATCTCGCCGCGACGGCGCGCAGGCTGCTGCTCCGCGTGCAGAACCGCGATTATGGCTTGCCGGTCGCAGCCGCTGCGGCCCCTGCTCCGGTCGCCGTCGCGATGGCGCCGACCTGTCCGTGCTCGGCGCCGTCGACACCGGCAACGCCGGTGAACCCCGCGGTGGCACCCGTCATCAAGAAGCGCGTCGACGACACCCCGCCGCGGAAGCGCAAGGTCGTCGAGACGCCGACGAAGCCGCGCCGGCCGCCGCCTGACGAAGTGGTCGTCGAGCGCGCCCCGCCCCCCCGGCCCGCCTCCCGCCGCCATCATGCAAGGCATCGGTCTAGGGATTGGTCTTGGCATGGGTATGGGGCGGAGGCCGTGGCGGAGACATGGGACGCGGCGGCGACGGCTATCGCAGCAGATACTGAGACCCAGAGTCGCGAAGCGAAGGGACGTCCGCAGGCCTCGGCCTGCGGACGTTCTTGTTGATGGTGTTCGTGCCCCGGACGCAGCGTAGCGGTGCGCTGCAGAGCCGGGGCCCATGCGGCAGCGAACTGTGCGGCATCCTGGGTCCCGGCTCAGCGCAGCAACGCTGGCGCGTTGCAGCGCGTCCGGGACACGAGGGTCGCGCATATTCGCCATCTGTCACCTTCCGGAAATGCTGTAGTCTGATCGGCCGACACAGGATTTCCGGGGACCTCGATGCCGCACAACGCTCACGCCAAGGAATCATCGAACACCTCTTGGCCGCTGTTTCGGTCGCTCGCGTCCTATTCCCTGCCCGGCGACGTCATGGCGGGGCTGACGCTGGCGGCGATCGCGATCCCCGAGCAGATGGCAACGGCCCGGCTCGGCGGCTTCGCACCGCAGATCGGCTTCTTCGCCTTCATGGCGGGCTCGCTCGGCTTTGCCCTGCTCGGCGGCAATCGCTTCCTGTCCTGCGGTGCCGACTCCACGATCACGCCGATCTTCGCCGGCGGACTCGCAACGCTCGCCGCAGCCGGCTCGCCCGAATATCAGGGGCTTGCGATCGCGCTGGCGCTGATGGTCGGCGCGATGATGCTGGCCGGTGGCGCCTTCCGGCTCGGCGGCATCGCAAACCTTTTGTCGGTGCCGGTCATGGTCGGCTTCCTCGCCGGCATCTCCGTCCACATCATCGTGTCGCAACTGCCGGGCGTGCTCGGGCTGGAATCGCCGAGCGGGCCGACGCTCGATCGCATCGGCGTGCTCGCAACCGAACTCGGCCGCACCAATCCCTTCACGCTGTGCATCGGCCTCGGCGTGCTGGCCGTGGTCTTCTTCTCGGAGAAGATCAGCGCAAAAATCCCCGGCGCACTGATCGGGCTTGTCGCCGCGACATTGGCCACAATCGCGCTTGGCCTCGAGAGCAAGGGCGTCAATGTCGTCGGCGCCGTTCCGGGCACGCTGCCGCGGCCGACCCTGCCCGAGCTTGCGCCGGAGTTTTGGGTACGCCTCGTGCCGCTCGCCTTCGTGATCACGGTCGTGGTGATGGTGCAGACCGCGGCGACGACGCGGTCGTTCCCGTCCGATCCCGACAAGCCCGCCGATGTCGACCGCGACTTCCTCGGCGCGGGCGCCGGTAGCGTGCTATCAGGCCTGTTCGGTGCGTTTCCGGTCAATGCCAGCCCGCCGCGGACCGGGATCGTCGCGGAGACCGGCGGACAATCGCAGCTTGCGGGCCTTGCGGCTGCGGCAATCGTGCTGGCGCTGCTCGCATTCGGAACGGGATTGTTGCGGCACGTGCCGGACGCCGCGCTCGGCGGCATCCTGCTGTTCGTGGCGCTGCGCATCATCCGCCTGACGCAGATCGTCACGATCTACCGTCAGTCCTTCAGCGAGTTCCTGCTCATCGTCGCCACCGCCGCGCTGATCATCGTGCTGCCGATCCAGCAAGGCGCGTTCCTCGGCATCGTGCTGTCGCTGCTGCACGGGATCTGGAGCACGACGCGCGCGCGGCTCGTCGAGTTCGAGCGCGTCCCGGGCACCACGATCTGGTGGCCGGCGCATCCGCATATCACCGGCGAGCGCGTCGCCGGGGTCGCCGTGATCGGGCTGCAGGCTCCGCTCTCGTTCCTCAACGCGCCGGGCTTTCGCAGCGACGTGACCAAGGTGCTCGGCGCGGCACCTCCGCAACTGCTGGTGCTGGAAGCGAGCGGCATGGTCGAGATCGACTTCACCGCTGCGCAAATCCTGCTCGACATATTCAAGACGTGCAGCGAACAGGGCGTCACGGTGGCGCTGGCACGACTGGAATCGGTGCGCGCCCAGGACGCGTTCGAGCGCTTCAGGTTGTTCGACGCCCTGCTCCGCGAGCACGTCTTCCACAGCGTCGACGAGGCCGTGCGCAAGCTGGCGAAATAACCAGTTTCACTGCGCCAGTGTCGGGTGATCCCGCTGCACCGTCTCGCGGATCCAGCTTGCATGGATCGCACGAAACAGGATCTGCGCGGTCTTGAGGTCGTCCGCCTTCATGCAGAGATCGACGATGCGATGGACCGCATCGTCGCGCATCAATCCATCCGAAATCTTCATCGCGATTTCCATTGCGACCTTCGCCGCGTGCTCGTAGCGCTCGCTTTCGCGCTTGTCGTTTCGCGCCGAACCCGCTGCGCTTGCGGCGGCAGCCTCACAGATCGCGCGGATGCGCCCGGCGGCTTCGATGTCGCCGAGCGGGCCCTCGATCGCTTCGTCCCAGACGTCCTCCTGCTTGTTCCTTGCGAACCACTTCATCACCCCGCCACCCGTGGTCTTCCGGCCACCGCATTGTCGTGCTCAAGCTCCACCCAGCATAGAGAACCGCAGCGAGGTCGGCGAGGCAGTTTTTTCCGCGACATTTTGTTCCGCGCTCAGGACGTCCGACGTGGCCCGATCGCCTCGAACTGCGCCTTCTGCTCGTCATTCAACGTGCCATAGAAATCCTCAAGCGCAGCGCGCACTGACTTGACGCCATCCAGCATCACATCGAGCCGCTTGTGGACCGCAGCCATCCGCGCCGGCGGCGTCATCACGTCGTTGGGCTGGCACACAGACTTGAGCGCATCATTGACCCTGGCGCTGGTATCCTGAAGCACTTGCAGAGCGGCACGTTGGGTCTCGCTGGGGTGGAGCCTGGCCTCGATCTCGGCGCCGGGCCAATCGAGCGCGACCGGCCCACCGCAAGTCTGCGCCGGCGATGCATTGGCGTTGCTCGCCGTTGCGCGGCGCTGGTCCTCGGCCAACGCATTGAATCGTGCCTTCTGCTCGTCGGTGAGCGACCCATAGAATTTGTCGAGCGCCGGTTGCACCAGCTCGATGGCCTTCACCATCGTGTCGACACGCTGCTGCATCGCCGCCAACCGACCAGGCGCCGTAGCCGCGACCTGCGTTGGGCATGACGCACGGATGATCGCGGCCGCCTGGATCGAGGCGTTGCCGAGTTCGTCGAGATTCGCGCCCTGTGTCTCCGTCGGCTGCACCGCGGCTGCAATCTGATCGACCGGCAGGCCGGCGATCTCGCGACGGTCGCTGCCGCAGAGCTGATCAAGCGGAATGCTCCTGGCCTGTCGTCGCCCCGCGGGACGTTGTGGCAGGTAGGTCGCAAGACCGTCATAGCCATAGGGGCCGAAGATGCCGGCATAGATGTCCGGATAGCCATAGCCCCAGAAGCCCAGACCGTCGCCCCAGATGGTGTAGTCGTAGAGATCGTTATAAGCGAAGGGCCAGAACAGCGGTCCGACCCAGCCATAGAAGCCGCCGGGGTGCTGCCACCATCCGTTGCCCGCACCGTGCCAGCCGACCAGCGCGGCTGTGGCCGCGAGCTGGGCCCGCGCCGCGGGATTGCCGATCAGGCGGCCATTCCGAAATGCGCCGGCGTGCAGGTTCAGCGCATTGCGGAGATTGGTGGTATGCACGGCCGCATTGCGGATATGACCGAAGTTCGGACCGCCATGCCGCCCGGCGGCTCCAAACCCTCCCCAACCGTGATGCCCGCCGCCGATATGCGCATGACCAAAACCATGATGGCCGAAATGGCCGCCGCCGAAATGACCGCCGCCGTGATGCCCGCCACCGTGACCACCCCCGTGGCCACCGCCGTGGCCACCACCGTGACCACCGCCGCCCTTCGCCAGAGCCCCGCCTGCCAGCATGCAAGCCAAGACCACCGCGGCAATTCCAAGGACTGGTCGCAACATCTTACGCTCCCGTAGATCCGCACCAGTGAGGCATCGGAACGTGTCGGGATTTGGAACCGGTGCGCGGGCCAAAAGTTCCCGCGCCGGCCGCGTTACGCGGCCGGTCGCTCCGCGACAGGCTGACGCTACGCCTCCGGCACGATCTTGCCGGGATTGAAGATATTGAGCGGATCGAGGGCCTTCTTCAGCGCCCGCATCGCATCGAGCGCTTCAGGCCCGAGCTCCGCCTTGAGATATTTCTGCTTGCCCTGGCCGATGCCGTGCTCGCCGGTACAGGTGCCGTCCATCGCCTGCGCCCGCTCGACGAGACGATGCATGAATTCCTCGCCGCGCCCCATCTCGTCGGCGTCGTTGGTGTCGCAGACCAGCGAGCAATGGAAATTGCCGTCGCCGACATGGCCGACGATCGGCGACAAGAGGTTGAGCCGCTTGAGATCTTCCTCGGTCTCGCTGACGCAATCGGCAAGGCGCGAGATCGGCACGCAGACGTCGGTTGCGACCACGCCCACGCTGTCGCCGGGCCGCAGCGCCTTCACCGACCAATAGGCATCATGCCGCGCCTGCCAGAGTTTCGTGCGATCCTCCGGCTTGGTGGTCCAGGAGAAGTCGCCGCCGCCGCACTCCTTCGCGATCTCGCCGAACGCCTTGGACTGCTCGGCGACCTCGATCTCGCTGCCGTGGAATTCCATGAGCAGCAGCGGCGTCTCCGGCAGCGTCAGCTTCGAATAGGCGTTGCAGGCCTTCACCTGCGCGGCATTGAGCAGCTCGATGCGTGCGACGGGAATACCGGTCTGGATCGCCAGGATGACGGCCTGACACGCCCCGTGCACGGTCTCGAACGACACGGCGCCGGCCGCGATCGTATCGGGAATGCCGCGCAGGCGGATGGTCAATTCCGAGATGATGCCGAGCGTGCCTTCGGCGCCGACGAACAGATGCGTCAGGTCGTAGCCTGCCGACGATTTCTTCGCGCGTGTGCCGGTGGTGATGATCTCGCCGTCGCCGCGCACGACCTTCAGTGCCAGCACGCTTTCGCGCATGGTGCCGTAGCGTACCGCATTGGTGCCGGAGGCGCGCGTCGAGGCCATGCCGCCGAGCGAAGCATCCGCGCCGGGATCGATCGGAAAGAACAGGCCCTGGTCGCGCAGATGCTCGTTCAGCGCCTTGCGGGTCACGCCGGGCTGGATCACGCAGTCGAGGTCCTCGGCATGCACCGCGAGCACCTTGTTCATGTCGCGCAGGTCGATCGAGATGCCGCCGGCGGGCGCGTTGACCTGGCCCTCGAGCGAGGTGCCGGTGCCGAAGGCGATGACGGGCACGCGATTCCTGGCGCAGATCCGCACCACGTCCTGGATGTCGGCGGTCTCCTGCGCCATCACCACGCCGTCCGGCGGCTGGTTGACGATCCACGTCGTGGTATGGCCGTGCTGCTCGCGGACGGCCTGCGAGGTGATGAGGCGATTGCCGAAGCGTGCGGCAAGCTGTTCCAGCGCGCTCGCGAGGGCTTTCGGCTCCGGCCGCGGCGGATTATTGGTGATGGTCGTACCCACGGAAATTCCTCCCGACAGAAGACCGTGGCAAAGGACATATGCCCGGTCAAGTCAAGGGACCGGACGCGTGTCAGGAAGAAATTGGTGAGGGAAGGAAATAACCAGAGATGACCGCTGATGCACTCAAGGCCGAACCGTTCCGCGCCTCGATCATGCAGATCGAGCCGCAATGGATCGACTACAACGGCCACCTCAACATGGCCTATTACAACGTGATGTTCGACCGGGCGATCGACCAGATGTGGCTGCAGCTCGGGATCGGACCGGGATACATGAAGGAGCGCAACGGCTCGACCTTCACCGCCGAATGCCATGTGCGGTACTTGCGCGAGATCCACCTCGGCGATCCCGTGCAGGTGTCGGTCTGGTTGCTGGAAGCCGACGACAAGCGACTGCACACGTTCGAGGAGTTGCGGCACGCAACCGAAGGCTGGCTGTCGGCAACCTCCGAAAACATGTCGCTCCACATCGACATGGGCTCGCGAAAGGTGGCGCCTTTTCCGCCCGATATAGCCGAGCGCATTCGGACCGTCGTCGGGGCCCACAGCGCCGTGCAGCGGCCCGAGGGCATCGGCCGGAACGTGGCGATGCCCTCGAAACGGGGCTAACGGGTCCCCTGTACCCCCTCATCCTGAGGAGCCCGCAAAGCGGGCGTCTCGAAGGATGCAGGCCACAGTCGGGCCTCATGGTCCGAGACGCGCTTCGCGCTCCTCACCATGAGGAGTTACACCGCTAGATTCTGCGGCCGCGGGCCAAGCCAACCACGGCCGAAACCAGGAACAGAACGACCGCGATGAAGAAGATGATCTTGGCGATTTCGATCGAAGCCCCGGCGATGCCGCCAAAGCCCAGGATACCCGCGATCAGTGCGATAATCAGAAACGTCACAACCCAGCCAAGCATGGTCAAAACCTCCATCTTGATGTCTGTCTGTGATCGGCGCGGCTGACGCGCCTCACTTGCCCTGACAATCTCGACGTGGGAACGAAGGTTCCGGCCTACGCCAGGTGGAAATTTGCGCCGCCTGACGGAACAAATCGACCTGCCCTGTACGTGGAAAACCTCGCCTGGCCGCCCCATATAGGGACCAATCCCTGTTAAGAAGGCTCCCTCCCACGACCCCGCGGTGCCATCGTGGGGCCAATGATTCGCATGACCGAGCCGAGCAAGATCACGTCCCAGAGCGTCCCCGACCACCAGCCCGCAGCCGGCGGCATCGCCGCGCGCGCTCGCGCCTCGGTGGGCCCGAAATATCTGTCCGGGCTCAATCCCGAGCAGCGCGAGGCGGTGGAGACCCTGGACGGCCCGGTCCTCGTGCTGGCCGGCGCCGGCACCGGCAAGACCCGCGTGCTGACCACGCGCATCGCCCACATCCTGAGCCAGGGCCGCGCCCGGCCCGGTGAGATCCTGTCGGTGACCTTCACCAACAAGGCCGCGCGCGAGATGAAGCACCGGCTCGGCCAGATGCTCGGCCACGCCGTCGAAGGCATGCCGTGGCTCGGCACCTTCCACTCCATCGGCGGCCGCATCCTTCGTACCCATGCCGAGCTGGCGCAGCTCAAATCGAATTTCACCGTGCTCGATGTCGACGACCAGGTGCGGCTGCTCAAGCAGTTGCTCCAGGCCGAAAACATCGACGACAAGCGCTGGCCGGCGCGCATGCTGGCCGGCCTGATCGACGGCTGGAAGAACCGCGGCCTGATGCCGTCGCAGGTGCCGTCGGGCGAGGCCGCGATGTTCGCCAACGGCAAGGGCGGCAAGCTCTATACGAGCTACCAGGAACGGCTGAAGATCCTGAACGCGGCCGATTTCGGCGACCTGCTGCTGGAGAACATCCGCATCTTCCGCGAGCACCCGGACATCCTGCGACAGTACCAGCAGCGCTTCAAATTCATCCTGGTCGACGAGTATCAGGACACCAACGTCGCGCAGTATCTCTGGCTGCGGCTGCTGTCGCAGGCGCCGGCAAAGCCCGCCGCGCCCGCCGTCATTCCGGGGCGCGTCGAAGATGCGAACTACGACGTGCAATTGCACGTCGGAGAATCCAGCAGTGAGTCCGACGATCGAGATTCCGGGCTCGATGCTGCGCATCGCCCCGGAATGACGGTTGCTCCTCCTGCTGGTCCCACCAAGAACATCTGCTGCGTCGGCGACGACGACCAGTCGATCTATGGCTGGCGCGGCGCGGAGGTCGACAACATCCTGCGCTTCGACCACGATTTTCCCGGCGCCAAGGTCATCCGGCTCGAACGCAACTACCGCTCGACCGGACATATCCTCGCCGCCGCATCGCATCTTATCGCGCACAACGAAGGCCGGCTCGGCAAGACGCTACGCACCGAGGACGTCGAGGGCGAGAAGGTCACGGTCACAGGTGCCTGGGATTCGGAAGAGGAAGCCCGCGGCATCGGCGAGGAGATCGAGCAGCTCCAGCGCCAGGGCGAGAAGCTCAACGAGATCGCGATCCTGGTACGCGCCTCCTACCAGATGCGCGAGTTCGAAGACCGCTTCGTCACGCTCGGCCTGCCCTATCGCGTGATCGGCGGTCCGCGCTTCTACGAGCGTGCTGAAATCCGCGACGCGCTGGCCTATCTGCGCGTCATCAATTCGCCCGCCGATGATCTCGCCTTCGAGCGCATCGTCAACACGCCCAAGCGTGGGCTCGGCGATGCCACCGTGCAGATGCTGCACGACCACGCCCGCAAGCGCCGCATTCCGCTGTTCGAAGCGGCACGGGCGGTGGTCGAGACCGACGAGCTGAAGCCGAAGGCGCGCGGGTCCTTGCGCGATCTCGTCGCCCAGTTCGACCGCTGGCGCGCCCAGCGCGAAGTCACCGCGCACACCGATCTCGCCCAGATCGTGCTCGACGAGAGCGGTTACACCGAGATGTGGCAGAAGGACCGCTCGGCGGACGCTGCGGGCCGGCTCGAGAACCTGAAAGAGCTGGTGCGCTCGATGGAGGAGTTCGAGAACCTGCAAGGGTTCCTCGAGCACATCTCGCTGGTGATGGACCGCGACGGCGGCGCCGAGGAAGACGCGGTGTCGCTGATGACGCTGCATTCGGCCAAGGGGCTCGAATTCGACAATGTGTTCCTGCCGGGCTGGGAGGAAGGCCTGTTCCCGAGCCAGCGCACACTGGACGAACAGGGCCGCGCGGGCCTCGAGGAAGAGCGCCGGCTCGGCCATGTCGGCCTGACCCGCGCCCGCCGCCGCGCAAAACTCTATTTCGCGACCAACCGGCGCATTCATGGCACCTGGTCGACCACGATCCCGTCGCGCTTCCTCGACGAATTGCCGGCGGCCAATGTCGAGATCACGGAATCCAGGGGCGGCTCCGCCTGGGGTGGCACTGGCGGCTATGGCGCCTCCCGCTTCGACGACATGGAGGCGTTCGGCTCCAGCTATTCGACGCCGGGCTGGCAGCGGGCGCAAGCCAACCGCAACCGTGGCGGCGGCCGCGGCGGTGGCGGCGGCTTCGAGGAAGAGGCTTCGTCATTTTCGCCCTCGTCGTCCTCGCCCGATTTCGGCAGCTTCTCATCGCGCCGCCGCGGGCCGATGACGATCGAGGGCGAACTGGTGGCCAAATCCACGGGCACGACCTCGGAATTTTCGCTCTCCGACCGCGTCTTCCACCAGAAATTCGGCTACGGCCGCGTCACCAAGATCGACGGCAACAAGCTCACCATCGCCTTCGACAAGGCCGGCGAGAAGAAGGTCGTGGACAGCTTCGTGCAGCGGGCATGAGGGCCCGCCCTGTTGCGGCGACGTAACGCCGCCGCGTTTCTTCACTCCACGCCCCTTGACCATCCCGAACTTCCCCGTATCAGATGCATCCATGGTCCGGGGCTCCGTCACACTGATCGTGCTTGCATTGGGGATGCCGTCGCTTGCGACGGCGGAGACCATGAGCTTTGGCGATTCGATCGGGCTGCTGGCCAGGAGCTGCGGTGCGGAAATCGTCGCCAATTGCCGCGGCGTCAATCCGGACTCGACCCGGCTGAAGGAGTGCCTGTCGCGCAACCGCGACGTACTGTCCCAGCAATGCCAGAGCGACTATCTCGGCGCCTTCGACGCCATCCAGAAGCGCGTCGCCGCGCGCGTCACGGTGGCGAACGCCTGCCAGCGCGAGATCGTCAAGGTCTGCGGCGGCTCGACCAAGGAGACCAGCAAGTCGATCCCCTGCCTGGTCTCGACGCCCAAGGGCATCAGCAACAACTGCCTGAAGGCCGTCGACGACGCGGGTTATCGCTGATGCGCGCGAACAGACTCTCCACCGCCGGAATCTGCATCGCGCTCGGCCTCACCCTGCTTTCGGGCGCGACAGGCGCGCAGACGGCGCCGACCCGTGACGACATCGTCGGCCAGCTGAGCCATTTCGAAGGAGCCGCCGAGGTCGAGCTTCCCGCGCTGAAGCAGCAGGTGATGGAGCGCGCCAGGGCCAGGATCAAGAACGATCCCGGTCCGGTGAACCGACCGCTGATCGCGCCCGATCTCGCCAAGCTGCCCGCCTTCAACGCGCAGATCCAGTTCGACGCCGACACGCCGATCATCCAGCCGGCCTCCTACCAGACCGTCGGCCGTATCGCGGACGCGCTGGTTCATTCCTCGCTGCTGCCCTACACGTTCCTGATTGTCGGCCATGTCGAATCCAATTCGAAGACGCGCGAGGCCAATGCCATCCTGAGCCAGCGCCGCGCCGACGCGATCCGTGACGTCCTGGTGAACACGTTCAAGATCTCGACCAAGCGGCTGCACCCGATCGGCCTCGGTGAAGAGCAGTTTCTCGACCGCGCCAAGCCGACCTCAGCCGTCAATGGCCAGCTGCAAATACTGACCTTTGCCAAGCTGCCGGAGGACGAACCTGCGCGCCCCGCTGCGGCTCCCGCGCCTGCGGCGAAAAAGCCCGCCAGGAAGCACTGAGCGAGGGCGTCTCGGCGCCTGACGGAACCCCTTGAAGTCGTGACCGTTTTGCGGCCTGTTCCGGGCGCGACAGCCATGCTTGGCGCGACACGCGTGCCGGTTTGTGCACTGCCCAGTCCGGTGCTATAGCCTGATCTCGCCCTTCCCCCGACCCCATGCTGCATGAGACTGAGATGGCTGGTTATTTTCAACGCCAACTGGCCGACTACGTCGAGTATCATCGCGATCCCTGGAACTGCGCGATGCACGTCGTCGGCATCCTCCTGCTCTTCACCGGCGCCGTACTGCCGCTGACCCTCGTGCATTTTCCTGTATTCGGGATCGAGGTGAGCCTGGCGGTGATCCTGGCCCTGCCGGTGCTGGTCTATTGGCTGATGCTGGACGCCGGGATCGGGCTCGGCATCCTCGCCGCGATGATCGTGCTGCTTTCGGTCGCAACCGCAATCGGCAATCAGGTCTCGATCGCCATGATGTGGACGATTTTTGCCCTGCTGATCGGGTTTGGCGTCACAGCGCAGATCGTCGGCCACAAGGTTTTTGAGGAACGGCAGCCGTCGATGGTCGACCACCCCACCCATTTTCTGCTTGGTCCTATGTTTGTCATGGCAAAATTGTTCATTGCATTGGGCTTCCGTCGCGACCTTGCCGCGATTTTGGCGCCTCTTCCGACCAATTCCCTTTCAACCCGATAACTTCCAGACGCGGAACAGCAAACTTTCTTCATGGCTCTCGTACTGGTTACCGGTGGCAGTGGCTTCATCGGACATCACCTCGTAGAAGCGCTCCGCGCCCGCGGGCAGCGGGTACGCGTTCTCGATGTCCGTTCGCCGGCCGCGGCGAACGCGGACGTTGAACATATCCACGGCTCGGTGCTGGACGGCGCTGCGGTCGATGCGGCGATCGCGGGTGTCGATCAGGTCTATCACCTCGCCGGACTGCCCGGCATGTGGGTTGCCAACAAGCAGGACTTCCATGACGTCAACTGCCGCGGCACCGAGGTCGTGCTCGCGGCGGCGATGAAGCGTGGCGTGTCGCGCTTTCTGCACTGCTCGACGGAATCGATCCTGTTCCCCTATTCCGACCTGGGCGGCGTTGCCGCCGAAGAGGCGCTGCAGCCGGCCGACGCGATGCCCGGCGCCTATACGCGGTCGAAGTCGCTCGCCGAGCATCACGCGGCGAAGGCCGCGGCCAGTGGCTTTCCGCTCGTGATCGGCACGCCGACCATGCCGATTGGCGCCGCCGACCACAATCTGACGCCACCGACCGCGATGCTCTGGTACTTCCTGCAGAAGAAGGTGCAGCCGCATCTCAACTTCCTGGTCAATCTGGTCGATGTCCGCGACGTCGCCATGGGCTTGGTGCTGACCATGGAGCGCGGTCGCATCGGCCAGCGCTACATCCTCGGCGGCGACTGTGTTCCGCTCGGCCACATCCTGCGGATGATGTCAGCGATGAGCGGCCGCCGGCAGTTTCCGGTCGTCGTGCCCGGCAGGATCGCCGAGCTCTCCGCGATCATGCTCGAACATATCTCCGATCGCATCACGCGCCGGCCGCCCAACGGCACCGCCGAGGGCGTGCGCATTGCGCTGGCCGCAAGCGACCTCTCGATCGGCAAGGCGCGCACCGAGCTCGGCTATTCGCCGCGCCCGATCGAGCCGGTCTTGCGCGAAACCATTACCCATCTTCTCGCCCGCGGAAGCCAGCAGGCTTCCGGCGCCATCGAACATCACGCGCTCTCCTCGCGCGCGAGCTGAGTTCTCCGTCCAACGCAAAGAACCTTTCCGCATGTCCTTCGATTTCAGCAAGCTTCTCTCTGTCGCCTGGGGTGGCTGGACCACGACCTGGCCGACGCAACTGCTCGCCCTGATCTGGCTCGCCTGGCTTGCAAGCTGGGTCGGCGCCTCGTTCTGGCAGGGCCGCACCCAGAAGCAGGTGATGACGCTGGAGTCCGGCCGCTATCGCATCCCGATCCTGGTCGGCGGCATCCTGTTCACCCCTTGGACCGCGGAAGTGCTCGGCGAGAAGCCGCTTTGGGTGTTCAGCAACGCCGGCGTCTACATCGTGGCGCTGATCGTGCTCGCCGGCATCTCGTTCACCTGGTGGGGACGGCTACACCTCGGACAGTTCTGGTCCAACACCATTACGCACAAGGAAGACCACCGGGTCATCGACACGGGTCCGTATGGCATCGTGCGTCACCCGATCTACACCGGCCTGATCGCCGGCATGCTGGCGACCGGCATCGCGGTCGGCACGGTGACCGCGATCCTCGGCGCGATCCTGATCTCACTCGGCATGTGGCAGAAGGGCCGGATGGAAGAGGTGTTCCTGTCCAAGGAGCTCGGCGAAGACGCCTACGGTGCCTATTGCCGCCGTGTGCCGATGATCATCCCGTTCCTGTCGCCGCGCTGAAGCGTCGTGAAGGCGCGGTCGCTGCCTTCCGCTTTCTCTGCACGACCTTATTGCTAGTGTGGGACTTGCGCTCGATCCAAGCTTGCCATCAGCCGCTTGCTTGTCAGCCAGGCAAGCGACAATACGAAATATCTCGCCGGACGAAAGCAGGTCTGCGAGGGCATCCGCCTAGCCGGGGTGCCAGAGGAGTGATGTCCGTAAACTGACAACGCTGCGGAGAAGCCTGTTATGCAGTTGTCAAAGGTCGCCGCGTTGGCGCTTATTGCTAGCAGTCCGAGCCTACTGTCTGTATCTCGGGCGGGGGCCGTTTCTGAATGCTCAATCTCAGGGACACTAGCGGATTGGGGCGAGAACTCGACGGCCGACATTGACCTCACGTCCGGAGGAAGTTGCCAATTTCCAATCAAGATGCGCGGCACTGTGAGTGGCTCGGACATCTCTCAAAAGCCGTCACACGGCAAGCTGAAAAGGCTCAACCTGTCTACGTTCGAATACAAAGCGAAGGCCAAATATAAGGGGAGCGATACTTTTGCCATCAGAGCAACGGGTCAGGGGCCGACGGCTTCTGGCACGTCGGTCGTTACTGTGCACGCGACGATCAAATAGCGTTCCTCGCATCGATTGCATGGTGAACGCGTAAGCGACAGCCGCAGGATGTCTCGCGCCAATGGCAACACAATGAGAAGGGACCATCGGAGCGACCGATGGTCCCGAAGGCCTCAAAGGTTCTTCGTTAGCAAAGGCCTTGCTATGTCTTGCCAAGTTTGGCTGCGAGCAGACTTGGCGGGCTGCTTGCAGGGTTGATGCTCGCTTTACGCTGGCCTTCTGGACCCTGGCCTCCTTGACGCTGGCCTTACGGACACTGGTCCCGTCGGACACTGGTTGCCATCGGCTCTGGTCACGTCGGCGCTCGTCGCTCTCGGCGCTGGATGGTGCGAGAAACCGACTCGATCAACCAATGCCAATTGAACTGCCGACCCGACGAATAGTCTAGGTGTTGTTATCTGTTCCTCTCGAAGAAATTTGGGTTAGCGAGGCTGCCAATTCCCGCATCGTTGGATGTCGTTTCTAACGACAACCGGCAGGCCCGCCGACCGAATTGCGAACGGCGCACGTCCTCGCGATGGACCAGTCAGCGCGAGTTCTACTTTTTCGGGGATCGCGCCCTTCTGGCCGGTTTTGTCACTGCAATGTCAGCCACGGCAGGGCTTGCGACTGACGACGCGAGAATTTCGTATTGAGCATGCATCCAATGGACTTCCGCCTTTCCGTCGGGTTGACCATCGGCGACCCAGAGGTGGTAGGCGCGCTCGCGAATTGCCTCTTCCAGATTTGGCATGGGATTTTCCTTGCGAATGATCCGCCCGGCCCCGTCCAAAAGACTTGCTCTCGTAAGGTTAATGAAATCTTAACGGGGCAGTGGAAGTTAAGCGTCGCGCGGGTGCGGCCCAAGGGCGGTCGGCGCTCTTTGCGAGCAATCTCGGCAGCCTCGCGGACGCCTGTCGCAACGAACGGCAATCCGCATCCGGCTACCGGCATCAAGCTCAAGCGTACAGAAAGGCGAAGGGGCCGTGCACGGGCCGCCTCTTGGGGGGCGTGGGACCGCACAGCGAAACTAGTCAGTCGATTGGCGCGAGCCGTTCGTTCCACCGCGCCGCAAGGTTTTTGATCTGCTCGAACTTCAGAATCGCCGGTTCACCCTCGCGGACGATTGTCGTCCGCTTGCGTTCTTTGGGTAGCAACGTCATCGCGCGCGATACTGCCGAGCGCAGTTTCATCGAGCCGTGATCTGTCAGGGTGACGAGTTCTTCCGGGTCAAGGGCCATGGGTCCACGCCTACGCTACCGGCTGGCCCGCAAGCCAGCACACGCGCCCCGAATGCCCAATTCTCCAGATAGCCCAACATGGTTAATAGTTCGTTATCGTTTGGCTCTCTCATTTGAATTGGCGCCGGTCACGCGGCGTGTTGTCCCGTAGGTAAAATTGAGCCTCTCAGGCTTCACCGGCCCCTATTTGGGTCGACCCCCATCCCACCCGATTTCAAATGCTAAAGGAGGTGGCTACCGCCAGGCTCACAGCCGGGGTAAGTTCGCCCGTGCCGCGCCTGCGCGCGCGGCACCCAGTGAGCCATTGCAGTCGCAATCGATCAGGCTACCGCTGCCAACCTGCCATCGGCATGCGGGTTTGCGCAAAGCAGACGCTTGCGAATGGCCTCTTCAACGAGCGCGAGCGCTTCCCTGGCTTGTCGCGCTTCAGCCTCCGCAACTTCGGCGCGGAGCTCTGCGGCCGTCAACTTGTCCTTCTGGGCTTCAATGCAGCATTGGGCTTGCTCCAGCGCTCGGCAAGCATCTTGTAGCTTACGTTCGGTGGTGACGGTGAGTTCACGGTGTGCCCGCTCGGCGGCCTCCGCTCGCACTTCGGCCAGCCGCAATCTTTCTAAGGCGCTTGTGCAAAGCGATTGGGCACGGGCTTCGGTCTCGCGGGCGCGCTTCTCCATATCGCGGAAGACATCGGCCGCTTGATATACCAGATCGAGGGCTGTTGCTCCCTTGTCTGGTGCCAGCGGTGAGGGAAAGCTCTGGACGCCCTCATCCCCTCCAACTGGCGCTCTGGAACCACGCTGCGCCATTCGATCAAGCTCGTCGCGAACACACGCTACGAACAGTATCATGAACAGCTGTGGTTAACGGATGGTTAAACAGTTGCACGCCTAGAGATGTCGCGACGGCGCACGGCGGGCAATGGCACGCAAAATCAGTCAGCAATGTCCTTTGGGCGTACCTAGCGTAGGAGCAGAGGCTCGCGCCAAAAGCGCTTTCGGCTCCATAAGCGTTCTTTTGCCCGATCACCGCCGACGGGCGATAGCCGGGGCCGCGCATCCTTCGAGGCCTCCGCTACGCTCCGGCACCTCAGGATGACGGTGACAGATTGGTGCAGGTAGAACGTCCTCAGGAAACCGCCGTTCTTCTGGCTCGTTGCCGCTCCACACAAGCGCAGAGCATCGAGCCATGTCGGACGCCTACGACGTTTTTAGCGCAGCACGGCGGCTCGACGGGAACATCGACCGCTGATCTTCCTCTCTCCATGCAAATTTGGTCGGCTGCCATTCCACGGGAATAGAGCTCAGCCGAGTTCCGCAACGGTTGACCTTTTTACCGCTACCCAGTTGGATGCGCGCGCAACGAGGCACGACGACATCTCATCGTGGATCTGGAGAGGTCGACGATCAGGCCTGAGCCCGCGCGGGGCTCGGTGCGATCCGGCGTTGGACTGTGCCGCAGGATTCGACAGGGGCTTCTCATGAGTTTTTCCAGCATCTTTGCGCAGTTCGTCGCATTCGTCGGCGGCATCGCACTGCAATGGCGGAAGCTGTCGGGCACCGAGCCCGCGCCGGCCTGGGGCCAGACCCCCGCCATTCCCGAAGCCAAGCCGCAAGGCGCCATCCCGACGCTGAAGATGCCGACGGCGCGCGGCTGGAGCGAGGGCCAGAAACCGACCGTCGCGCCCGGGCTCAAGGTCAATGCGTTCGCGACCGGCCTCAACCATCCGCGCTGGATCGAGGTGCTGCCCAATGGCGACGTGCTGATCGCGGAAGCAACGCAGATCGCAGGCCCGCCGCGCACCGTGTTTCACTACGCAATGCAGGCAACGATGCGGCGCGCCGCCGCGCTCGGTGTCAGCGCCAACCGCATCACGCTGCTGCGCGACAAGGACGGTGACGGCGTCGCCGAAGTGCGCGGCGCCTTCATGGAAAACCTCAGCCAGCCGTTCGGCATGGCACTGGTCGGCGACACCTTCTATGTCGGCAACACCGACGGCGTGATGGCCTTTCCCTATGTCGCGAATGCCGACCGCATCACCGCGCCGGGCAAGCGGCTCACCACATTCAAGCCGAGCGGCCACTGGACACGAAGCCTGCTCGCAAGCCCCGACGGCAAGAAGCTCTATGCCGGCGTCGGCTCGCTGAGCAACATCGCCGAAATGGGCATGGAGGTCGAGGAAGGCCGCGCCGCGGTCTACGAGCTCGATCTCGTCGCCGGCACGCATCGCATCTTCGGGGCGGGCCTGCGCAATCCTGTGGGCCTTGCCTGGGAGCCAACTACGTCCGTGCTCTGGACCGTCGTCAACGAGCGCGACGGGCTCGGCGACGAGACGCCGCCGGACTATCTCACCTCGGTGCGCGACGGCGGCTTCTATGGCTGGCCCTATTGCTACTGGGGCAAGACGGTCGACGACCGCGTGCCGCAGGATCCGGCGATGGTCGCCAAAGCGCTCACGCCGGACTATGCGCTCGGCGGCCATACCGCTTCGCTCGGCCTATGCTGGATGCCGGCGGGCACGCTGCCCGGGTTCCCCGACGGCATGGTGATCGGCCAGCACGGCTCGTGGAATCGCAGCAAGCTGTCCGGCTACAAGGTCGTGTTCATCCCGTTCGAGAACGGCAAGCCCTCCGGCCCGGCGCGCGACATCCTCTCGGGCTTCCTCGCGCCGGACGAGAAGGAGTCCTACGGCCGTCCGGTCGGCGTCGCAATCGGCCCCGACAAGTCGCTGCTGATGGCAGACGACGTCGGCAACGTGATCTGGCGCGTGACGGGCGCGTAAGTTTACGTCCCGACGCAGAGCGTGGCGCGCTGCTTGCGCAGCAGCGCAATCACGGACAGCGCCGTGATCATCCCGGTCTTGGGATTCTCGGACGGGATGTTCTCGATCGACATCGAGAAGCGCGCCGAATCCGCCTCGACCTCGATGCGGTGAACGTTGCGCGTCACGGTCGGGTCCGCCCAGATCTGCACTTGAGTGCGATCGGGACCGACGCCCGCGAGCGACAGTGCCACCGCGACGTTGAGATTGGCTGGAAAGCCTTTTGCCGCCTCGCGGGCCGTGCCCTCGAACAGCTTGAGCGGCTCACGCAGATTGTCGATATCGATATTGTTCTCGACAATGAACGGCGCGCCCTTCAAGCCGTCGATCGGCTTGCGCGTGACCATCCTCACGGAATTGACGGTGCCGACAGCCGCGGCGTTGACGGCGTCGAGGCCGATCAGCGCGCCGGTCGGCACGATGATGCGGCCGCCACTGGCACGGGCGAGATCGATCAGATCGGAATTGTCGAGCAGCGCACCGACGCTGACGACGACAGCCGCCTTGCCGCGCTTCACCGCAGGCTCGACGATCTCGCGCAGATGCCGGCTCGGCGCGCATTCGACCACGATGTCGGCAGCGTCGCCCAGCTGATCGATCGGCAACACCTGCGGCGGGCGGCGCAGGCCGCTGACGAACGCCTGATGTTTTGCGGGATCGCGCACGGCCACCGCCGAAAGACTAAGTCCCTCGATGCCCTGATCGAGTGCGGTCGCGATCTTGGTGCCGATCGAGCCCAGCCCTGCGATGGCAACCCGCAATTCGTTCGAAGCTCTCTGTTCAGTCATCGCGCCCCACTTTCCCGCCAGGCCAATGTCATAGCCTGTCACGCCTCCCGCGCATAGCTGCGCAGGCGCGCCTCGACCGCAAGCGGGGCGAGATGAAGCGACTTCTCCTACCTTCGCTTCGGCGGAGGCGTCACCATCGCGGTGGCCGGCTCGGGCGGCGTCAGATGGCGCGGGACGATGATGGACTGGCCGGGCGTGAGCGGTGCGTTCTCCGGTAGCGAGTTGCTCTGCGCGAGCGTCCACAAAGGCACACGATGGGCGGCTGCGATGCTCTCCAAGGTATCGCCGGCGCGTACGGGCACCCGAACGCCGGAGTCCCACAATTCCACCAGCGTATCCGCGGGCACGAGATAGCGCAGCGGCACCGCGTCGGCCTGGGTCTGCGCGGGGATGCGCGGCAGCTGCGTCACCATCTCCACGATCTGGCGGTGGATGTCGTCAGACTTCTCGATGTTGATGTGGGTGACGCGGCTGTTCTCCTTCAGGTCATAGCTCGCATAATGGCCGCGATAGCCGGGCACGGCCACGACGTCGCCGCCGCCGAGCACGCTGTCGGAGAGGAAGATGTTGATGAAGCGCTCGACATTGAGCGGCACGTCGCCGGTCGCATGCGCGGGGTCGATGGCGATGACGAGGCTGATCGGGATGTTCTCCTTGGCCGCCATCTCGGAAATGACAATCGAGCACAGCCCGCCCATGGAGTGGCCGATCAGCACGATCGGCGCCGGCGTCTCCTTGTAGCTGGCGATGGCGCGGTTGCCGATCAGCCGACAGATGGTGAATTCATAGACATCCGCCGAGAAGCCGGCCTGCGTCAGTTTCTCGCTGAGCCGGTCAATGCCGGTCGAGAAGATCGGTCCCATGGCGCCGCGAAACAGGTAGATCTTCGGCGACGGTAGCGGTTCGACAGGTGGAGCGGGAGGCGGTGGCGGCGCGATGGCCGCGACTGCTGCGCGCTTCGGCTTGGCGGGTGAGGCCGCGGTCGCGGCCGTGCCCAAAGCAAGCAGCGCAATCGCTGCCAGCACGACAACTCGCCTCAAATCGATCATCGGTCCAGCAGTCCCGCCACGGGAGGCGATCGCCTCCCCAAGCGGGCTTAGTGACCACCGATTGGGTGGTTTTTGGGGCACAAACAACACCGCCGTCGGCATGGCTGCCGACGGCGGTCGATCAATATCCGGAATCAACGACTTAGTTGCGCGCCGGCGCCGTCGCGGCCGCCGACC
>NZ_LGHM01000070.1 GCF_001908185.1 Bradyrhizobium sp. AS23.2
CTAAAAGCAGCTTAACCCTGTCCATTTTTTCGGGGGAAGATCAAGTTGAGCCGGTCACTTACCCTGAGGGTAAAAACTCGTTCAAAGGGCCAAAGTGAACGTCTGCATCCGCCAACATAACCGCGAGGATCAGGACAGCCGCGATAATTGCGAGCGCAAGTGCGGACGCAAGGATGGCGAAGCCTATCTCGCTAAGACACCGCTTCATTTAGAATGCTTTGCTAAATTGACATGAGGCTGTTTGTTAACGACAGCGGCTCTATTCGGCGGCCTCGACGATACCGCCGTGCCAGCGATAGACGAAGGGCAAGCCGCGTTGTCGCCATTGGCATCGAAGCAGACCGGACCGCTCACCGTATCGATCGCCTGCGAACGGAGTGCGGCGGCCGCCCGCACAGCGTTGAATGAGCCGGCGTGCTTTACCGCCTGCGCCGAGGCCTGGACGGCGGCATAGGCTTAAAGCGTGTAATGCTCGACCGAGAGCTTGGAAGCTTTGAGTGTGGCCACGCCACCGCCTGCGTTGGCGTTCCTGATCGGATCCATCTCGGGCTCCGCGGGTGATGGCCCAGAAGTCAGCAGTCATCAAAGGATCGCTCCCACGAGCGTAAGGTCGGAAGCAGCATCTGCAGCACGCCAAACAGTCAATCCCATTTCGGTTTGGTAGTCGCCAATATAGGCGAGCTGTAATCTGTTTTTCGTCATTCTCTAGACCGGCACCATGTAATCCGGATGGCGCTTGCGTCGGAGTAATGACGACGGGCCTCAACAAGATCGCCGATGCCGTTGCCGGCGATAACCCTATCCTCAAGGCCGCGTTCCTCGGTTTGAATAGCGTCGCAAGATGTACTCGGCTGCCACAATGCCCCGATAATCGTCGCCGCCGTAGATCCGGAAGACAGTCGTAAGTCCACGTTCCGTCAGCTGAGCGTTGGTTGACCCAGGTGAGATTTGGATAACTCCCCTCGGCGTAAACGTCAGAAACTGGAACTCATGAAGCAGAACCATAAGGGCCAACGACGAGCCTGACTCGATATCCAGTCAGCCTATTTGCAACGGTAATGACCTGCTTGGGATCACAAGCGCCGTCCGCGACCTGCAGTATGATCCTGGTATGGAGAAGTAAACACGAAGCATTCAGCGCCTCGACGACTTCAGCCGCACCATTGTGCATTTGCGCGCCGAATGCGGCGCTGCTTCTAATGATCGGACCAGCTACCGCGACGATGACGTCGGTCGCGGACGCGGTGAAAGCCAAAGCGCAGGATAAGAGTGCAACGGCTGCACCGGACCTTGTAGGCCAACTCAACATTGTAGAGCTCCCGATGTTTATCCGAGTATGCAGTCAATTTGTGGCTCTGAACGTGCCGCGGGCCCAAAGCGATGTTCGGGTAGTCGAGGTTGTTCCTCCAAGCTGGACCAGCAGCCGTGGCGACTACGTTTACAATTTGACGCTACGTGCGGTTCAAGCCCTTTGACGGGTGCTCTCGATCATTCGTCGATCAGCAGATCGAGATAGCCACTGCGGGTCGCAGCGCGATGAGTGATCAAGCCATCAAGCGGGAATCAAAACCGCCGAGCGCCAGTGACGTCAAGAAGTGCATTCGCAAGCAGAGCCGCAGTGGTGCGGAGCATCCCTGCGGGGTCAGTGCGGCTGATCCTCCAGGGCAACGAGGGCGCGGTCGAGATACAGCATGAGGTGCGGATCCCACCCAGCCAGGATCCGAGAGTTGCACAATCGCGCGAGAACGTTCAGGACGGTTGAAACGGTCGAATCAATTCCGGCGAATTCTTTGATCAGCACGCGCGCCTTAAGCGCCACGGCCTTTGTGCGGTCGCTGCACGGATGCTCCTCTCGATCCATACAATCGCGCAGCTCATCGCGGATACTCCGCCACCGCTCCTCGCCGTCAGCAGCTAAGGCGCATGTGCATGGACGAGGCGGAGGGGGTTTTTCAACCATCGACATCGCATTCAGCGTGGCAGGTAGCTCGTCTACACTCACCTGTGCATCGCCGTCCGTCGTCATGTTGCGCAAACGATCTCGTAACTGAGTTGTACGAGCAACTTTAACTTCAATACGCTCCAGGTGCTTGCGTAATAGGTCCGTGAGGGAGGTGCGGCCGTTCATCGCCTTCCGGATCTCCTCAAGTGAGAAGTCGAGATCACGGAGAGCCCGAATTTGATGTACTCGTTGAATGCTTTCGCGGTCGTACATCCGGTGACCGCCGTCCGTGCGCTCCGACGCAGCAAGTAGCCCCATGTGCTCATAGTGATGCAGAGTGCGTACCGTTACTCCAGTCGCACCTGCAAGTTCGCCAATGCGCCATCGACGCCTTCGTGGTGTAGCTTTTGTCATGATTTTCTATTTTAAAGCCTACAACCTGACGCCACGTGAGATTCAAGCTATTTCAATGGTCTAACTGAACCTTCTTACACTTCGACACAAGCAAAGAGCCCTATCGCGAGTGTCGCTCGATCAAACGGCGGAGGTGAAGGCGTCCATCAAAATAATCAGAGATGCCAACTCGGCACCGCGTGCAGCTCCGCGCTGCAGGACGATGTGGGCGATCGCTGTTCGATTTTCCGGAGTGCGCATCGCTGCGGGCAAGGCGGTAATTGCTCGGTCGAAAATCTCTCCCAAAGTTGAAAGCTCCTCTGAATCGAAGATGCGATGCTCTTGTTGCAACGTTCAGCTCCTTGATTCTCATTGCGCTAGCGGGCGCACGTGGCCAAGGTGTTTGGCTGTGGTGAGGCCAAAAGGAGACCGACCGGCGACGCACAGGACGATGACGAGTATGCACATCAAGTGATGCCGTTGTGCAACACCATCGCCATCGAGCCTGACTCGAAGCCGCGCGTAACTGTTGTCCCCACGTTTGGTCAGCGGAATGCTCGCGCACTGCAGATTTCGAGCGCACCTAAAAATCGCGGTTGTTCTTGGCCGTGGATTGCGAGGCTTACCTCCCGCAGCTCCAATCGCGACTTGAGGCCGTT
Organism: Bradyrhizobium sp. AS23.2; assembly: GCF_001908185.1. GTDB lineage: Bacteria > Pseudomonadota > Alphaproteobacteria > Rhizobiales > Xanthobacteraceae > Bradyrhizobium. The sequence goes on from NZ_LGHM01000070.1 coordinate 2,995, forward strand.
GCCAACGGGGCGGGCTCGATAGCAATTTGCAATCGCCTGCACAAGGTCAGGAGCGATCGAAAAGACTGCAAACCGTCGCGAATCCGGAGTACAGGATTGGTGGAGGCAGTGAATCTAAGCTGGGACGCAGTTGAGCTGCTGAATTTGTGCCACTGATGAGGGCATGGCAACTGTTCCGTTACCGCGAACGAGGCTCGATTACTTGCGATGCTTTGGTGGGGGCGGATTGGTTCGTGGATTGGATGACGATAGGCGTTGATTGAAGTTAGAGCGCCTGGATGGCTGCCTTACGTCACGCCGAGAACCCCATGCGGGAGGACTCCTGCAAAAGTATCTCTCGCATCCATATGCTTGCCGGATCGGTGTTGTGAAAGGCGGGCCATTGGACGGCTTCGGTGAAGACGGGAAGTGACGACGGCAGGTCAACAATCCGCAGCGGGGTGGTTTTCTCGAAATGTTTAACCAGCCTTAGCGGCATTACTCCTATTCGGTCAGTGCCTGACAGCATGGGTGGGATCATGCAAAAGCTCTGCACGGCAATATCGATGCGTTGCTTAATCCCGTGCTGAAGGAAGAACTGTTCCTCGATCGAGGAGGTGTGTGCAAGAGCCCACCTGACCGCAACCTGTCGTAGCTGCATATATTTCTCGAATGATAGCCGGCGCGGTAGGCGGTTGTTCGTGCGGCAACCTGCACACACGAGCCGTTCACAGAATAGTGGCGCCTTCGGATGCGCGCTCGACATGAATGGCTCGGGCATGATCAGAAAATCGATGTCACCTCGCCGGAGAAGCTCATCGTGGTCTTCGCTGAGCGGCAGCAATTCGAAGCTTACTGTGGGAGCGTCTCGCGCTGCACGCTCTACGATCTGCCGGAAAAAGAGCGAGGTGGCGCAATCGGAAAGACTGATTCTGAACCGACGAGTCGATTCGGCTGGATTGAACACTTCGCGCGCAATAATGGAGAGTCGGATGTCGAGCAACGCGTTGCGAACAGGGGTGGCAAGGCTTTCTGCACGCGGTGTCGGGACAAGTGTTCGACCTGTCATCGTAAACAGCTCATCGTCGAAATAGGCGCGCAGCCGGGCGATGGCGGCGCTCATGGCCGGCTGACTGAGGTTGATGTTGCGAGCTGCGGCGATGAGTTTGCGGTCGGTCATCAGTGAATCGAGCGCCACCAGAAGATTCAAATCAAGGCCGTTGAAGCGCATGCTCGTCCAACTGAAGGCGCTTGGATTGGGCGACAGTCGCGGCGTCTATGATGGTATCCATCTTCCACCTGAACTGGTCCATCCGAGTTACAGCGCGAGTGCTATGAAACCGCCTGCGTGCTTGATCGCTGCGAGTAGACGACTTCAGCGTTGAACTCGCCGGCGGGGCGGAATGGACCATTATGGCGCTCCAGCAACCGCTTGTAGCGCCAGATCGATCTTATAGCGACCACAGCAGTGTAGCCCTGAGTTGCGCCATTGGGGCGCAAATCTGCCGTCCGTCACTGATGACCGCGTGCTTTGTCCTTGGCCGCCGAATGCAGGCCTACAACCTGACGCAGCGTGAGATTCAAGGTAGTTGTATTCGGCGGGGCGTCTCTTCGCGAGGGTTTTGTCCTCCTTAGCGCCACAGTCTTCGGAAGATCATTGCGACGTGACGATCGCTAAGCCAAATCGTTGCAGCCGACAGCTCTTGGCGGCTGAGCCGTGCCACCATCCGCAATGAAGATACATCGAAGTTTAAGGCGCCTTGCCAAGCAGCCCGTAATGCACCTGTGCGTTAGAAGAACCGGTCACTATAAGGCGCTCATGAACGTCCCGTCGTGTTAGTGACGTATCTAGCAATGCCTGTGACGTCGGGGCGTCTCATGCCCAGAAGCCATGTTGGCGGCCTCCTGCAACAATATGCGCCGCATCCAAATACTTGCCGGATCGGTATTATGAACGGCAGGCCATTGGACGGCTTCAGTGAACGCAGGAAGCGGGAGCGGTGGTTCGACGATCTTCAGGAGCATTTGCTTCTCGAAATGCTGAGCTAATCGTAACGGCATAGTCCCGATGCGAACAGTGCCCGATATGACGGACGGGATCAAGCTAAAGCCCTGCACAAAGACCTCGATGCGCCTCTTGAGCCCATGTTCAAGCAAAAACCAGTCTTCAATGTTAGGCCTTAATGCTCGTCCAAACTTGGTTGCGACGTGTCCCATCGACATGTATCTCTCGGCTGTTAGCTGGCGGGATAACTGCTCGTTTGTGCGGCAGCCTACGCACGCAAGCGTCTCCTCGAACAGTGTTGCCTTGGGGTGCGCGCTCGACATGAACAGCTCCGGAAAGACAAGAAAGTCGACTTCACCGCGCCTGAGAAGCTCATCGTGCTCATCGGAAATCGGCAGCAACTCGAAGCCCACCGCAGGAGCCTCTCGCGCGACACGGTCAATGATTCTTCGAAAGAAGATGATTGTCATGAAGTCGGAGAGAATGATCCTGAAGCGGCGGCTCGATTGAGCCGGGTCGAAAGCGTCCTGCGACATAATAGAGAGTCGAATGTGCAGCAGAACCTCGCCAGTCGGGACCGCCAGCCCTTCGGCCCGAGGTGTTGGGACAAGTTCGCGGCCTTTCATCGTAAATAGTTCATCGCCGAAATAGGTGCGTAGCCGGGCGACGGCGGCGCTCATAGCCGGCTGGCTTAAGTGAATCTTGCGTGCCGCCGCGGTGAGATTGCGCTCGGTCATTAGAGCATCGAGCGCAACAAGAAGATTTAGATCAAGGCCCTTGAACCGCATACTAGGGATCTATCCGTCATGTGGATGTGTTCTATCGAAACAATCGATTTTACCACAGCGTGGATTATTGGATAGCAAACTTCAATCTAAAAAGGTGAAACAGGCATAACATCATGGCCATCGCACTTTGCGTGAGCTCCGAAAAGAAGTTGAGGTTCGTATGCGAGCTGCACCGCGTCGGATTGGCGCAGCGATGGCTCGATAGGAGGCGTTGGGACTTGCTAAACACTTGTATGGGTTCTCCCTTCATTTCAATATTGCCGGTTTACGTTCGTACAATTGAGTCATTGCGCGGTTTCGCCTTTGTTGCACGACGAACGGCACGCGCGGTTGCGGGCGCCAAATCGTGCCGCGACTTGCCACAGGCGTCGCTTGGCCCATCGCGTTAAAGGCATGTTGAAAATGAAGACCCCACTAGACCTAGTGCAAGTGTTTCGCGCGTTTATTGCGTGCGCCGCCATCAATCGCTACGCGTCGGGCGAGAGTGATCGAGCCGCGCTGTACGCGTCTGGTCGTACCGGGATCCGCATTCCAACCACTCGGCTCTTGGGGGGGGGTGTGGTGGCACGAGTATTGAAGCCAGGCTCTACGCACCGGCGCACCTTGTTTCTGTGACCAGTCATTGAGCGAGGGAGTCGCTAACGGACCAGGTCCGCTCCCAGCTAGCTCTCGGTGGCTTGCCATGAACGTTGCCGTATCTACAAATAGGGAAGGTGTCTCAATGCGTCCGAAAGTTCAGTGGAGAGTGCGCTGGGAAAGTGAACTGTGCGTCGCCGACCATGTCGAACTTTCCGAGTTCTTTCGGAAGAGCTACGGGCCGACCGGTGCCTTCAATGCGCAGCGATTCCAGGACAATCGTAGTTGGGCTGGTGCGAGGCCCGAGGTCCGCGCAATCGGCTACGACGCTCGCGGTGTAGCCGCTCATATTGGTTTACTGCGCCGATTCATCAAGGTCGGTGAAGTCGATCTACTAGTGGGCGAACTGGGATTATACGCTGTGCGCCCCGATCTTGAGGGGCTTGGAATAAGCCATTCGATGCGCGTTATGTATCCCGTTCTGCATGGGCTTGGTGTTGCGTTTGGCTTCGGTACAGTGCGACCCGCACTGGAGAATCATATCGCGAGATTGCTTGGCCGGCAGGGGCTCGCGACAATCATTCCCGGCATTCGCGTGCGTTCGACCCATCCGGAGGTGTATCTGGATTTGTCGACTAGCCGCCTCGACGAGGCTCTCGTTCTGGTGTTGCCGATTAGGCGATCAATAAGCGAGTGGCCGACTGGTACGATTATCGATCGGAACGGGCCAGAGCTGTGAATCATCCCGATCGCCTGCCCGTCGTGCGTAGCGAGTACGCTGACGCCAACGGAAATCGCTGTGTCTATTTGACGTTCGACGACGGTCCAAATCCATATTGCACACCAGACGTGCTTGATGTTCTGGCAGAACGCAAGATCTCGGCGACGTTCTTCGTCATCGGCGCATACGCAGCGGAACAGCCGGATCTAATCGAACGCATGATCGCTGATGGGCATGAGGTCGCAAATCACACGATGACTCATCCCGACCTGTCCAGATGCGAACCAGCCGAGGTGCAGAGTGAAATACAAGGAGCCAGCGAGGTCATTCGTGCGGCTTGCCCGCACGCCCTGGTACGGCACGTACGCGCACCCTACGGCAGATGGACTGCAGAGGTGCTCGCGACGGCAGCGAAGGCCGGGCTGAGCGCGGTACACTGGTCGGTGGATCCAAGAGATTGGTCTCGCCCTGGGGCTGATGCGATTGTGAACGCAGTGATGGCCTCTGTCCGACCGGGTGCAATCGTGCTTTTGCACGACGGATGTCCTCCAAGCGAGCTGGCACAGCAAACTCGTGCTGGGCTGCGCGAACAGACCCTCGCGGCGCTTTCGCAGCTCATTCCTGCGCTCCAAGAGCGTGACTTTGCCCTCTCCCCACTTCCTCAACTTCAGTGAAACTGGAACCCTATGGATTTGCTCGGCACAACCAGCACTGTTGCTGTCTCATGTTACGCGCTGCTCTCGACTGTCTACAAGAGCTTGCAGGCGTTCTATGCTACGCGAGAAAATGCACCCTCGCTATCACGTAACCTCACTCATCCTGCGCCCGCTCTGCCAAGCGTCGATGTCATCGTGCCCTGTTTCAACGAGGAGCCGCACACGCTCGCAGCCTGTCTATCATCCATTGCTGCTCAGGACTACGCCGGGAAATTGCGGGTCTATGTGATCGATGACGGTTCGGCCAATCGCGCCCTTCTAGAACCCGTTCACAGGATCTTCGCAAGTGACCCCAGATTCAGCTTCATTCTGCTCGACAAAAACGTCGGTAAACGCAAGGCGCAGATAACCGCAATACGACGTTCGTCTGGAGAGTTGGTGCTCAACGTCGATTCCGACACGATGATAGCGGCCGACGTAGTCACAAAACTTTCGCTGAAGATGAAGTTTCCGAAAATCGGTGCGGCCATGGGTCAGTTGATCGCTAGCAATCGCAGCGACACCTGGCTGACAAGATTGATCGATATGGAATACTGGTTGGCTTGCAACGAAGAGCGCGCGGCGCAGGCTCGATTCGGCGCCGTCATGTGTTGCTGCGGCCCGTGTGCTATGTATCGTCGATCCGCGCTGCTGTTGCTGCTAAATCAGTACGAATCGCAGTTCTTTCGCGGGAAGCTCAGTGACTTCGGTGAGGATCGTCATCTTACAATCCTCATGCTGAAGGCAGGTTTTCGAACCGAGTACGTCCCGGATGCCATCGCGGCAACGGTGGTCCCGGACCGCCTGGGGCCTTACCTGCGTCAACAACTGCGCTGGGCCCGCAGCACCTTCCGCGACACGTTCCTTGGACTGCGCCTGCTGCGAGAGCTTGATGGCTATCTTACGCTCGACGTGATCGGACAGAATATCGGTCCATTGCTTCTCGCGCTGTCGTCCTTAACAGCTCTCGCGCAGTTCGCCGTCACGGCCACAATGCCGTGGTGGACAGTCGTGACGATCGCGTCAATGACCATGGTTCGCTGCGGCGTAGCGGCGTTTCGTGCTCGCCAATTGCGATTCATCGGCTTTTCTCTGCACACACCGATCAACATCGTTCTTTTACTTCCCGTGAAAGCCTATGCGCTGTGTACGTTGAGCAATAGCGACTGGTTGTCGCGCAAGGTGACCAGCGTGCCGAGTGGTGATGAGAAGCAGGCTGTCATCCAGAGCCGAGCGTCCGACAAAGAGCTGCAGGAGGTTAGCAGTTAGCTGCGGCAATTCGCGGACGGAACTTTCGTGCAGTGCCAGGCGGCCGCCTGTGACCTACAACCTTTGCGGCGGTCCGTGATCGACTACGATGCAGGAGAATGCCCAATGACGCGGGACAAGAGGTACCAGCTATTAGAGCGTGAATTGGCTGCCGATGATCCGTGGCGCCTCAACAGTAATCCGTTTGAAGAGAAGCGTTACGCACAGATGCTCCGGATGTCGCAATCCAAAGAGGTCATTAGCAACGCCCTTGAAGTCGGATGCGCGGCCGGTTCGTTCACGGAGAGGCTGGCTCCCCACTGCCAGCGTCTCATGGTGGTCGATGTGATGCCGCCGGCGATTGCTCGGGCGCGCCAACGAACGAAGAGGTGGTCGCACATCACGTGGATAGTCGCGGACATCGAACGGTTTTGGAGCTCGGAACTGTTCGATCTAATCGTGGTGGCGGAGGTTCTTTACTACCTAGACGACATAACCGAAATGCGCGCAGCGATCCAGAACCTAACGAGTATGCTAGCGACAAACGGGCGACTTGTTTTCGGATCGGCGCGTGATGATAAATGCAGGCGCTGGGGACACCCTGCTGGTGCTGAGACCGCAATCGAGATCTTCAATGAAACGTTGATTGAGGTCGAGCGCCTGCAATGTCTAGCGGAGTCCGGTGAAGAAGAGTGCCTCCTCGTCCTGTTTCATAATCCGGTTCGATCGTCAGAGCTATCGAACTGCGGTGATTAGGCAAGAAGGAAGTATGCGCATCTGCGGTATCAAGCTGACCCATGTTGGATCAATCGCTGTTGTCGATGACGGACGGCCTGTCTTCTGCACCGAGCAAGAGAAGGCGCAAACACTTTCGGCCTGTTGCCCGGTTTGCCTGGAGGATCAGGCGCCGTCCATTTGCAGCCCCTGGAACGGCCAGATCCCTACAAGCGTTTCGATCAACAGAGACGGCAGGAGTGGCAGGACAACGTTCCAGCAGTTGTACATCTGGACGGATCTGCGCGATTGCAGACAATTCCTAGAACGTCTCGACATAAGGTCGCCGAGCTCCTTCTTGAGTATGAGCGACTCACAGGGATTCCGCTGCTTCGCATTGGACGTGCCAACCACCACGCACGCGGGTTCTTTCCGGATGCACAGCAGCGTGCCATTCTGGGCGCGTGGAGCATGTATGGTGGTGCGACGGCTTGCTCTCGATCAAGGCGGTCATAAGGGAGCCGTCGGCGCGTGAACAACTTCTTCCAGCCTAGTATGAACATGTCCACCGCAGCAATCGATCTTGCCGGCGTAAAGAAGTCATTTGGTGACAAGCTCGTGGTCAACGAGCTGTCGTTTACGGTCGGCCGTGGAGAGTGCTTCGGGCTTCTCGGGCCGAACGGCGCCGGCAAGAGCACAATTGCGCGTATGGTCCTTGGCATGATGTCGCCTGACGCAGGAGAGATAAAGGTGCTGGACGAGCCCGTACCGGCTCGAGCTCGCTTGGCACGCATGCGCATCGGTGTGGTCCCGCAGTTCGATAATCTCGAAGTCGAGTTTACCGTGCGTGAAAACCTCTTGGTATTCGGTCGCTATTTCGGGATGGGTGCGCGCAAGATCGAGAGCATCGTGCCGTCGCTGCTTGAGTTCGCTCGCCTGGAGAGCAAGGCGGGCACCCGCGTCTCCGAACTGTCCGGTGGCATGAAACGGAGGCTGACGTTGGCGCGCGCGCTGATCAACGACCCGCATCTGTTGGTCATGGACGAGCCGACCACCGGTCTCGACCCGCACGCGCGCCACCTCATTTGGGAACGCCTGCGATTGTTGCTGGCGCGCGGCAAGACGATTCTTTTGACTACACACTTCATGGAAGAAGCGGAGCGGTTATGCGATCGGCTGTGCGTGCTTGAGGATGGAATCAAGATCGCTGAAGGTAAGCCTCACGCGCTGATCGAAGAGCACATCGGCTGCCACGTGATCGAGATCTATGGGGGCAATCCACAAGAGCTGTATGCATTGATCAGGCCGTATGCGCGGCACCTGGAAGTAAGCGGCGAGACGCTATTTTGTTATGCTCCTGATCCGGAGCAGGTTCTCGTGCGATTGCGCGGGCGTGCCGGCCTTCGTCTTATGCAGCGTCCTCCAAATCTCGAGGACGTCTTTTTGCGATTGACCGGACGCGAGATGGAGAAATAAGCGATGGGTGAGGGTTATGCGGCGGCCATGCCCGCCAACGCGCACAATTGGGTCGCTGTGTGGCTTCGCAATTTCTTAGCATGGAAGAAAGTCGCGCTTGCATCGATTCTCGGCAATCTCGCCGATCCCATGACCAACTTGTTTGGCCTCGGGTTTGGGCTCGGGATAATCGTCGGGAGCGTTGATGGTACTTCATACATCTCGTTTCTGGCGGCCGGCATGGTTGCGACGAGCGCCATGACCGCTGCGACCTTTGAAACAATGTACGCGGCTTTTGCCCGCATGGCTACAATGCGCACTTGGGAAGCAATCCTATCCACACAGCTGACACTCGGGGATATCATTCTAGGTGAATTGGCGTGGGCAGCCAGTAAGGCCGTTCTGGCCGGGGTAGCGATTGGAGTCGTCGCCGCCATATTGGGCTATGCGCCGTGGCCATCCATTCTCTATGCGATCCCAACAATTGCGCTGACTGGCCTCGCTTTCGCGAGCCTGGCGATGGTCGTCATATCCCTTGCACCCAGCTACGATTATTTCGTGTTTTATCAGACGCTTGTCGTAACGCCTATGGTGTTTCTATGCGGCGTAGTCTTTCCGCTGAGCCAAATGCCCAGCTCATTTCAGCATTTGGCGGGGGTGTTGCCGTTGGCTCATTCGGTCGAGCTCCTTCGTCCAACAATGCTGGGCCGCCCGATGCTCGATGTCGGCATACATATCGGTGCGCTTTGCATCTACGCGGTGTTGCCGTTCTTTCTGTCCGCGGCACTGTTTCGTCGACGTCTGATGCGGTGAGACAGCATGCCACAGAAAACGGCGATGCGAATGATGCAATCTTGCGAGATGACGGCGTGTAGAGACGATGGAGCATGCGACAATCACCTCGACAAGCCTTCCGGAAAAAAAGACATCAGTTAAGAATACCGCGCCCAGAGGCGATCTAATGGCGGTTCCAATGCCAGCGCGACTGTTGGCTGAAGCGTAAACCCGCGCTCTCGGGGAGAGGCGAAAGTACAACTTTGGAATGGCTGTTGGGCCGTCCTGTTACGATTAAATGGAGAACGAGATGCTGTGTCTAGGATTGAGCGGCGGGCTGGACAAGATTTATGAAAATCCACTCGCGCTGTCGAACACGTTTTTGCACGATGGCGCAGCCGTGCTCGTCCGTGACGGTCGGGTCATAGCAGCCGTCGAAGAGGAACGCCTCAATCGAATCAAGCACTCGAACAAGTTCCCAAGCAGTGCGATCCGATACTGCCTTGCAACGGCAGGAGTGCATATCCGCGACATCGACCGTATCGCCTTCTACGCGAGTGAAGCCTATTCCAACAGCATGCTCGAGCGGCTTCTTGTGGCTCAGCCGGATGCCTTTATTCCGTTGAATGCCAAACTGTTGCTGAGGAATTTGCTGGCGCAGGAGTTCGATGCCGAGATCGATGAAACGCGGCTCTCTTTCGTGCACCACCATCACGCGCACGCCGCAAGCGCCTTTGCGATGTCAGGATTTGAGCAAAGCCTCATTTTTGCAGTCGACGGCGGTGGCGATTTTCTCTCGGGGCTTTTGGCGGTAGGGTCGGGAGCCAAAATCACCGAACTCGCGAGTTTTCCGGAGAATAATTCGCTAGGGCTGTTTTACCTCGAGGCCATCCGATACCTCGGGTACGGCCTGTTCGACGAATACAAGGTTATGGGACTTGCCCCCTACGGGGATCCGGCGCCTTATCGTAGGCTGTTTGAACAGTTCTATGAACTCTTGGACGATGGTGGCTATCGTGTTCACCTAGACCGAATCGGACCGACACTGCTCCGCAACATTCAGGTCCGACGAAAGGAAATGCCATTCACGCAACAGCATCGAGATGTGAGTGCTTCGTTGCAGGAGGCGCTAGAGCGGATCGTGTTTCACATCCTTCTGCACTATCGCGAGGCGACCGGCATGAAGCGTCTGTGCCTGGCTGGAGGTGTAGCTCACAATTGCACCGTGAATGGTAAGCTGCTTTACTCCGACCTTTTCGAAGACATATTCGTCCAACCCGCGGCGCATGACGCTGGTTGCGCATTAGGTGCGGCACTAATGATGTCGAGCGATTTAGGCACGCCCGCCCCCCCGTGAGCGACTTCAGGATGTCTATTGGGGCCCCGACATCGGAACCGAGCTTGCCGTAGAACACGAACTGAGTGCATGGGCGGGGCTCGTGGACGTTGAACGTCCGGATGACATAGCTGCAAGTGCAGCGGGTTGGATGGCCGATGGTGCCGTAATCGGCTGGGTTCAGGGTCGTTCTGAGTTCGGACCACGGGCGCTAGGCAATCGCAGCATTCTTGCTGACCCTCGTCCGGCTTCAAACAAGAACCGAATTAACGCGATGGTCAAAAAGCGCGAAGGCTATCGCCCGTTCGCGCCATCTGTGCTGGAGGAGGATGCGAACGAGTTTTTCGAGCTCCCGGAGGGCAAGCGCGAATTTCCTTTCATGAACTTCGTGGTCCGCGTGCGCGAGCCAAAACGTACTGTGCTCGGCGCCATCACGCATGTCGATGGTACTGCTCGGCTGCAGACGGTATCGCGCAAGGCAAACCCACTCTACTGGGAGGTTATCAACGCGTTCAAAGAACGAACGGGAGTGCCGGTGCTGCTCAATACGTCGTTTAACAACAATGCCGAGCCGATTGTGGATTCCGTACCTGACGCGATCACCACATTTTTGACGACCGACCTGGATGGACTTGTGGTTGGGCCGTTCCTTGTCAAAAAGCGTACTACAGCGCTCGAGGACTGGACCGTGCTGGCGGTTTCATTGCCGCCGTATGTGTCCCTTCATCGAGTTCGTGCTTTCGCTTCGGAGGATCACCAGGAGACTGTGTGCGAGATCCGCAGAGGACACTCGCGCGGTGACAGTGTGGGAATCTCACATGATTTGTTCGATCTCCTGATGCAGATCGAGGGGGAAACGGTCCTCGGATCCCTTGTCGATAGACCTACCCTCGACCCTGCCAAACGCGAAGCTCTCGTGAAGGAACTGCGGGGATTGTGGGAACAGCGTTGCGTTCGCCTTTATCCGCCTGGCGCTGCTCGCATCAGACAACGCGGCGTTTGCGTCGGGTGATCCATACATCGGTCTTCGGTAATAACGACTCGTACCTGCAGCTGAAACGAGGCAACGCGAATGCTCGTCAGTGACCCGATGAATGATCGGTTCGTGATTTCTCGACGACGGACTGGGTTCGGTGATTGCCTGTGGTCGTTGGCGTCAGCCTGGCGTTACGCAAAGCGGACTGAGCGGACGTTAGCCATCGATTGGCGTGGCTCGTGTTATCTCGATCAGCCATTCACCAACGCCTTTCAAGTGTTCTTCGAACCAGTGCAAGCGATCGATGGCGTGCGAGTCATTTGTGATGACCAGATCAATCAGGTGTCATTTCCGGGGCCGTTCTTCCCGCGCTGGTGGAATAAAGCACCGATAGACTGCGTTTATCGGCCAGATGAACAGATTTTCCGAGAGCGTGACGAACTGGGTCGACTTTTCCAAAGTGCCGAAGATGTCGATGCGAAAACCGTTGTGTGTGACGCCTGCTTTATGTGGCGCTGCGATCAGGACGCCGAACGGCAGATATTTCGGACCATCAAGCCGCAATCTGAAATTCAGGCTCGAATTGATGGCATTTACCAGGAGTGCTTTGAGGGGCACAGTATAATCGGGGTTCATGTTCGCCACGGCAACGGGGAAGATATTATGGGACATGCGCCCTATTGGGCGGATCCGGAACTCGCGTTCAGGCAGGTATGTACTGCCATCTATAAGGCGAAAGCATTAGTGCATCCAAGACCGGTGAGGGTGTTCTTGTGCACGGACAGCGCGCTGATTGTCGAAAGGCTATCTGGAATATTTCCCGATCTCTTCACGATCCCAAAGCGTTTCCAGTCTCTTCAGGCTGGACCTTTACATAGTGCAGCATTGGGCGCCGAAGGCGGCGTTTCTGCTCTCATTGAGATGTATCTCCTCGGGCGATGCGATACCGTCATTCGGTTTCCACCGACGAGCGCTTTCACCCGCTATGCGCGCCTCTTCGCGCCACGCATTATTGAGTTCGATTTGAAGGACCCGACGCGGTTGATCTTAATTGAAGAATCGTCGAAGGGATCGCGGCTTCATGAACCTATAAGCAACTGACCGGCTTTGTCAGAGTACCATCCGGTTGAAGATCGTCGGGTAGTCTCGGATCGTGACGTGTGCAATTGGCGTATGACTCAATGCTCCGGCGAGTATGCCGGGTGGGTGATTCACCAGTTAACGGAATGTTTGTTTGCGGATAATCGCGTGTTTGTTCGAGGTTCTCTGGATCTCGCTTGATCCGGAGCTAAGAGGGAAGCCGGTGTGATGCTGGCGCTGCCCCCGCAACTGTAAGCGGCGAGCCGCTGTCCAATACTGTCACTGAAGCCGGTTGGCTTCGGGAAGACCGGATAGCAGCGATGACCCGTGAGCCAGGAGACCTGCCCCGACAACATGTTCGTCCACGGGCGGGGTGTCCCGGTGGTGCGTCGAGCAGTCCGTTACGGCGGCTTTCCTGCACGCATCCGCCATTGCCTTGCCTGTAGAAGGCTTGCCCCAACTAATGGGTTGAAGCAATGTCTACCATTTCACTTCCTGTTGCCACCTTGGGTATGCCGCGCATTGGCCCGCGCCGCGAGCTCAAATTCGCGCTCGAAAGCTACTGGACGGGAAAGTCAAGTGAAGCCCAGCTCTCCGATGCTGCGGCCGGACTTTGCATCGCCAGCTGGGCGCGGCAGAAATCGTTCGGTGCAACGGTCATTCCGTCGAACGACTTCTCACTCTATGACCATGTGCTCGATACCAGTGTGATGGTCGGTGCCATTCCAGACGCTTACGGTTGGACCGCAGGTCCTGTGTCGCTAAAGACCTACTTCGCCATGGCGCGCGGCGCACAGGGCGAGAGTTCAGATGCGAGTAGCGACGCCGACCGACACGGCCCGGCGGCGCAGGAAATGACGAAGTGGTTCGACTGGTGCCGGAATTTCGGAAGGACCAACCTTCACTCTTTCCTCTCGTAAGCCGATTGAGGAATATGAAGAGGCAAAGAGCCTTGGCTACCAGACACGCTGCGTTCTGGTTGGCCCAGTCAGTTTCATGAAGCTGGGCAAGAGCGCAGATCCGGCATTGAGTCCGTTGTTGCTGCTGGATCAGCTTCTGCCGGTCTATGTCGACGTCCTTCGCGAGTTGGCCAGATGCGGTGCGGAATGGGTTCAGCTCGACGAAAACCTCGACGATGCGTCCCGCAGCGCGTTGAGGCGCATCTCTTCGGCGAAGCTTTCAATTACCCACAAAGTCTCCTCCGACCATGACACCTAGCGCTATGTCGGTGAGACGTGACAGCCCGCGCCACATGACGGTATTGCCAGGTGGCGGATCGCTGGCGCGGGCGAGATAACCGCCGAGCCGGGCGACCTTGATCAAATAGTGCGACAGCGTTTTCCGTCTTGCTTTTGGTCTGTCGTTCACGAGGCGATCGAGCACGCCGATTTCAGTCGCGGTCAACGCGAGGGTTGGCGGCGCGTCTGGAGCCGAACGGTTGAGCATCGTCATCCAAAAGACCCGCCAACTCAGGATGCAAAAGAGCGAGATCAGATTGGTCAGACGCTGGGCGGTCCTGAGCTTGGACTCCTCAGCTTTGCAGCCTGATTTGAGGATCTTGTGGAACACCTCGATCTTCCATCTCAAAGCATACCATTCGAGCTTCTCAATGGCGTCGGTGCGGGAGCTAACAGGCAGATTTGTGATCAGCTTCCACTCGATTTTCTTTCTATTCTTCGGCGTCATGCGTTCTTCGGCATGGATCACCGTCAGGTCAGCGCGGGATAGCGCTTCTGCTTTCCGATCGGGGGCAGGACGCGAAGCTTGCGATATCTGATCTCGAGGACGGCTTCATCGGGATCGCCGTTGTTGTTTCTGACGTTGATGCGATGCAGTCCTTTGACGGCAACCTCGTCCGTTTCGTCGGCGATCGTGTGATTTCCATCCCCGGCCAAACGGTCAACGCAAGTCCTAATCACGAAATGCGTTCCAGCTTCCCGGGCCGCGCAGAACAGCTCATAGATGTCGCTCTCGCGATCACCGACATGGATGCATCGTCCCGGATCGCCCAGCAGCTCTGTGGATTGACGGACATTGTCCAGCCACCGAATGCTCTCCTTCTTCTCGATGGGAACGCGCGTCGGATTGATCTTCTTCTTAAGCGCGGCAGTCCCCTTGAATTTCTTCCGGGTCCAGAGTTTGACCGCCGCCAGTCCAAGCGGCAGCCCTTCGGTTGTCACCGCCAGGCTCGAGTGCATCAGGATGCCGCAAACCGTGTGCGACCTCAGGCGGCCCGCCTTGTCGCGCCCGCTGTTTATGCTCTTGGTGATCCCGATCGCGTCTGAGTTCTCCCTTTGATAACTGAACTCGGTCGTATCGTGGAGCACTAGAATAGGCCCGTCGGTGGCAATCGTGCGCTCACGCGTCGATTGAAAGTGGCCGGCCAGAATGTCCGCCTCACTGACCCGGTCGTTGGAGAAAAAACGATACGCGGCCTTGGTATTAGCCCAGTCCTGGCACACCAGCGGAATGCTTTCTCCCATGGCGCTCCCGATCTGCGCTACCAGTTTGCGGAGCCGCTTATTCAGGCGCTCGTCGGCAAGGTTGCAGCCAGCGAGCTCGCGATCAAACCATGCGTCGGCTTCTTCGTCCATTGGCACCGCCCCCTGCGAATCGGTGCCAGACAAGGAATCACGGTCGATTCCTGCGATGCAATAGTTGGTGCGCTCCCTCAGCCCTCTCGGCTAAATGTGGGTAATTGAAAGTCGGCGAAGGCCGCCTTGTGTAGTTTGCGAAGCGGCCTGAGGATTTGACCTTAAGTCTAGCTTTAAGGTCACGTCGGGAATGCAAGTCAATGTGTTGGGCGCCGAGCGTCGGCGGCGATGGAGTTACGACGAGAAGGTCCGCCTTGTCGAAGAGACCTTGCAGCCCGGCGAGACGGTCTGCGGCGTGGCACGCCGGCACGGGGTGGCTCATAGCCTGCTGTTCACCTGGCGTCGACAAGCGCGCCAGGGGCGACTGGGCGGGGATTCTCCGCCTGCTCTTGTTCCCGTCGAGATCACACCTGTAGCGGTTCCGATCTCGAGCGGCGCACCACAACTGGCGTCTTCACCGCCTGCGCAGCGTGCAAGGGCTGGAATCATCGAGATTGAGCTCGGGGGCGGCTGTCGTGTTCGCGTTGACCGTGACGTGGATGTTGAGGCGCTGCAGCAGGTTCTTGAGCTCTTGCGACGACGATGATCCCGATTCCGAACGGCGTCAGGGTCTGGATTGCCACTGGCCACACCGATATGCGTCGCGGCATGCGAAGCTTGGCTCTCACAGTTCAGGAAAGCCTGAAGCGCGATCCTCATGCTGGCGATCTCTACATCTTCCGGGGCCGCAGCGCCCAACACGCGACATTCTGCATACAGTCTTCGAAGCGCGACAATTGCATATCCGTGGCATCCGCTTTTTGGACGGACGCTTCAAGTCGCACCGTTCCGACGCGGCAAGGATTTGAAGTGCATCTACACAGAA
>NZ_LGHM01000071.1 GCF_001908185.1 Bradyrhizobium sp. AS23.2
GGAAGACGTTATCCAGAATCTTGGCGTTGTTCGGCTCCTGCTCGAACTTCACCAGCTGATTGTCGACGGTGTCCAGGCTCTCGCTGGTCTCCGTCAAAAACTCCCGCAACAGATCATCCATGAGCTACGCCTTACTGAGCCGGACTTCGTCGCCTGAACCGCGCTTGGAATCGGCGGAAGTCCGCCCTTGGATCGTTAGACATCCCTTTTCACGGTCCCGTTAATTTCAGCCTCCGTGCTAATACGGATATTGAAGACAACTTTGCCGCTCGACTGCATGCGACAGCGTCTTTCGGCAAACGCCGCAGCGCGTGCCCCTGTGGGGGATGCAACAGGTAAACGCGCCGATAAAGGCGGCATGACACGTGCGGGAAAGTCCCGCTCCTGCGGGGCCATACGCACGGCTCGCGTGAATTTGAATCAAATCACTGGCGATCGGCGGCGCACCTGCGACACGCTTCGCGTCTGACGCGCGGCATGCGCGCGATCCGCGCGCGCAGTAAACCAATGCTTACGCAATGACCGCGACCGGCGATGCAGCCTAACGCAACCTTGCGGCGAGGAGGCCTGTGCGGGAGATGGCGCGTTCCAGCAGGCATTCGTTGATGGTGGCAGCGCATCGCGCGTGAACGGCTTGCGCAGACGGCGCGCGGCGACACGAAAGCTCCAAGGCGTCATGACTGCAATGCTTGCCGACTCTCGCCGACATGAGACGCCCTTGCCGATCTGTCCCGCGTCGTCCCGCGCCGCATTGGGCGCGTCCTCGCGCGCGATTCAGGCGCGCCATTCTTATTTCCGCCACAAATGCGACATGATGCCCGCCCTCTAGCGGGCATATAATTCTTTACGCAACCTGTGCGATACTTCGGTGCAGTGACTTCGCGCTGTGATGGAGGCCGGCAGTCTTGCCTGGCGAGCAAGCCGTCCGGCCAGTCTCCTTGCGGAAATGCGCAGAGCTGGGATGCCCGTAGCACAAGCGCGGCATCGACGAAAAAGGTCACCGCGCCTCGTAATGTCCGCGATTGCCAACTTATCCCGCTGGGAACAATATGGAACCGCGCCAAAGCAAGGAATGAATTCGCGATTGAGATCAGCCGGCTGAGGAAGACGGGAGAGACCAGCTTTGGAAACTCGTCCATCCAATGGTTTCCTGTCTGCGCTGTCCGCAGACGACTATGAACTGCTCCGTCCGCACCTGCGCACGATCGACCTGCCGCATGACGCGGTGCTGGTCGAGACCGGCGAGACGCTCCAGCGCGCCTACTTCCCGCACCGCGGTGTCATCTCGCTGGTGGTGAAACTCGCCAAGGGCGAGCATGTGCAGGTCGCCATGATCGGCCGCGACAGCCTGCTCGGGACGCTCTCGACCATGGGCGATGCGCGCGCGCTGAATACAGCGATCGTGCTGGTTCCCGGCACCGCCTCCATGATGGACCTTGACCGGCTGCATGGCGCGGCCGAGCAAAGCAGCACGATGCGAAGCCTGCTCACGCGCCACGGGCTGGCGGTCTACGCGCAGGTGCAGCAGACCGCGGGCTGCAACGCCGCGCATCCAGTGGAATCGCGGCTTTCGCGCTGCCTATTGCACACCCATGACCTGTCGGGCGATTACCGGCTGCTGCTGACGCAGGAAGCCATGGCGCAGATGATCGGGGCGCGGCGCAACAGCGTGTCGCTGGTCGCCAATACCCTGCAGCAGGCCAATTTCATCCACTACAGCCGTGGACACATCCAGATCATGAATCTGGACGGCCTGCGCCAGACGACATGCGAATGCTACGCCACGGTGAAGGCGCAGTA
The DNA here is from genome assembly GCF_001908185.1 of Bradyrhizobium sp. AS23.2. GTDB lineage: Bacteria > Pseudomonadota > Alphaproteobacteria > Rhizobiales > Xanthobacteraceae > Bradyrhizobium. The sequence goes on from NZ_LGHM01000071.1 coordinate 1,801, forward strand.
CGACCGTCTGCTCGGGCCGCGCTGACCGGCACCGTTGCGTGGTAAACCTGCGGCTAACGCCGGCCTGCAAACACCGTCAGTCCTGCTACCGGACCCGAAATCCAAATGCCGTAGACAAGGGCGTGCCTCGCGCGTTGCGAGCCGCGCGAGAAACGAACCGGGATCAGGACAGGCAAAGCCATGTTTGAAGTGACCGCCGCGCCTGCGCAGAAGGCGCTCGATGCCGGGCCCGTGCGCGAGCCAGGCGCCTACGCGGCGCTCGTGCGCGAGATCGGCGAGGACGGCGCCTGTGAGGTGCGCGCCGTGTTCTGGAGCGAGACCTGCGCGCGCCTGCAACTGTTCCGCACGCTCTCGCTCGAGCAGCACCACGCCAGGATCTCGCGCGAAGCGCACTCGCTGAAGAGCGCGGCCGGAACGTTTGGCTATGTCAGGCTCGCGGCGCTGGCGCTGCGGCTGGAGAAGACTGCGCAGCAGCTCGGCAGCAGCGAATTCCACGATCTCCTGGACCTGATGGATGTCGCCTACGCCGCCGCACGCGCACAGGAACCGCAGGGCTAGCGAAACGCGCACGACCCCGCCGTACTTCTACGGCTTGGGATTTTCACAGATGGCTAATCATAGGTGGCGATAGTCGCGGGAAACCAGGAGGGTTTCCATGTTCACCTACGAGACCGCGGACCAGAAGGAGGTCCGTCGCTTCCGGATCGCACAGTTCAACGGCCGGATGGTGACGGTGAAGTCTGGCGAGTCGACGGTGACAGGTTTCGTGCGTTCGGTGCTGGAGCAGGAATCGAGCACCCCTCCCCGTTGGACCATCACGATCATCCCGAACACGCCGAAGGAAGAGCCCAAGCCGCTGCGGTCCGGCTCGCGCACGCGTCCCTTTGCTGAAGACTATTTCTGAACGCGATCGGGTTCCCGGGCTTTGGGCGCCCCGCCGGCCAGCGGCGCAACGCAACAGCGTCAGTCGATCGAATGCAGCAGCGCCGCGCGGACGAGGTCGGCGGTGTTGCGCGCACCGAGTTTGCGCATCGCCTCAGCGCGATGGCTCTCGAACGTGCGCGGACTGATTTGCATCCGAAGCGCGCCCTGCTTGTTCGAATAGCCCTCGCTGATCAGCCTCAGCACCTCGCGCTCGCGCTTGGTCAACCGCTTCTGGCCGGACAGGCCCGCGAGCTCGGCGCGCGGCGCGCGCTGTGCCTGCGGCGTGCGGCCGACCTTCGGCTCGGGATCCTCGGTCCGGGTCGCGATCGGCAGAGCGCCCTGGTGAGAGCCGACAAGCTGCTTGACCAGGCCGCAAACACGCTCGGTTTGCTCCAGCGCATTCTCCACCACGCGCTGCAAATAGGCGCGGTCGCCCGAAACCGGGGCGAGCTGGTCGCTGTGGTGCTTGATCTCGCCCATGTAGAGCAGAAGCGCGGTCAGGGGACCGTTGAGCTCGCGGGCGATGGCGGCGGCCATTTCGTCGGCCGCCTTGGCGCGGACCGCGTTCAGGCCGACGAAATCGAGCTCTTCAGGCGGAGAAGCGCCGCTTTCGAACCATTCCGACGGCTGCGAATCAGCAGCCGTATCGTTCTGTGACTCCATGTGACTCGTTTAGCGGAACCCGAGGCGGTCTGTAGTTAACTTTCTGCACCGTAAGACTACGGTGATTTTGTCAGTTTTGTGCTGAAATATCGGCACCGGCACAATTTATGCTTGCGGTGAGCCGAGAAAGACCGCGTGGAAGTTGATGGATCTGCCCACGCCACTGGCATCCGGACCATTGCCCAATTGATGGTCGAGCTCCTTCCGGCCCGGTCGGCCTCGGATTTTACGGATAAATTAACAATGACTTGCTTCTCTTAGCGTCGATTGAGAGCGCGCAAATGCCTCCTCGCATCGGGCCGGTAAGCCTGCGGGAAACGCTGCGGAAGATTGCGTGCATGAACGAGATCGATCGGCTGTCGGAGTTCTTGCAGAGGCTGACGCCACTGTCGCGCAGCTGCCTGCTCAGCGAGCTCGAGCGGCTCGAGCTCTGCGGCGTCGACATGCCGGGCTCGGCCGACATCCAGGCCCGCCTGCGCGCCGAGTTTCGCAAGGACGGATCGACCCAGGCGCGCGCCACCAGTCCCTCGCGCTATTTCTTCGCCCCGCTCGAGCTGCTCCTGATCGACGGCGCGCCTGAGCATGCCAATGCAGGACGGATTTCGCGCAACACGCTGACCCCGATCTGGGAGTGGATCTGCCGCGACCTGCTGCCGACAATGGCGCGGGACTACATCAAGGCCATCAACGACCAGGTCACCGCCAACAACCCGAAGGAAGTGCTGAAGATCGCCTCGACCTTCCAGACCAAGGTGATCAAGGTGCTCGAGAACACCTTGGTCTCGGCGGAGAGCACCGAGTTTGCACGCGGCAAGCTCGCGCAATACACGGCATCGCACACGGCCTTCGACGACGTGAAGAAGATGCAGCATGTGCTGCGCGCCGGCGACGCACTGCCGAAGTTCAACGAAAAGCTGCCCGAGAAGATCGCGAAATTCGACGACGGCCAAGTTGCCCGGATCACCGCACAGCTCGACGCCTTCAAGAAGGCCCATCCGGAGGCGCTGCCCTTCGCGCTGGCGCTGGTGGCAAGGCGCCTGAAGACATCCTGGGAGCTGGTCCGCCTTGCCACCAAGGCCGCGGCAAGCAAGAGCGCGGCCGACGTCGCCGCCACGCCCTATGCCTGCGTCGTGCCCATGGTGCTCGACCGGCTCGACGACAAGCGCCTCGCTCTCAGGATCGCGCTCCGGCACAATCGGGTGCTGGTCGCTCGCGATCTGCTCGCCGAGATCTACGACACGGAATATGCGCTCAAGGTCCGCATCGACGGCATCGAACATTGCGAATGGGGCATCCGCCTCCAGCAATTGATGGACGCGATCGCGGCGCTGGTGTCCGCCGAGGTGAGCCGCTTCCCCACCAATGTCGGTCACATCTTGGGATCGCGCCGACTGCGCAGCCACGATACGCTCGGCGGCAAGCTGTCCTATCTGGCCTGGAAGGGACGAGACGCCGTGCAGGATGGAGCGGCGGCGTTTCGCAAATTGATCGGGCAAACCTGATATCGCGCAGCGCGCTAAAGCGCGACCAGCGCACTTTAGCTTATCGGCTCAGCACGATCTCCGCGCAAACGCGTTCCGCGTTTGTCGCGAAGGAAAACAACTGCAACTTTGCGCTAACGCGGCCCTTCGGGTCCTGACCATGCTTTAGCGCGCGCGCGGCAGGCTCAGGAAGCGATCGAGAAATCGCCCCGACAGCACGAGTCTGAACCACCAATAGATCAGCCGCCGCGTCGTCATCGCTGCAATCCTCGACAGCCCACCACCGGCTGCGCGAAGCATTAGCGCAGGTGCAGCAATCCACTTGTGATGTGCTTCACACTCGCGCCGCCGCGACCGGACGCATTGTCGCAGAACGGTCACGAGTCCAAGGCGGTCGACACGGCCCAGCACGACAAAGCCGCGGGCAATTGAGTCCGGAATTATTCAATTGGGCGAAGCGTGCACGGCTTCGTCCAATTGCAGGACACCGCGCGCGCTCGCTGTCAAACCGCGCGTTGCCGAAGTCTCGTGCGATACCGCACCGCCGCGCGCAAGGCGGCGGCAGATGTAAAAACTTCTCCAAGGATATCCCTACAATTTTAGACATGGTGCAGGCTTTAACGTTACCCGGACAATTCGGGGATAGCGCTGAAGCTCTCCATATTTGAAGCCTTCCACATCGCTAAACACCATCGCGGAACGGGAGTGGTTTGCGATGAACGATCAGATTGTTGAACTCGCCGGACGAAGGCCCAGGACCTTCGGACGGCGAAAGATGACGCCGCGCGCATGCGTCGTCGATGGCAAGCGCCATTTGCGCGCTTTTCTCGCAGAGGTGCTGGAGGATCTCGGCTTCGTCACCAGCGAATGCGCCAGCGCCGACGAGCTGCAAACCGTGCTGACGAGCGAATTGCCCGACCTGATCCTGCTCGGCATCGCTGCCGACGGCATCGAGCCCGGGACATTCCTTCAGACGCTGGTTCGCGAGGCATTCGACGGCAGGGTTCTGACCGTCGGCGCCCGCGAGTCGATCATCGTCAGGGCCGTGCAGCAGGTCGGCGAGGAATATGGCCTTGCGATGCTGCCGCCGCTGACGACGCCGTTTGCCGCGGAGACGCTGCGCGAGCGCGTCGCGATGCTGCTGCCGGACGAACCGGCGCCGAGCCCAGCCGTGCACGTCGGCGAAGCCCTTCACGCCGGCTGGCTCGAACTCTGGTACCAGCCCAAGATTGACGCGCGCACACTGATCCGCTGCGGCGCCGAGGCATTGGTGCGGATGCGGCATCCGACCTGGGGCGTGGTGCCGCCCGCCTATTTCATTCCCGAGGAGCGCGACCCGCATCTGCGCGATCTCTCGGAATTCGTGATCGAGCGCGCCGTGCAGGACTGGCATTACCTTCTGGAGCGACAGAGCCCGGTCGATCTCTCGGTCAACCTGCCGGCATCGTATCTGAAGGAGCCGCAGGCCGTGCGCGATCTCTGCCGCCGTATGCCGACGCATCCGGCCTTCGGCGGACTGACCATCGAGATCGACAGCGAGGAAGCGATCCGCGACCTCGATCTCCTCACCGAGATCGCGCGCGAGATGCGCCTGCACAATATCGGCCTGTCGATCGACAATCTCGGCGCCAACTGGCCGTCGCTGATGGATATGGGCAAAATTCCCTTCATCAAGCTGAAGGCCGACCGGCATTTCGTCACCGGCAGCGGCAATGACCGCCTGAAGCGCACGGTGTGCCGCCACATCGTCGAGCTCGCGCAGGGCTATGGCGTGCACACCGTGGCCGAAGGCGTCGAGAGCCGCGCCGACCTCGTGGCCGCGAACGAGCTCGGCTTCGATCACGTCCAGGGCTTCCTGTTCGGCAAGCCGATGCCGCTGAAGAAATTTGCACGGAGCGAGCTGACACGGACCGTGATGGCGGAGTGAAGCAGCGGCCTTAGGCAAATCGCCGCGCAAAGAAAACGCAGACGACCACGAGCACGGTCGCGGCGATCATGCTCCATGCGACCGGCTCATGCAGCAGGAAGCCGGCGAGCGCGAGGCCGAAGAACGGCTGGAGCTGCTGCAGCTGGCCGACGCGCGCGATGCCGCCGATCGCAAGGCCCCGGTACCAGAAGATGAAGCCGACGAACATGCTGAAGACCGAGACGTAGGCGAGCCCGACCCAGGCGGGCGCACTGACGCCGCTCCATGTCGACGGCCAGGTCCAGAGCATGATCGGCACCATCAGCGGAAGCGCGAGCAGCAGCGCCCAGGAAATCACCTGCCAGCCGCCGAGGCGGCGCGACAGCGCGGCACCTTCGGCATAGCCGAGCCCGCACAAGACGATCGCGGCGACCATCAGGAGATCGCCCGTAAGTGATGTCGCGCCGTCGTTTGAGAGAGCAAAGCCGACCACCGTGGCGCTGCCGATCACAGCGAACAGCCAGAACAGCGGCTGCGGCCGCTCGCCGCCGCGCAGCACGCCGAAGACCGCGGTCGACAGCGGCAGGAGCCCGATGAAGACGATCGAATGCGCCGAGGTGATGTGCTGGAGCGCGAGCGCGGTCAGCAACGGAAAGCCGACCACGACACCGACAGCGACGATGGTGAGCGAGGCGAGGTCCTTGCGCGCCGGCCGTGCCTGACGGAGCAGACCGAGCAGCGCCGCACCCAGCAGCGCAGCGATCACGGCGCGGGCGGAGGTCAGGAACAGAGCGGAGAATCCGCCAACCGCGACACGCGTCGCCGGCAACGAACCGCTGAAGATGATGACGCCGAGAAGCCCGTTGCCCCAGCCGCTGCCCGCAGATTGCATGTCGCCTTACCTTTTTTTGGACGGCGATACTCTGTCGTGGCCGATAGCGGAACCAGCGACAATCCAGTACAATCCGGCAAAACTGTATGGATATGGAAGGCGATACACTTGGACGAAGAACCTCGCCCGAAGGGCCGCGGCGGAACGCGAACCTCCGATGTGATGAGCGTGATCCGCGCCAAGGTCGCGGGCCGCGCGCTCGGTGCCGGCGACCGCCTGCCTTCGATCCGCAGCCTTGCTACGACGATCGGCGTTTCGCCCTCCACGGTCGTCGAAGCCTATGACCGCCTCGCGGCCGAGGGCCTGATCCGTGCCCGCCGCGGCTCGGGCTTCTATGTTTCGCCAACGTCCATGCCGCCGCTGGCGCTTGCCGAGGTCGAGCCGCGCCGCGACCGGGAAGTCGACCCGTTCTGGGTTTCCAGGCAATCGCTCGATGCCGACGCCGCTGTGCCGAAGCCCGGCTGCGGCTGGCTGCCGCCGGAGTGGATGCCGGAGGCAGGCTTGCGCCGCGCCGCCCGCGCACTCGCCCGCGCCGATGAAAGCCTGCTGACCAACTACGGCAGCACGCGCGGCGCGTCGGTGCTGCGGCGGCTGTTGCTCGCGCGCCTTGCCGAAGACGCGATCGAGGCGTCGGTCGACCAGCTCATGCTGACGGGCTCGGGCACTCAGGCGACCGACCTCGTCTGCCGCTTCCTGCTCCGCCCCGGCGACACCGTGCTGGTCGACGATCCCTGCTACTTCAATTTTCGCGCGCTGCTCCGGGCGCATCAGGCCAGGATCGTCGGCGTGCCCTACACGCCGTCGGGCCCGGACGTCGCACGCTTCGAGCAGATCCTCGCGAGCGAACGGCCACGGCTCTACATCACCAATTCAGCGCTGCACAATCCGACCGGTGCGACGCTGTCGCTGCAGACCGCGCACCGGCTCCTGACCGCGGCAGGCGCGCACGATCTCACCATCATCGAGGACGACATCTTTGGCGACTTCGAACCGGAGCGTTCGCCGCGCCTTGCCGCGCTCGACGGGCTCACCCGCGTGATCCGTATCGGCAGTTTCTCCAAGACGCTGTCGGCGTCGGTGCGCTGCGGCTATATCGCCGCGCGCGCCGACTGGGTCGAGCATCTCGTCGATCTCCAGGTCGCAACAAGCTTCGGCGGCCCGGGCCCGGTCGCGACCGAGATCATCGCAAAAGTCCTGGCCGGCGGAAGCTATCGCAAGCACATGGACGAGCTCAGGCAAAAGCTCACGCGCACGCGGCGTGACGTGGGGCGCAAGCTCCAGGCCCTGGGGATCGAGCCCTGGCTGATGCCGCACGGCGGCTTCTTCCTCTGGTGCCGCCTCGCGGGCGGGCAGGATGCCACCGCGGTTGCGCGCGCGGCGCTCGAAGAAAACGTGGTGCTCGCGCCGGGCAACGTGTTCAGCGTGTCGCAGACGGCGTCGAATTTCATGCGGTTCAACGTCGCGCAAATGGACGATCCGCGGATGTGGGATGCGATGCGGCGGACATTGAAGGAAGCGGCCGGAACGAACGGCAGCTAGAGCCCCATTCCGACGGAGTCGGAACGATAGGTTCGGTCGAACATCGTCGTAGATCACCTGGCTGCCGGCCGGCGGCGGGCTGTTGCTGGGTCGAACCGCGCCGGTGGCACGTTCAACCTATCACCGAATCTGTGGGGGCTTTCCGCGACCTCACAACAAAAATGTCGAAAACAACCCCATGCACAGTAGCCGGCGGCTGCCGGCGCAAGGCCCGCTGCATCCGACAAACCATCTGATGCGGCGGGCAAAATTCCAAGAGCGGCGCACGCCGAGTGATGATGAGTTTGAATCGACGCTGGAGAGCGTTGTCGCCGACACTGCCGCCTGTTGCCGGTAACGCTTTCGGAGGTCGGCAGAGATAGGCGGCGATCGCAGTGTCGGCGAGTTTCGGATGACGTCGCGCGTGGTTTGACTCGTCGGGCAAAACAGGGGCACAATGTCATCATTGCGGGTCGTGTAACCGACGATCGAACGGTTACCCCACTTTCTGGTAAGGCGTGAAGAACTCGCGGTCGATGGTAAGTGCCCTCGTCTCGCGGATACCCAAGCCCTCCTCGATCAACAGCGCCAGCAGGCGGTCAATATCAACAAGCTCGATCGCCGTTGTGTTCTCGCGAGCCGCTTCTTCACGGGCGCCCTTGGTGAAGGTGCCCGTGGTCAGGAAGATACCGCGTTCGGAACGAACTTGGATTGCGCCGCGGAAGTCTCGGATTTCCTTTACCTGCACTGTCCTTGTATAGCGCTTGCATCGAAACATGACTTGGTCTGCACGAAGCGGTTGATGAGAAAGAAACCCTCACCGTCAATGTCATGATCGCCGGTTTTACCGCTAACCTTTAGGTTCTCGAACCCGATGTGCCGCAGTAAGCGCGCGCACAATTCCTCGAACACTTTGTCGGTGATGCCGCGCAGGATGCGGACAAGCCCCGTCTGGATTGCATCTTGATTGAGGTAGGCCTTCTCATCTGGTGCGCTCGCTCGGCCTCATCGACGGCCTTCTCGGTCTCGGTCGCCCCGGGCCCACTCGGCGCGCTGGAAGCCATCATGGCTAGACGAGAGATATCGGCGAAGCTAAGCAAAATGAAAAAGCTTATTGCTGAAATTATCGACTAGGCTCTGAAGCTTACAACGGAAACTACCTTAGGCGTTGGACACCTATCGCCTTTGAGACGCCATCCACTTTCATTTTATAGCCGGCGCCTGCGGCATAAACCAACACCTTGGGCATGTAGGCGTAGTGGTACTCATAGTGGTATTCTGTCTGTTGCCAAATCTGTCCGTTGAGCAACTTGACTACAGTTTCTCCTTCCCAGCCATTGAAGTCCTCATCGACCTGGGTTTCTATCACCCCCGTCCCACTGCCGGCGCTTAGCCGGTCTGCCCCTTTGGCGGCCCGATAACCCTGCTGGTACATTCTGATCAATGCCCCTCGCATCGCGTCTCGCTTCGCCAGAGGCATGGTAGAGATGCCAAGCTGCGCTTGTTCATCTGCGGAAAGCATTTGTTCCAACTGAATTGTATCTTCGGCTAAGGCGTGGTCGGTCAACAAAAGGGGGAGGCAAGCCGAGCCGAGAGAAGCTGCAATAAACGCACGAACATGCGGGCGAAACAGAACCATCTGAAAACTCACCTGAGGCAAAAGGATTTGGAAGCTAACGGTATCTTCCGGTCATCCCTGTTTTTTGGCGCAAGCTTCAACTGCGAACGCACACTGCTCACCGCCAGTTAGAAGCCCACCGGTCGGCCCGGAATAGTTGACCTGACTAACAACGCCGCCCTGAATGACGATATTGACTGTGCAGAAACGCGCGGTGCTAACGCCGGTTGCGGAGCCGAACGTGTTGACCGTGCCGGACACGTTGTTGCCGGAACGTGTTGCGTTGAAATTGCCATCGGTGCCCGCTACGACTGTCGTTGATCGGTAACCGTTCCCTGATGGATACGACCAAATCTCTGTTGCCCCTTCCGCAGCCTTTGATGCGGCTGGCCCCATGCAAGTAAAAACTTGCTCTTTGGTCATACCGACTATCGAGGCTTTTGCTTCCTGAGCGACTTGCGAACGCTGAATTGCACAACCAGCCAATGCGACGCTAAGCGCGCAGATTCCAAGAACACGCATGAATTAGTCCCCCCCAACCCCAAGGGATTTTGCCTGGATTTATGCAATTGGCAATTGCAATTTCCTCCTAGTCCGGCCCCGATTTGGGCCGTGCCAGTCACCAGCAATGGGCAAACGGTAGGTGGCGGATGCACGGTGGGCCGTCGCCGGGGGCACCGAAAGGCAATCGAAACGCATTGAAGCACGGTCGTTACACGACAGACGCAGTCGTTCGTCGGCAGGCTATAAGGGGTTAGTTTAGCTCTTGAATAGCAGGATTGCGCCAATTCCAATGCTGCCCAAGACCACAACTCCGATCCAGCCCCAAGCGTCCTTGATACCTTCGTCCTCGCTCGGCTCAAAAGCGGCACGGATCAGCAGCAAGGCAATAGCGATTGCGGCGGCAGTCTTGGCAATGTCTGACAGCGTCAGGCTCGCAAATGGTTGATGCGATATATCTTCCGGCCAATAGGCGTAGAGAAGTAGAAACAGTCCAGCATAAATTACTAAGCGCCCGAATATCCCGAACGGTCGCAGCCACTTTCTGCGCCTCTCATAAAGCTGAGCTTTTTCGTTGGCTTGACGCTCGAATTGCTGGAGCACTTCGGTAAGCGGCAACTCGGGTTGGGGAATTGGCGGCGGCTTTACATGAAGCGGGCTAGGTCTCTTCGGTAACCGGATTCCCATGGCGAACAGGACCATGGCACCCAGCGCGATGAACGCAATGCCGACAACCTCGCTCACGGCGCAGTCCCGTTTTGCTGCTCGGCTATCTGCAACAGGCCAACAGCCCATCAGCCTAGCTAATGAGGATGTGAGTTCTTGCGGATGTCTTCAATCAACATATCGAGCATTTCGAAATCGTAGAGCTTTACGAAATGCTCCCGCATCATTTGATCTACAGCACTTCGAAATCGATTGTCGGTCGAAGCGAAGTCTCCAACAACGACTAGCTGCTTTGGATGTCCCAATTTAATCGAATATTGACGCAGCCATTGACCTACGACAGCCCGCTCGCTCGCACGCGCAAGCGCATCTGCACCGTTTCCATCCAAACGGACCGCATCGATAAGATTGTAGAACCCGTTCTGATAAGCATACGGAGCTTCCACGGTCACGCCCTGAGGCAGCTGAACAGGCTCTGGCTTTTCTAAGAGCAAATCCACGCCAGCAACTTCAAACTTGTCCTTTAGTTCAGCTGCGACTTTTTTCCTGCGAGAACCGACCTCATCTTCCCCAACGAGTTGATCGAATAATTCGTCGATCTCTACCTGCGGCTCTCGTTCAACAAGAATGGACTGGATACCGGCAATCCGTATCTTGTTCACGCGCGAGTTAGCAAACTTTGACAGTTCTCGGTGGTCAACGCCTTTGAGCGCACTCAAACGACCTGCGAAATCCGTTTTGAGCAGATTGAGGTAGCCATGCGGCTGCTTTCCAAACATCCGCTCAACTCTGCGCAATCCATGACTAAACCGGACCAGCACCTCTTTCTTGCTTGGCAAAAACAAAGCAACGCCGATGTTGATATATTCAAGCCGCTCAGGCGCATCACTGTACTGCAGGAGCGCGTAATAGCCTTGTCGTTCAAACATGACCCGCCTCCCTATAAACCAAGACCCGGATTCACCAACAACTTAGGTGGTAGATAGTCTGCCACTGCTCGTGCGCGGGCGAGAATTACATCTGCCCATGACGCTCTCGCACTATCTGATATCGCCCATGCAGCAGGGATAGAAGCTATTATTTCGTGTACCGTAGCAGGTACTATCTGCCTAAGCTTACCCGCAGCGTCCATCACCGCCCCTGAGTCAACTAAATCAGCAAATTCAGGGAAGTAGCCATACACTTCGTCGTCAGTCAGGAGGTATGGGTCGGATAGGCTATCTTCAACTCCACTCTCGACGAAGGCCTGAGAGTGATCCAAGGCAGTAAGCTGGAACTTTGACGCAGAGCGGGTAAAGAACAGGTTATCGTAGTTGGGGGGATAGCCGAACGGCTCTGGGGCGCACCGGTCGGCATTGCGAACCCAAGTATCGAAAACAATCAGCCTGGACACATCGGCAGGATTGCTAATCTTGCTGATGCCAGCGGCCCCGCTGAAACCGTCGACCTCTTTCGAGATAAAGGCCGGTCCGGCGAGGAGCGGGCCCCCATCGATCATGGGTATTTCAATTTCGCCGCTCAGATTGATAACCGCAAATGGCGGGATGGGCAGGCCGAACCAATGCGCCAGCTCCCCCGCTACTAATTCTGCCGCCAAGCTCATATTGCCGGCGGGATTTCCCATGCCTTTTAGAAAGCCATTTCCGACGTTGGTAGCAACCAGAGCAACACGAGTACTCGTCTGGAAAGTCTCAATGACCCTTTTGACGCCATTCGGTTGCCAATTCGCTCCACAATACAACATACCCAGCCCCGCAATAGCGGGAGTTGTATCTCAAGTCCTTTGGCAAATCACCGCATACCCGATCAGCAAAATGGGCACTCGCTGGGGACGGTTTTGGGGACCTAGCTACGTGCCAGTGATTTTTTAGAACGATTTCAATATGATACTAATAAACCATGGCGGAGAGGGAGGGATTCGAACCCCCGATAGGCTTGCACCTATGCCGCATTTCGAGTGCGGTGCATTCAACCACTCTGCCACCTCTCCTTGGTGCGCCAAATCGGGGCAGGAACCCCTGTGGTCGGGGCGTGTAATAGGCGAGGATGGCGGGCCAGACAAGGCGCGAAAGGGGAAAATCCGCTGCCTCTTTCATCCCTGGTCTCATTCACGAAGGAACCGCCATGGAGCATCTGACGATCGAGGCCAATGGCGCCAATTTCCACCTGGTTCGCGCCGGGCGGGGGCAAACCGCTGCTTTTGCTGCATGGTTGGCCGGAATTCTGGCTGACCTGGGAGCCGGTCATGGCGCGACTGGCGGACCGTTTCATGCTGATCGCGCCCGATCTGCGCGGCTTTGGCGACAGCGACAAGCCCGACGGGCCCAACGGGCCGGAGGGCCATGCGGCGGACATGCTGGCGCTGATGGATCGATTCGGCATCGCGCGATTCGGGGTGGTTGGCCATGATGTCGGCGGCCCCGTCATGCAGACCCTCGCGCGGCAGGCACTTCCCGCATTGGGCAGATCCAGATCGCGCGGCAGCGGAAATCGCGGCGTTCTTTCAGCGTATCGGCTGGAGCTGAACGGCAGGCCACGTCACGCAAAGAACGGGTGGGACCGCCAGACGCGGTAAACACTGGCGGTCCCGTTGCCGCTCATTGAAATTCTGGCCAGGAAGGGCGGCTTCGCCGGCCAGGTGAGGCGACGATTCGACCCTAGCGTGCAGCCCGGGCGCCGCAACGCAAAGTGTTCCTTAACCTAACCAGTCAAGGTTACTCCTTGCCGTTCTTGCCCTTTTTCTTGCCGTTCTCAGTAGAATCACGGTTTTTTCCGTTACCCGCGTCCTTGCGGCGATTGGTGAAGCGGGCATTGCCAAGGCCCGTGCCGATGGTCAGCACGCCCCAGCGATCGACATCCTGCATGAACGGCACCTCGGAGAGGCCCTGAACCACGCCGTCATTGTGCATCACGATTGCAGTGTCGTGCTCGCCGATCTCAGGGATGCCCTCGATCAGGCTCGCCGGCAGGTTGAACTTGCTGCTCTCCCAATTGCCCGGCAGGTTCTGCGCGCCCTTCTCGATCGAGCCGTCCTCGTTGATCACGCCGGGACAGGCAATGCCGATGAAGGGCGCGAGCTTGAGGCCTTCGCTCTCGGCCACCGTGATCAGCCCCTTCAGCATCTTCGTGAGCCGCTTCACCGCGCCTTCGCGGGTCGGCTCGTCGTCGGCATGACGCCACGGCTCGGATTTCGCGACCCGCGCCTTCGAGAGATCCTTGGCCTTCTTCCAGTTCGTCTCCACCAGGCCACAGCGGATGTTGGTGCCGCCGATATCGACCGCGAGAATGCTGTCATAGGTCTCGAAGATCCAGGATGGCGCCAGATGCAGCGCGCCGATCAGGCCGGCCTCGTCCGGGTGATGGCGGATCGGCTGCAAATCGATCTTGAAGTCTTCGGCCTTGAGGATGATCTCGGTGCGCGCGATCGCCAGTTCACCGAGCCTCGAATCGCGAAATCCGCCGCCGACCACGATGCGCTCGGTCTTGGCCCAGGCCTTGGTCTTGAGGAAGCGGCGCGTGACGTAAGCGAGCTCCTGGGCAAAATCCTCGATCGCGCTATGCACGACCGCCGAGGCCTCGGTGTCGTCGCCGACCAGCATGGCGTCCAGCGTCTTCTTGCTGATGTTCTCAGACGGCTCCTTGCCGAACGGGTCCTCGCCGGACTTGCGCAGCGGCTTGCGCCAGCGGTCGAGGATTTTGCGAAACGCGCCCTTGCTGGCGCGGTCGCCAAGGAAGCCGTCCTCGTCCTTCATCTCGATATTGAAACTGTCGACGTCCACCGACGGCAGCCGCTCGGCGCCGTGATGGGCGATGCCCGTCGTCTTGACCAGCTCGTCTGTTGCCATGGGAGCCTTTGCACGCTTACCTGTTCCGGCCGGGACAACGGCGCGGGAACCGGTTGGTTGCAGCGCGGGCCGGGATTCGATTCGAGCTGGTGGATGCGGTCCAAATCCTTCAAATCCGGGCCTTTTCCGGCGGTTTTCCTTGACTCTCGGCGTCCGGCGGCTATAAGTCCCACAACCGGCGCGGGGCGTTTCTCGCGCCGCGTGCTTTTGCGTGGTTTTTCAAAGGGATAACTCCCGCCCACGCGAAATTCGCATAAACCCTTAGCGACTGACAAAAAGCCGGCCCGGACAATCCGTCACGAGGCCGGGATTGAACACGAAGGAAAAAAACGATGTTCGCAGTCATCAAAACCGGCGGCAAGCAATACCGCGTCGTTCCGGATGATGTTCTCGAAGTAGGCAAGATCGCCGGCGAAGTCGGCACGATCGTGCAGTTGAATGAAGTCCTGGTGGTCGGCGGCGACACGCCGGTCCTGGGCGTTCCGACGGTCGCAGGTGCGTCCGTTGCGGTCGAGGTGCTCGACCACAAGCGCGGACCGAAGGTCATCGCGTTCAAGAAGCGCCGCCGCAAGAATTCGCGCCGCAAGCGCGGCTATCGCGACGAGATCACGGTTCTGCGCGTCACCGAGATCCTGACGGACAACGCCAAGCCCACCAAGGGCCCGCGTCCGAAAAAGGAAAAGGTGGCAAAGGAAGCCGCCGAGTAACGAGAATCGATCACGCCAATTCACGAATTGATGCGTGAGAAATTTTGAAATGATTCCGTCAAGGAATTGACCTAGAACTACGTAGGATTTCGGAGACGAGCCATGGCTCACAAAAAAGCAGGCGGTTCATCGCGCAACGGACGCGATTCGAAGGGTAAGCGCCTCGGCATCAAGGCGTTCGGCGGGGAGGTCGTCACTCCCGGCAACATCATTGCGCGTCAGCGCGGCACCACTTGGCACCCCGGCCTCAATGTCGGCATGGGCACGGACCACACTTTGTTCGCCAAGGTTGAAGGGCGCGTTGCGTTCCAGGCCAAAGCCAACGGCCGCACCTTCGTATCGGTACTCCCGATTGCAGAGGCGGCTGAATAGACGGTGGATCAAATTTGGAGTCCGCCGGGTCCTGACCAAACCGGCGGAGTCCACGAGAAGGCTCCAGGGGAGGCGGGAAACCGGCCTCCCCTTTCGTTTGACTAGTTCACTTTACCTTAGTGACTTTGACGGAGCCGAACATGTTGCAGGATTTCTCGAGCGTGACCTTGCGGGAGGCAAGACCGAGCGTCGTCGCCACCGAGCGGCTGACCTTGCGGCGGCCGACACTCGCCGATGTCAGGACCATTGCCCGGCTCGCCAACGACCGCCGCGTCGCGGAGAACACCCGCCGCCTCCCCCATCCCTATTCGCAGGACGACGCCGTCGAATTCGTCCGCGCCACCGCCGAGCTCGGCAGCGAGACCGCGTTCCTGATCGAGTACGACACCACGCCGGTCGGCATGGTCGGCATCGACTGCTCCACGCCTGACAATGCCGAGCTCGGCTACTGGCTCGGCGTCGAGCACTGGGGCCAGGGCTTTGCCACCGAGGCTGCGCGCGGCGCGATCGACTTCTTCTTCGAGGAGTTCGAGGACGATCATCTCCATGCGGGCGCGCGCGTCACCAATCCGGCTTCGCGCAGCGTGCTGGAAAAGTGCGGCTTCCAGTGGAGCGGCGTCCAGCTGCACCGCTTCCTGGCGCTGGGATCCTCCACGCCCGTCGACTGCTTCCGCCTCTCGCGCGGGGTGTGGGCGTCGCTGAAAAGCTGGAGCAGCGCGAGACGGGTGAGGTAGGGCGCTGGCCCATCCTCAATCACCACTGTCGTCCCGGGGCGCGACGAAGTCGCGAGCTATGATGCGCAATTGCGCATCTGAGGACCCATAACCACAGGAAGCAGTTGTGACGCGAGGCTCCCACTCCGAGTCTTCGCAAAATTACTCCTTGTGGGTGTCGCGACGAGCGCAAGCGCTCGCGCGGAGGTCCCCAGATCTGCGCTTCGCTTGTCCGGGACGACAGTGTGGCCGCACTACGCCGGCGGATTCACCTCTGTGCTCCCAGCGCATCTCGCCGCCACGCGCCGGGGCTGACGCCAACCGTCGCGGAGAAGACCCGTGTGAAATGGCTCTGGTTGGCAAAGCCGGCCGAGATCGCAATCTCGGAGAGCGACAAACCGCGTACGCTCATCAGCTGCTTGGCGGTCCTCACGCGATGATGCAGAAGCCAGCGATGCGGCGGCAGGCCGGTCGAGGCTCGAAACGCACGTGAGAAATGGCTGACCGAGAGGCCGAGCTCGGCTGCAATCGACTGCAACGGCAGCTTGCCGCCGATGTCGGCTTCAAGCTTTTCGCAGGCGCGCGTCACCTGCCAGGGTGCAAGGGCACCACGGCTGGGCTCGGTCTTGTGCCGCAATCCGCCATAGGCCTGCGCGACATGGGCGGTGAACGCAAGCATCATGTGATCGATGAAGATCTGATTGGCTTCGTCCGGCCGTCGCAGCCCCTCGCGCAATGAAGCCCCGATATGGCGCACGATGGCATCATCGTGCCCGACAGGCTTGCAATCGAGCGGGTCAATGCGCGGCGTACCCGATTGATCGGCGAGGCTGTCGAGCGCCGAATGCGGCACGTAGAAATGAAGGGAATGAAGCGGCTTGTCGATCACGTAACGCGGGTCACGTTTGAGATCGTAGAGATAGGTCGTGCCGGCGTGGACGTCCGCCTTCTTGAGATGGCGCCCATGTTCCCATATCTCGCAATCCGGATAGTCAAGAAGCTTCAAGCTGACGAGATAGGCATCTTCCGCAGCGAACGAGCCGGAAAGACCCGGCACGGGATTGTCGTTGCGCGTTTCGGTCACTGCTATCTCAGTGCTGCGCAGCGAACGGGTCACCAATGAAGGCGGTGTATCCCCGAGGCGCAGGAATTCCCCTAACCGCTCTCCGTAAGCGCCAGTCCGCGTCATTGGATTGTCTCTTCTGTGAACGTCCAAGGGCAGGCCACAGCGCCTTGCAATTTGCAGAACCGTTTATCGGATATTCGCCGATAGCTGTCCACGGCCGCCGACGCAGGGCTCACCCGCTCGTTCCGGGCGATGGGCCCGATCATTTTCGAGCAATTTCAGTACGATTTCATTCGCCTCCCGACCCGGGGGAACCGTTGCCGAACCGAGGCGAGGACATCACGAGTTTTCACAAACGCACGCAAAGTGCGGCCCGACGTCGCGCCAAGGCGCCCGTGGAGCAGGATCAGGCAACACACGGCAGCATCGGGAAAGACGAGGACCTTCATACCGCCTAGAACCCGCAAATGACCGGTCTCAAAGTCCGAACGGACCTGGATCGAGATCAGCAAGTCACGACGGCGAAGCGATCGACAAGAGGTCACGATGATTGCGGCAAGCGCATTGATCGGCTCGTTTGCTTCAAGCCAGGTATCGCGCCTAATCATGAACACTATTGCCGACGATTCCAACCGCCCGCTCGTCCTGGTCGTGGACGACGACGAGGAGATCCGCTCGGCGATCTATGAGCTCTTGTTGTCGGTCGGCATCGACGCATGCTGCTTTGGATCGACCCAGGAACTGCTCAGGGCCGAACTTCCGGATCGGCCCGGGTGCCTGATCCTCGACGTTCGCATGCCCGGCGCAAGCGGGCTGGATCTCCAGCAGCATCTCGTCTCCCGTAACAATATGCGGCCGATCATCTTCCTGACCGGCCATGGCGACATCGCGATGACCGTCCAGGCGATGAAGGCCGGCGCCATCGACTTTCTTACGAAACCTGTGCGCGACCAGACGCTGCTCGACGCGGTCGCGGCTGGGATCGAGAAGGACATCTCGCAGCGCGCCGCGACCCGCCTCGTCAAACAATATGCCGATCGCTACGAAAGGCTGACGCCGCGCGAGCGCGAGGTCTTGCGCGAGGTGGCGAGAGGCCGGCTCAACAAGCAGATCGCATTCGACCTCGACATCAGCGAGGTCACCGTCAAGCTGCACCGCGGCAACGTGACGAGAAAGCTCGAGGCAGCGTCGGTCGGTGACCTCATCCGGATCTGGGGCGCACTGCCGCAGGAAATTCGAGGGGAGCATCCATCCTACACCAAAGAATAGATACATCCCCGCCAGCAATGGGCAGATGGTCGCGGGGCCATGCCAGCGAAAGACATCTGCTTGTCCAAGACGCCTTTAGTAGCCATCGTCGATGACGATGAAGCGGTGCGAGAGGCTCTTTCCGATCTCCTGCTGGTCCTGGACGTTGCGTGCCGCACCTTCGAGCGGGCGGAAGCCTTCATGGCCGAGTTCGCGCCAGACCGCTTCGATTGCCTGATCACCGACGTGAGCATGCCGGGCCGTAGCGGGCTCGAGTTGCAGGAGAGACTACGGGAACTGGGCTCGTCAATGCCGGTCATCTTCATCACCGCCGACACGGATCCTGACACGCGCGTGCGGGCACTGAAAGGTGGCGCCTATGCGTGCCTGACCAAGCCGGTCAATGACGAGGTGCTGTTTCATCTTCTCCAGAACGCGATGGATCACGCCGGACGCTCGCGACGCAACGATGGACGGGATCCAACGTCAGATGACTAATCTCACCCGCCCGGCCTCTCCGGGGAATCAGACAACCCCCGTGATCTCTCTTGAAGGAACGGAGCTCGCCGACCTCTCCTCCGAGAGCGTTATCATCAGCGACCTCCACGGCGTCATCCAGTATTGGAATGCGGCCTCGGAAGTCCTGTACGGCTGGCCGGCCCTGGCGATGATCGGCCGACAACTCGGCAAGATTGGATCGCGCGAGCGCGCCGGCATCGATCATATCGACGCATTGCTGCGCGAGGGCCGATGGGATGGCATCGTCTTCCGGCGCAGCGTGACGGGCGCGGAAGTCGCTGCTATCGTGAGGCAAGTGGTCCGGCGCGACGCAACCGGCGCCGTGCGCGATATCGTCGAGTTCGGGCGCGACGCGACTCCGCTCAGCGAGACCGCATACCTGCGCATGGACGCCGAATTGCAGGGTTCGCTGGCCGCGTCCTGGGAGCTGGACACATCGGCCGCCCGGCCGATGCTCGATGCGATCGCAGAGAATGGGCGCAATGGAGCGCCCGTCGATCTCAAGCTGCGCCCGGACTGGGTTGATGGGCTCTTGACCGCGACTCGTATCCTGGCTGTCAACGATCGCGCGGTCCGCATGTTCGGTGCCCATGCCGGGCACGAGCAGATGATCGGTCAGCCGATTGGCACGTTCTGGCCGGCGGAGAGCCGCACCATTCTAGCCGAGCTGATCGAACAGGTCGCAAGCGGCCGTTCGCACCTCGAGACCCGCAGGATGGTGCTGAGCGGGGCCATCCGCAATCCCATCGTCCGTGTCTGGCATTCCGCGGAGCCGAAGCCGCCCGGCAGCCTGCTCGTGACGATCAACGGCGCAGTCAGCGATTACCGCACATCCTGGGAGCTGCAAGCGAGCGAGGACCGATACCGACGGCTCATCCGAAACCTGCCGACGGCGCTGTGGCAGGTCGATTCACGGCGCGCCGGCGAGGCTTTCGATGCGCTGAAGGCAAGGGGCGTTCGCGATATTGCCAGCTACCTGAGGCAAACCCCCGACCTCGTCGAACATGCCAAGGACATCGTTCGCGTGACGGACGTCAATCGGGACGCGATGTCACTGTTTCGCGCCCAAAATCCAGCCGAACTGATCAAGCCGGTTCGATACCTCTTTGCGGCCGCGCCGGGTCTTGCCGAGCGCGTCATGGTTGCGCACTTCGAAGGCCGGCGCAATCTGATCGAGGAAACCCGGATACGCGCGTTCGACGGCTCGATCATCGACGTCCTGTTCACGGTCACCTATCCCGTTCCCCCCGAACAACTGGACAACACCTTCATCACCATCCAGGACATCAGCGAGCGGCTCAACTCGGAACGGCAGCTCCGCAAGTTGCAGGCCGATTTCTCTCATGCTGGCCGCATCGCAACACTCGGAGAGCTGGCGACGTCGATCGCCCATGAGATCAATCAGCCGCTTGCGGCCATCGTGACCAATGGCGAGACGAGTCTGCGGTGGCTGGCGCGCACCGATCAAAACATCGAGAAGGTCACGCAGCTCACCTCCCGGATCGTGACGAATGCCCGCCGCGCGAGCGAGATCATCCACCGCATCCGGAGCATGGCCGCGAAGCACGAACCGGAGAAGCGTCTCCTGGACATCAATGAGATTGCCAGGGAAGCCCTGCTGTTCATTCGCCACGATATCGATTCGAAATCGATCGCCCTCTCGACGACTTTTGCCCCGGGACTTCCGCAGGTGCTGGGGGACCGGATTCAGTTGCAGCAAGTGATCATCAACCTGCTCGTCAACAGCGTCCAGGCAGTGGTGCAATCCGGACAGCCGACGCGGCGGATCGATATCCAGACGTCGGTCGACGACGGAGGTGCGGTCGGCTTTTCCGTGTTCGACAATGGGCCGGGAATTGCCGCAACGGATCTCGCGCATGTCTTCGACAGCTTCTTCAGCACCAAGGATGCCGGAATAGGCATTGGACTTGCCATCTGCCAGTCGATCATCGGCGCGCATGGCGGCAGCATTTCGGGTGCAAACCGCCCGAACGGCGGCGCACATTTTCACTTCGCGCTTCCGGTGCCTGATTGAGGCACCGCGTGCGCAACGGCACGCATCCACCCCATACTATCCCTAGGTACAGGTCAGTCTATTCGCTGAAACAGCGCAACCAGACCCGCTGCACGATTCCGTCGTGCGACCGCCAACCTCATGATCGCAGCAAAGGGAAAGCACGGCGTCGCGCCCACTTGCGAGACATGCCCCGATGCGAGCGGACTTCCATGAGCAAGACCATCTTGCATACTCCTTCGGCAGATCAGCCCGTGGCATCCGATGCGCGCGGAAGTGACCTGCCAATCGGCGCGCGCCGTCCCGCCGACGAGGAAATGGCGCGCGTGCTCAGGACCCGGCCCTTCCGCATGGCCTCCGAGCCGGCTAGCGGCACCATCGCCTACTGGAAGCACGAGCCGCTCCACGAGACCGTCAAGCCGATGACCGATCACGTCATCATGACCTACCCGACCGGTGTGCAGCGGTTGGAGCGGCGCACGGGAAAGGCGACCTCGATCGGGACGGCACGTCCGGGCGTAGTGACCATCATTCCTGCCGGTTCGACGTCGCGCTGGGACATCCACCAGCCCATGCATGTGCTTCAGCTCTATCTGCCCGACAGAACGCTGATGCGCGTGGCCGGTGAAGCCGATGTCAGCACGTCCAGCGATCTCGTCGAGCGGACAGTACATCCCGACCCCATCACATCCCGCTTGCTGATGAGTGCCGTGGACGTCCTGGACGGCAATGCGGCGCTTGACGCGCTGTTCAGGCAGCAACTGACGGATCTTCTCGCGACGCGTCTTCTGGCCGCGCATGCGGGCGCGCCTATTGTGGTGCAGCCGGCGTTGGGCGGCCTGTCACCGAACATCCTGCGGCGGGCCATCGAACGGCTGCGCTCGGACAGCGATGCCGACGTATCGCTCGCCGCGCTCGCCTCGGATGCCGGTCTGTCGCGCTTCCACTTCTGCCGCGCCTTCAAGGAGAGCACCGGATTGTCGCCGCACGCCTGGCTGCGCCAGCATCGTCTTGAGCAAGCCATGAACATGCTGCGCGACACCGATGCTTCGGTCGTCTCGGTAGCGGCCTCGCTCGGCTACTCATCGCAGACCGCCTTCGCCGCGGCGTTCAGGCGGCTGACCGGCGAAACCCCCACCGATTGGAGACGACGCGCACGTTAGCAGCAATCGCTCTGCAATCGCGTCAATCGCGCTGGGGCATCGGCACATGCAGTTCGCTAGTGATCGTCTTGCCCATAGCAATGAAACGGAAACGAACAGATGGCCTTGATCAGCTCCGTCAGTCGAATCGCCGGCATCTCGCGGCGAAAAATTCTCGCAACCACCCTCATGTACGCGGCTTCGATGACCGTCCGCTCGACCTCGGCGGCAGGCAAGGACGCGAAAGCTTCGCTTCTCCCCGCCGAAAGGAGCGGTGCCATGACGTCAGTCACCACCAGCGACGGCGTGCGGATTTTCTACAAGGACTGGGGACCGAAGTCCGCGCAACCGATCGTCTTTCACCACGGCTGGCCGCTGAGCTCCGACGACTGGGATGCGCAGATGCTCTGCTTCCTCGGTAAAGGCTTTCGCGTCATCGCGCATGATCGCCGCGGCCATGGCCGCTCGAGTCAGGTCAGCGACGGACACGACATGGATCAATATGCGGCCGACGTCGCAGCGCTCGTCGAGCATCTCGATCTCCGCAACGCCATTCACATCGGCCACTCGACCGGTGGCGGCGAGGCTACGCGCTACGTCGCGCGTTACGGCCGGGATCGTGTGGCCAAGCTGGTCCTCATCGGCGCCGTGCCACCCCTGATGCTGAAGACCGAAGCCAATCCAGGTGGCTTGCCTCTCGAGATATTCGATGGCCTGCGCCGGCAGCTCGCCGCCAACAGGCCGCAGTTCTACCTCGATTTCGCGAGCGGCCCCTTCTACGGCTACAATCGGCCGGGCGCGGAGCCTTCACAGGCGGTGATCTGGAATTGGTGGCGTCAGGGCATGATGGGCAGTGCCAAGGCTCACTACGACTGCATCAAGGCTTTCTCCGAAACCGACTTCAGCGAAGATCTGAAAGCCATCTCCGTGCCGACGCTCGTCCTGCACGGGAGCGACGACCAGATCGTTCCCGTCGCGGACTCGGCGCCGCTGTCGGCGAGGCTCCTGAAGCACAGCACCCTGAAGATCTACGACCTGCTGCCGCACGGCGTGTGCACGACACATCCCGACATCGTCAACGCCGACTTGCTCAAATTCGTGACGGCGTAGCCCTCGCTTTCACTGGAAAGAACCAAACCAAGGAATAATCGACATGCGACTCGTCATCATTGGCGCCGGCTTTGCCGGCATGTACGCCGCCCTCTCCGCCGCCCGACTGCGCGACATCCAGGGTGTTTCGCCCGAGAAGCTCGAGATCGCACTGGTTGCGCCCGAGCCGACGCTGGTGGTTCGCCCGCGGCTCTACGAGCCGAAGCCGGAAACCTTGACAGCGCCGCTTCAGGATGTCCTGAAGGCGATCGACGTCATCTACGTCCAAGGCAGTGCCGAGACGATCGACACCAGGACCAGGGTGATCGATATCGCCGCGGCCAAGGGCGTAAAGAAGCAGCTCCCCTATGACCGGCTGGTCGTCGCCACCGGCAGCCGGCTGTTCCGGCCCAACATTCCCGGTCTCGCCGAGCACGGTTTCAGCGTCGATCAGCTCGACGACGCCATCGCGCTTGACCGGCACCTCCATGGCCTGGCGAGCCGGCCCGCATCGAAGGCGCGCGACACGGTCGTCGTTGCGGGCGGCGGCTTCACCGGTATCGAGGCCGCGACCGAGATTCCGTCGCGGCTGCGCGAGATCCTCGGCAAGGAGGCCAAGCCGCGCGTCGTTATCGTCGACCGCAACCAGGCGATCGCACCCGACATGGGTGCAGGCCCCCGCCCGATCATCGAGGATGCGCTGCGCAAGCTTGAGGTCGAGACAAGACTCGGAGCCGGCGTCACCTCGCTCGACAAGTCCGGGGTTACGCTCTCCACTGGCGAGCACATCGAAAGCGCGACGGTGATCTGGGCGGCCGGCATGCGCGCCGCACCGTTGACCGCGCAGATTCCCGCCGAGCGCGACAATTTCGGCCGGCTGCTGGTCGACCGAGAACTGCGCGTGCTTTCCGTGGACGGCGTCTTTGCCACCGGCGATGCCGCGCGGGCCCCATGCGACGATGACGGCAACTACGCGCTGATGTCGTGCCAGCACGCGACACGGATGGGCGCCTTTGCCGGCAACAATGCCGCTGCCGAACTCCTGGGCGTTCCGATCAAGCCGTATCACCAGAAGGCCTACGTCACCTGCCTCGATCTCGGCGAAGCCGGCGCGCTGTTCACGCGCGGCTGGGAACGCAAGGTCGAGATGGTCGGCGAGACCGCCAAGAAGACCAAGCAGGAGATCAACACTGTCTGGATCTACCCGCCCCGCGCCGAGCGCGCCGCGGCGCTCGCGTCGGCCGATCCGGAACGTGTGACTGACCTCTAGACCGATGACGGCCGCACTCCCCTGGCTGCGCGGCCTGCACGACCAAGTCTAGCCAGGACCAAGACCAACCAAGCGCCTTTACCGTGAAACAGGAGACAAACATGAACCTGCACAACACCTCGTACCCCGCTGCATCGAAACGCGAAGAGCTCGTCCCGTCGCGCTACGCGGTGAAGGTCGGCGAGATCGACGTGCTGGTGGTCAGCGACGGCGTGCTACCGCTACCAACCGTCATGCTCGGGCACAACGCCGCCCCGGCCGACCGGGCGACCTGGCTGCACGACATGTTCCTGCCGACGGACGCTTTCGACTGGGCGCTGAACGCGGTCATGGTCCGCAGCGGCGACAAGACCATCCTCATCGACGCTGGACTGGGGTCCGATCCGGACCTCCACTTGCCGCGGGCCGGCCAGCTGATCAAGCGGCTCGAGGCCGCCGGCATCGATCTTGGGTCCGTGACCGACCTGGTGCTGACCCACATGCACATGGACCACGTGGGCGGACTGCTCGTCGACGGCGTGAAGGAGCGGCTGCGTAAAGACCTGCGGATCCACGTGGCGGCCGCCGAAGTCAAATTCTGGGAGTCGCCCGATTTCACCCACACCTCAATGCCGCCGGGGTTCCCGGACGCGCTTCGGTCGGCCGCCAAGCGGTTCGTGAACGAGTACGGGAGTCACCTCAGGCAGTTCGATGAGGAGCACGAGGTTGCGCCGGGCGTCGTCGTCCGTCGCACCGGCGGTCACACTCCCGGACACAGCGTGGTTCGCGTGGCGTCCGGCGGCGAGGGGCTGACGTTCGCCGGAGACGCCGTGTTTGCCGTCGGATTCGACCAACCCGACTGGCACAACGGTTTCGAACACGACCCCGAGGAGGCGGCGCGCGTTCGGGTCCGGCTCTTGCGAGAGCTTGCTGAGACCGGCGAGATGCTGGTGGCCACTCACCTGCCGTTCCCGTCCGTCGGCCGGGTCGCGGTCGACGGCGACGCCTTTCGTTGGGTGCCGGTCTTCTGGGATTACTGACCGATTGTTGCGTTAGGCCGAACGGGGGCGCGCACTCAGATCGTCAATGAGTTCGCGCCCTATCGTTCTTTGCCGCACTAAGCCGGCGGATTCACCTCTGCGCTCTCGCGGCCAAGATCGCGCTCGCGCAAATAGATGTAGAAGCCGGCGCCGACGATGATGGCGGCGCCGACGATGGTGGCGATCTGTGGCACGTCGCCGAACACGACGAAGCCGAAGATGACGGCCCAGACGATCATCGAATATTGGTAAGGTACCACAACGCTCGCCGGCGCCAGCTTAAGCGAGCGGTTGACGCAGAACAGCGCCGTCACCGAGACGCATCCCGCCAGCGCGAAGATCACGAGGCTCCCAGGGGTCGGCGGCACCCAGTGGAACGCCGACAGCGCAGCGCCCAGCGAAAACGTGCCGATGAATTGCGAGGATGCCATCACGATGTCGGGCGTCTTGCGCAGGCTGCGCGTGATCAGCATCAAGGTGGCGAAGGAGAGGCTGCCGCCAAGCGCGATCAGCGCCGGCAGGCTCACCGTCTGAGCGGACGGCCGCAACGCGATCAGCACGCCGCAGAAGCCGATCAGGATCGCGGTCCAGCGCCGCCAGCCGACCTTCTCGCCCAGGAAGATCGCCGACATCGCAGTGACGAAGATGGGCCCGGCCAGATAATAGGTGATGACGTCGGCGAGCGGCAGATAGACCGTCGCGAGGAAGAAGGCGGCCACTTCCAGCGTCGACAGGATGACGCGGAAGAGCTGCAGGAGCGGCCGCTCCAGATGCAGGAACTGATGACGCTGCCGCCAGATCAGCGGCGCCAGCAGCAGCAGCGCCGCACAGGCGCGCAGGAACAGCAGCTGCCCCACCGAATACGTCCCGACCAGGAACTTGCCCATGGCGTCGCCGAACGAGAACATGAAGATCGACAGCACCATGAGTGCAATGCCGGCCAGGGGTGCCGAGCGCTCGTCATAGGCGGAGAGATTCTTGAACAGGGGCATAGATACGAGCGTGAGTTCGGGGGCTCGTCATTGCGAGCGAAGCGAAGCAATCCACACCGTCTCTACGGCGCCAGTCTGGATTGCTTCGTCGCCTCGCTCCTCGCAATGACGGAGGACGGGTGGCGGCCTCAATAGGACCGACGCTAGCCGTTTTAATGACGTGAGCAACAGGGACAAGCCCACCTTAATCGAATTGAACGGATTGTCGCACTCCCTCCAACGCGGTAGCGATAGGTGTCTCCGAATTAGAGAGCATGGACATGACCGACTTCGACCCGGCCCAACATCGCATGATCCCCACGCAACGCTGGTTTGAGGATTTTGTGGTCGGCGAACGCTTCGTGCTGCCGAGCCGGACCCAGACCTCGGCGGTGTTCGCGGCGTTCCAGACCGCGAGCGGCGACACCCACCCCGTGCATTACGATGTGGAATATTGCCGCAGCCGCGGCATGCCGCACCTGCTGGCTCACGGCTTTCAGACACTGATTCACACCGCGCCCGGCGCGGGCTTGTTTCCGTTCATGGTCGAGGAGTCCCTGGTCGGCTTCCTCGAGCAATCGAGCCGGTTCCTCAAACCCGTCTTCGCCGACGACACCATCTATCCCGCGCTCGAGGTCACCGAGCTCGTGCCGGGCCGTTCGACCGGCGTGGTGACGCTGGCGAGCACGATCTTCAACCAGCGCAAGGAACTGGTGCTGGAAGGGATGCAGAAATTCCTGATCCGCCGGCGGCCGACGTAACGGTTACTCGATCACCTCGTCGGCGCGAGCGACGAGCGCAGCCGGAATATCCAGGCCTATCGCCTTGGCGGCTTTCAGATTGATGATCAGCCGGAATATGCTGGGCTGATAGAAAGGAATGTCGCCAGGCTTCGCGCCGTTGAGAATATGGTGCACGTCTGCGGCCAATCGTTCGGCGAGCTCGGCAAGATCGGGTGCGAACGCGATCAGCCCACCCCGCTCCACATAATCGCGATAGGGGTACATGACTGGAACGCGGTACTTTTGCGCCAATTCGACGACGGCAGCACGCTGCGCGAGAAAGCTGCCGCCTTCATCGATGATCACAGCATCGACTCTCTGCTGCGCCATCTCGGAAAAGCCTCGCTCCAGCGCCGCATCGTCCACCAGCGCGAGCATGGAGCGGATGACCGTGACCTGCATGCGCCGGGCGACCTCGTCCTGATAGGCCGGATCGTTATTGACGCCGGACAAGAGGTAGCCGATCGTCGACGCGGCCGGCATCACCTCCTTCAGGATCTGCAGTCGCTTGCCGTAAATCTGGCTTCCGGCATTGATACTTACGCCCGTGAGGTTGCCGCCCGGACGCGCAAGATTGGTCACCAGGCCTCCCGTGAGCGGATCGCCCACCAGCGCGACGATTGGGGTCGTCTTGGTCGTCGCCACGAAGATTTTGACCAGATCGTTGAAGTTGGTGACGATGACATCAGGCTTGCGACCGATGACGTCGGCAACGACCGAGGCAAAGCGATCGGTGCGGCCTTCGGCCGAGAACCGTTCGATAACAAGGTTTTGTCCTTCGATATTGCCTAGCCGGCGCAACGTCTCATGGAAGCGCCGCACCCAGAATGGTCCGCCACGCTCGGTCAACTGGTCGGCTGGAATGCCTGAGTGAACGAGCGCCAGCCGCCTGGGCTTCTGCTGCGCCTGCGCCTGCAGCGGCAACAAGGCGGCACCACCGACCAGTCCGATGAAATCGCGCCGCCGCATTCGCGCTCCCTGCCCGTCACGCGCCCGAGTCCAGCTATATCACAGCCTGCGCCTTGAAACCCCGGCTCAGGGTTAAGCAAGGGCCAAAATTCGCGGAAATTCGGCCGATTCACGGGTCAATTCGGGTTGCCGCGCCTGCCCGGCTGGCCTACCTATGGCCCATGAAATTCCTCGACGAAGCAAAGGTCTATATCCGCTCCGGTGACGGCGGGAACGGCTGCGTGGCGTTCCGCCGCGAGAAGTTCATCGAATTCGGCGGTCCCTCCGGCGGCAATGGCGGCCGCGGCGGCAATGTCGTCATCGAGGTCGCCGACGGCCTCAACACGCTGATCGACTACCGCTACCAGCAGCACTTCAAGGCCCAGAAGGGCGAGAACGGCATGGGCTCGGACCGCCACGGCGCCAACGGCAAGGCGATCGTGCTCAAGGTCCCCGTGGGCACGCAGATCTTTGACGAGGACCGCGAGACGCTGGTCCACGACTTCACCAAGGTCGGTGAAAAGTTCGTGCTGGCCGAAGGCGGCAATGGCGGCTTCGGCAACGCGCATTTCAAGTCGTCGACCAACCGCGCGCCGCGCAACGCCAATCCCGGCCAGCCCGGTGAAGAGCGCTGGATCTGGCTGCGGCTGAAGCTGATCGCGGATGCCGGCCTGGTCGGCCTGCCCAATGCCGGCAAGTCGACCTTCCTCTCCAAGGTCAGCGCGGCAAAGCCGAAGATCGCCGACTACCCCTTCACCACGCTGCATCCGCAGCTCGGTGTCGTGAATGCCGACGGCCGCGAATTCGTGCTGGCCGACATTCCCGGCCTCATCGAAGGCGCGCATGAAGGCGCGGGCCTCGGCGACCGCTTCCTCGGCCATGTCGAGCGCTGCCGCGTGCTGCTGCATCTCGTCGATGCAACCTGCGAGCATGCCGGCAAGGCGTACAAGACGGTACGCAAGGAGCTCGACGCCTATGGCGGGCTGCTGACCGACAAGATCGAGATCGTTGCGCTGAACAAGATCGACGCGGTCGAGCCGGACGAATTGAAGAAGCAGAAGGACCGGCTGAAGCGCGCCGCCAAGAAGACGCCGCTGCTGCTTTCCGGCGCGACCGGTCAGGGCGTGAAGGAAGCCTTGCGCGCACTTGCGGACGTGATCGGCGAGAGCCCGGTGTCCAGCAAGGCCAAGAGCGCGGCCGAAGCGGAGCCTTGGTCGGCGTAGTTAGAGCGGCACTCTCTCGATACCTCTCCCCAACGGGGCTATGGGAGAGGTTGTCTTCCCGCCATCGATAGCGCAGCATCCGGCAAATCAAGAATGGATGGAGCGATGCATGGCGCGTGCGAAGAACGTACTCTGGATCATGTGCGACCAGCTTCGCTATGACTATCTCGGCTGCACGGGCCATCCCACGCTGAAGACGCCCAACATCGATGCCATGGCCAGGCGTGGCGTGCTGTTCACCAGCGCTTACGTACAGTCGCCGATCTGCGGCCCGTCGCGGATGTCGTTCTACACCGGCCGCTACATGCGCTCGCACGGCTCGCACTGGAACGGCTGGCCCTTGCGTGTCGGCGAGCCCACGCTCGGCGATCACCTCAAGAAGATCGGCGTGCGCAACGTGCTGGTCGGCAAGACCCACATGGCGCCCGACCTCGAAGGCATGAAGGCGCTCGGCATCCCGCCGGAGTCGATGATCGGCGTGCATGTCGCCGAATGCGGCTTTGAGCCTTATGAGCGCGACGACGGCCTGCACCCGACGGGAAGGCCGCGCCCCAAATACGACGAGTATCTGCGCCAGCAGGGATTCGAAGCCACCAATCCATGGGAGCACTGGGCCAATTCGGGCGCGGCCGACGACGGCTCCCTGCAGAACGGTTGGCTGCTCGTGCACGCCGACAAGGCCGCGCGCGTACCGGACGAGCATTCCGAAACGCCCTACATGACGCGGCGCGCGATGGACTTCATCAGCGAAGCCGAAACCGATGGCCGGCCGTGGTGCCTGCATCTGTCCTACATCAAGCCGCACTGGCCCTATATCGCGCCCGAACCCTACGCCAGCATGTATTCGACGGACGACATGATCCCGGTGATCCGCTCCGAGCGCGAGCGGCAGAACCCGCATCCGGTGTTCGGCGCCTACATGGACATGCGCTATTCACGCAACATGGCGCGGGACGATGCCCGGGAGAAGGTGATCCCGACCTATATGGGCCTGATCACGCAGATCGACGACCAGATGGGCGTGCTGATGAAATTCCTGGAGGAACGCGGCCTCCTGGAGACGACCATGATCGTGTTCACCTCCGATCACGGAGATTATCTCGGCGATCACTGGATGGGCGAGAAGGATCTGTTTCACGAACAGTCGGCCAAGATTCCACTGATCGTCATCGATCCGTCCAAGGAGGCTGATGCCACGCGCGGCACGCGCAGCAATGCCCTGGTCGAAGGTATCGATCTCGCGCCGACCTTCGTCGATTATTTCGGCGGCAAGGTATCGGGCCACATCCTCGAAGGACGATCTCTGCTGCCGTTGTTACGCGGTCCCACTCCGCCAGATTGGCGCAAGGTGGCGTTCTCCGAATATGACTACGCCATGCAGGATGTCCGGCTGAAGCTGAACCAGCCGATCGAACGCTGCCGCCTGTTCATGGTGTTCGACGGCCGCTGGAAATACATCCACGCCTCCGGCTTCCGACCGATGCTGTACGACCTCGAAACAGATCCGGAAGAATACGTCGATCGCGGCGACGATCCCGAATGCGCCGGCATCATCGCGCGGCTTCAGGCCGAGCTGTTCGACTGGGCGCTGCATCCGAACGACCACATCACCACGCCGCGCGAGAAGATCGCGGCCTATGCCGACAACCAGCTCCAGGTGAAGGGCGGCATTTTGATCGGCATTTGGGACGAGAAAGAGCTCGCGGCAATCCAGGATGGCATCGCGCAGCGCGCGAAGATATGAGCTGCTTCTTCGCCTCTCCCCGCCTGCGGGGAGAGGCCGGATCGCATCGCCAGATGCGATCCGGGTGAGGGGGCTCTCCGCGAGTCCAACTGTCACCGTCCTCGCGGAAACTCCCCCTCACCCCTACCCTCTCCCCGCAAGCGGCAGGGCGATCGCATATGAAGAAAAACGTGTCGGGAAGCTCGCCTGCGGCCGTCCTTCGAGACGCCCGCCTACGGCGGGCCCTCAGGATGAGGTCACGTTTCGCGGCGAGATATCAAACCCTCATGGTGAGGAGCCCGCCCAAGCGGGCGTCTCGAACCATGTAGGCCGAGCACGGACGGCACCCTCTCAACCGTCATATGCGATAGCCCTGCCGCAAGCGGGGAGAGGGTGAAGATCTCAATTCTCGATCTTGTACCCCGTCGCCTTCACGATCGGCTGCCAGAACGCCGTGTTGGCGGCGAGCTCCTTGGATAGCCCGTCCGCCGTGCTACCGACCGGGATCAGGCCGATCGCAGTGAGCTTCTCCTTCACGTCGGGTTTGGCGAGCGCGGTGCTCGCGGCCGCGCCGAGCTTGCCGGCGAATTCCGGCGGGCTGCCGGCGGGAAGCCACATGCCGTACCAGGCATCGGCGACGAGATCGATGCCGCTCTCCTTCAGCGTCGGGACATCCGGCGCGAAGGGTGAACGTTGCGCGCTCGAGACCGCAATGATCTTCACGCCCTTGGCGCGATGCTGCGGCAGCGCATCCGCCAGTGTCGTGATGCCGAACGAGATGTGGCCGCCAATGATGTCGTTGAGGATCGGCGCGCTGCCGCGATAGGGCACGCGGGTCAGCGGAATGCCGAGATCCTTCCCGAGCTTGGAGCCCATGAAATGCGGAATCGTGCCGTTGCTCGGCACGCCGAACGACGTCTTGTCCGGATGCGCCTTCAGCCAGGCGACAAATCCCTTGAAATCGGCGGCATCGATCGCCGGACCGGTCACGACGGCGAATTCGAACCGCGCCAGCAGCGACACCGGCATGAAATCCTTCGCCGTGTCGAAGCTCGGAATCGTCTCCACCATCGGCAGCAGGTACATGGTGGGGCCTGTCGTCACCAGCACCATGCTGCCATCGGCGCTGCCACCCTTGACCGCCTTGATGCCGATCAGGCCGTCGCCGCCGGTGCGGTTCTCGACCACGATGGTCCGTTGCAGCACCGGCGCCATTTCCTGCGCGATCAGCCGGCACAGCGTGTCGCCGCCGGCTCCCGCCGCGAACGGGAAGACGATTTTTGTAAGCCCGGCTTGTGCCTGCGCTGCGCCCGCCTGTGCCAGCAGCGGCAGGCCGAGACATCCAGCCATGAATTCGCGGCGATCCATACGTTTCCCCTCGAGCCCATTATCGGTTGGCGGCATTAGAACCGGGCCTGCACGCCCAAGACAAGGCCGACGCTGGCCATTTACCATGCCGGCCGCCTTGCGCCGGCCATCGTCCTGCTGCAAAAGCAGGCCTCATCGGCGCCGGCTTTTTGCTCCGCCGTTACCAAGCCCGAGCAATTCGTCGCACACGCCATGGCCAGCCCCGAACTCAGTCAATTCCGCCGCATCGTCGTCAAGGTCGGCTCCGCGCTGCTGGTGGATTCCGACAGGGGCGAGGTGCGCGCCTCCTGGCTCGCCGCGCTCGCCGACGACATGGCCAAGCTGCACCGCGAGGGCCGCGACGTGCTCGTCGTCTCCTCGGGCTCGATCGCGCTCGGCCGCAGCCGGCTCAAACTGCCGCGCGGCCCGCTGAAGCTGGAGGAGAGCCAGGCTGCGGCAGCCGTCGGCCAGATCGCGCTGGCGCGCATCTGGTCGGAGGTGCTCGGGGCACACGGCATCGGCGCGGGCCAGATCCTGGTGACGCTCCAGGACACCGAGGAGCGGCGCCGCTATCTCAATGCGCGCTCCACCATCGGCAAGCTCCTGGAGTGGCGCGCGATCCCCGTGATCAACGAGAACGACACGGTCGCGACCAACGAGATCCGCTACGGCGACAATGATCGCCTTGCCGCGCGTGTCGCCACCATGGCGAGCGCCGACCTCCTGGTGCTGCTGTCCGACATCGACGGGCTGTACGACGCCCCGCCGAAGAACAACCCGAACGCAAAGCTCATTCCCGTCGTCGAGAGCATCTCTTCGGAGATCGAGTCCGTGGCGGGCGATGCCGGATCCGAACTTTCGCGCGGCGGCATGCGCACCAAGGTCGAGGCGGCCAAGATCGCCACCACCGGCGGCACGCACATGCTGATCGCCTCCGGCAAGATCGAGCATCCCCTGCAGGCGATCGCCGATGGCGGCCGCTGCACCTGGTTCCTGACACCGGCCAATCCCATCACCTCGCGCAAGCGCTGGATCGCGGGCACGCTGGAGCCGAAGGGCACGCTGACCATCGACGCCGGCGCGGTGACCGCGCTGCGCGCGGGCGCCAGCCTGCTGCCGGCGGGCGTGATCAAGGTCGAGGGCCAGTTCGCCCGTGGCGATGCCGTGATCGTGCGCGGCCCCGACACCAGCGAGATCGGCCGCGGCCTGATCGCCTACGACGCCGAGGACGCCGAGCGGATCAAGGGTCGCTCGTCCCCGGACGTGATGACCATCCTCGGCATCAGTGGCCGCTCCGAGATGATCCATCGCGACGACCTGGTGGTGGGCGGGTAGTACGAGCCCGTCATTCCGGGATGGTCCGAAGGACCAGACCCTGAATCTCGAGATTCCGGGTTCGGTGCTGACGCACCGCCCCGGAATGACGCCGCGAGTTTGAAGAGCTGGGCCAATGACCTAGCCGGCGCACTGCCGGTCGAAGCCCTGCCATACCCTCCCCGCCCTTCGCAGACGCGGGATTTCCGTGCTAGGACACGCCCTTAGCAGAAGGTTGAAACCCCATGGCCGCCCCCCTCAAAGCCGTTGACGGCAATGCCGATCTCCAGGCGCTGATGTCCGATCTCGCCACCCGTGCCCGCGCTGCCGCGCGCGTGCTGGCGCTGGCGCCGCCGGAGCAGAAGAACCGGGCGCTCGAGGCCATGGAACGGGCGATCCGCGGCAATGCCGCGGCGATCCTCGCCGCCAATGCCGAGGACGTCGCTGAGTTCCGCGCCTCCGGCAATGCCACCTCCTCCTTCATCGACCGCCTGACGCTGACGCCGGCGCGCGTCGAAGGCATGGCCGAGGGCATCGGCATCGTGCGCGGCATTGCCGATCCGATCGGCGTCGTCACCGCGAGCTGGCAGCGGCCGAACGGCATGACCATCGAGCGCGTGCGTGTGCCGCTCGGCGTCGTCGGCGTGATCTTCGAGAGCCGGCCCAATGTCGCGGCCGATGCCGGCGTGCTGTGCCTGAAGTCGGGCAATGCGGTCATCCTGCGCGGCGGCTCGGACAGTTTCCGCTCCTGCCGCGCCATCCACGATTGCCTGGTGCAGGGGCTGCGCGAAGCCGGGCTGCCTGAAGCTGCCATCACATTGGTGCCGACGCGAGACCGCGCCGCGGTCGGCATGATGCTGTCGGGATTGAACGGCGCCGTCGACGTGATCGTGCCGCGCGGGGGCAAGAGCCTCGTCGCGCGCGTCGAGGCGGAAGCGCGCGTGCCGGTGTTCGCGCATCTCGAAGGCGTCAACCACGTCTACATCGATGGCAGCGCCGACCTCGCCATGGCGAAGTCGATCGTGCTCAACGCCAAGATGCGCCGCACCGGCGTCTGCGGTGCAGCCGAGACGCTGCTGGTCGATCGCGCTGGCGCCGCAACGAGCCTGAAGCCGCTGGTCGAGATGCTGCTCGATGCCGGCTGCGAGGTGCGCGGCGACGACGCCGTGCAGAAGACTGATGCGCGCGTCAAACCCGCCAGCGAAGACGATTGGGACACTGAATATCTCGATGCGATCATCGCGGCGAAGGTGGTCGACGGCGTCGACGGTGCGATCACGCATATCCAGAACCACGGCTCGCATCACACCGACGCGATCGTGAGCCAGGATGATACCGCCGCGAAGAAATTCCTGAGCGAGGTCGATTCCGCAATTGTGCTGCACAACGCCTCGACGCAGTTCGCCGATGGCGGCGAGTTCGGCTTCGGCGCCGAGATCGGCATCGCTACCGGCCGATTCCACGCTCGCGGCCCTGTTGGCGCCGAGCAGTTGACGAGCTTCAAGTATCGCGTCCACGGCACAGGGCAGACGCGGCCGTAAACGGCGCGAGGCGCGGGCATTGAGTAACAAATTCGTCGTGCCGCGTTCCGTGGCGCAAGCGGTCCCGCCCCACACCGAGGGCATGCGCATCGGCCTGCTCGGCGGCTCGTTCAATCCGCCGCATCAGGCTCATCGCGCGATCAGCCAATTCGCACTCAAGCGATTGCAACTCGATCGCGTCTGGTGGCTGGTGACCCCCGGCAATCCGCTGAAGGAGAACGGCAACCTGCATGAGCTCGGCGAGCGCATGCAGGCGGCGCGCGATGTCGCTGATGATCCCAGGATCGGTGTGAGCTGTCTCGAATCCGTCATTCGCACCCGCTATACTATCGACACAATCAACACCCTGCGCCGCCGCTTCAGCGGCTTGCGCTTTGTCTGGATTATGGGCGCCGACAACCTCGCTCAATTCCATCGTTGGCAGGACTGGCGGCGCATCGCCGGCCAGGTGCCGATTGCAGTCATCGATCGTCCGCCGCAGAGTTTTCGCGCCCTCGCCTCACCCGCCGCCCAGGCGCTGGCGCGCTATCGCATGCCCGAGAGTGAGGCAGCATTCCTTGCAGACCGGCCGACGCCGGCCTGGGTCTTCCTGACCGGATTGAAGCTTAATCTCTCCTCGACGGGCCTACGGAACCCGGACGGGAGCTGGAAAGGTACGAAGTGATACTGATACAGAGTGTGTGGAAGCGGGGCTCTCTGGCATATTGAAACCCTTAACCCCACATGATGTAGTATAACCAGTGAGTGCCGGATTCGGCATTCGCGATACAGTGAAAGGAATGGTCCCTGGCCACATCTGTATTGTCCAAGTCTGTTTTACCCAAGGTAGCTAAACCCGCGCGTAAAACATCGACCAAAGCTGCGGCCTTGAAGGCGCAACCCGACGCCGACAAGACGCTGAGCCTGATCCTCTCCCGCCTCGAGGATATGAAGGCGGAAGAGACGGTCACCATCGACCTTCGCGGCAAATCGACGTACTCCGATTACATGATCGTCACCACCGGCCGGGTTAACCGGCACGTTGGCGCGATCGCGGACAACGTCACCAAGAGCCTCAAGGAAAACGGTATCAAGAGCATCCACGTCGAGGGCTTGCCCAATTGCGACTGGGTGCTGATCGATTCCGGCGATGTGATCGTGCACGTGTTCAGACCCGAAGTCCGCGAGTTCTACAATCTCGAGAGATTGTACACGCAGGGCCCAGGGGCGGCGAAGGCGATCTAGAGGGGCTACTACTGGCCGATTTCGAATCGGCTGGCGCGCATGCTAGCGTCGTGCGCGCGCGAGATGCGCGCGGTCTTGAAAACGCGACCCTGAAGACGTGGTCCTGAAGACGTTATGCGTGTTGCTGTCATTGCGGTGGGCCGGCTGAAGCAGGGCCCCGAACGGGAGCTTGCCGACCGCTATTTCGAGCGGTTCGACGAGGCCGGCCGCAAGCTCGGATTCCGCGAGCTGTCGATCCACGAAATTCCCGAAAGCCGCGCGCGCGACGCCGCGACACGGATGGCCGAAGAGGCCGCGGCGATCGGCGCGCACATTCCGGAAAAATCGATCCTGGTGGCGCTGGACGAGCGCGGCCAGAATCTCGATTCCACCGTATTCGCACGGCATCTCGGGCGCTGGCGCGACGAGGGTGCCGGTCATACTGTCTTCGTGATCGGAGGGGCGGACGGACTTTCGCCCGAATTACGCCGTAAGGCCAAGCTCGCGATCGCGTTCGGCTCTGCGACCTGGCCGCATCAAATGGTCC
Source organism: Bradyrhizobium sp. AS23.2 (assembly GCF_001908185.1). Taxonomy (GTDB): domain Bacteria; phylum Pseudomonadota; class Alphaproteobacteria; order Rhizobiales; family Xanthobacteraceae; genus Bradyrhizobium. The sequence goes on from NZ_LGHM01000071.1 coordinate 38,573, forward strand.
GCGTCATGCTTCTGGAACAGCTTTATCGGGCCGCCACCATTCTGGCCGGCCACCCCTATCACCGCGCGTGATGCGCGCCACAACGAGCACCTTTGCGTAAAGCGATGCGAGCGCCGATCCTCCACCTGCTGCTGATCGCAAGCCTCATAGGCGCAAGCCTCGCGCAAGCTCAGACGGCGGCGCCGCAGAGCGCGGAGATCTCGCCCGACGCGATCAAGCAGCGCGAGCAGGAGCTGGAAGCCGCCCGTGCAAGGCAGAAGAGCGCGGAGGAAGCCCAGGCCAAGCTGAAGGCCGAGATCACCTCGCTCGGCCAGGACCGCACCCAGCTCAATCAGCAGTTGATCGATACCGCCGCCAATGTGCGCACCGTCGAGAGCAAGATCGACGAAGCCGCAGCACGCCTGCAGTCGCTGAACGGCCGCGAGCAGCAGATGCGCTCGTCGCTTGATTCGCGCCGCGCCGACATCATCGAGGTGCTGGCGGCCCTGCAGCGCGCCGGCCGGCGCACGCCGCCCGCGCTGCTGGTACGCCCCGAAGATGCGCTGCAATCGCTTCGCACGGCGATGCTGCTCGGCGCCGTCGTGCCGGAATTGCGCGGCCGCGCGGAGAAACTCGCAAGTGAGCTCGGCGAGCTCGTCGCCTTGCGCAAGACCATCGCCACCGAGCGCGACCAGCTCGCCCTAGATCGCGACAGGATCCGCAACGATCAGACCCGGCTCACCGCCCTGGTCGACGAGCGGCAGCGCCAGCAGGCGTCGCGGGAAAAGGACCTCGATGCCGAGAACTCGCGCGCAATCACGCTTTCAAGGCAGGTTGGCGATCTCCAGGGGCTGATCTCCAAGATGGAGCAGGATCTGCAAAGCGCGGCCAAGGCGGCCGAGGCCGCAAAGCAGGCCGAGGCGAAAGCGGCCGCCAGCGCCAAGTCCGGCCCGGCCGCTTTCAAGGACCGTTCCCGGACCAGCCCGGCGATCGCCTTCGCCTCGGCCAAGGGTCTCCTGCCTCTTCCGGTTAACGGTAACAAGATCAGGGATTTCGGCGGTTCCGACGGGATCGGCGGGGTCCAGAAGGGCATTTCGCTGGCAACCAGGCCCGGCTCCCAGGTCACGACGCCATGCGATGGCTGGGTGGTCTACGCCGGCCCATTCCGCAGCTATGGACAACTCTTGATCCTCAATGCCGGGGGCGGGTATCATGTCCTGATCGCCGGGATGGAGCGCATTTCGGTCAATATCGGACAGTTTGTGCTCACGGGGGAGCCGGTCGCGACCATGGGATCGACCTCTCAAGTCGCCTCCATTCTCGCCACGAACGCGAGTCAACCTGTGCTCTATGTTGAGTTCCGCAAAGACGGCACTCCAATCGATCCAGGCCCATGGTGGGCCGCAAATGAAGGCGAGAAGGTTCGCGGATGATGCGCAAGACTTCAGTTATCCTCCTCAGCGCGGCCACCGGCGCGGCGCTGACGCTGTTCGTGACCCAGCCGCGCGCGGTCTTCATGGGCTCCAGCGCGCGAGCCGCCACCGCGGACACCTATCGCCAGCTCAACCTGTTCGGCGACGTCTTCGAGCGCGTGCGCTCCGACTATGTCGAGAAGCCCGACGACACCAAGCTGATCGAATCCGCCATCAGCGGCATGCTCACCGGCCTCGATCCGCATTCGAGCTACATGGACGCCAAGAGCTTCCGCGACATGCAGGTGCAGACCCGCGGTGAGTTCGGCGGTCTCGGCATCGAAGTCACGATGGAAGACGGCCTCATCAAGGTTGTCTCGCCGATCGACGACACGCCGGCCTCGCGCGCCGGCATCATGGCCAACGACATCATCACCAATCTCGACGACGAGGCGGTGCAGGGCCTGACCCTGAACCAGGCGGTCGAGAAGATGCGCGGTCCGGTCAACACCAAGATCAAGCTCAAGATCATCCGCAAGGGCCAGGACAATCCGATCGACGTCACCCTGGTGCGCGACAACATCCGCGTCCGCTCGGTGCGCGCGCGCATCGAGGCCGACGACATCGCCTACATCCGCATCACCACCTTCAACGAGCAGACCACCGAAGGCCTCAAACGCGAGGTCACCAACCTCTCGAACCAGATCGGCGACAAGCTCAAGGGCTACATCATCGACCTCCGCAACAATCCGGGCGGCCTGCTCGAGGAAGCGGTCACCGTCTCCGACTCGTTCCTGGAGAAGGGCGAGATCGTGTCGACCCGCGGCCGCAACGCCGAGGAGACCCAGCGCCGTACCGCGCATGCGGGCGACCTGACCAAGGGCAAGCCGGTCATCGTGCTGGTCAATGGCGGCTCGGCCTCGGCGTCCGAGATCGTCGCCGGCGCGCTCCAGGACCACAAGCGCGCGACCATCGTCGGCACGCGCTCGTTCGGCAAGGGCTCGGTCCAGACCATCATTCCGCTCGGCTCGGGCAACGGCGCGCTGCGGCTGACCACGGCGCGCTACTACACGCCGTCGGGCAAGTCGATCCAGGCCAAGGGCATCGTGCCCGACATCGAAGTGCTCCAGGACGTGCCGGACGAACTGAAGTCGCGCACCGACACCAAGGGCGAGGCGTCACTGCGCGGCCACCTGAAGAACGACGGCGACGAGAAGACCGGTTCGCAGTCCTACGTCCCGCCGGACGCCAAGGACGACAAGGCGCTCAAGATGGCCGACGACCTGCTCCACGGCATCAAGAACAGCGCCTCCGCGGCACCGACGCCGGGCAGCGACAACAAGGGCACGACGACCGACAAGCCCAAGGCTGCGAATTAAGGCTGCGAATTAGGGCTGCGAACCCGGCCGGCGAACAGGTCGGCGCAACCCACGCGATCTCTCGAAAAGGGCGGCTCCCGGAGCCGCTCTTTTTGCTTGGAAGTCTGCCCGTCCCCGGCCTATCCCGGCCTGCCGCCACTTGACCTCGGCGTGGTATCTTCGGCGTGAGTGATTCGGGATCGCGCATGACTGAAACGGCCGATGATCTGAGCGCCCCGCTCGGACAGAACAGCCCGCGCCGGAAACGCCGGCTGCGGTTGCCGTTCACGGCCATGCAGGCGCTTGCCGTCCTTCTCGGCCTGTTCCTGGTCTCCTTCGCCGGCTTCGCCATCTTCAACAGGGATCCGCTCGGCGGCGAGCCGATGACGCGGATCGCGATCCGTGAGCCCAAAGCCACGGACCAGAAGCCGGCCGCCTCCAGCCAGGGCCAGGAAAGCAAGCGCGAAATCAAGGAGACGCCGAAGCAGGCCACCCCGGGCGATCAGAAGACCGTCACCATGATCGACGGCTCCACTGGCGCGCGCCATGACGTGGTGATCGGCAGCGGCGATGCAGCGGATATGGGCGAGGCGGCTTCCGCACCGCCGCCCGTCATGGCCGGAATCGATCCGAAGCTTCTGGAGAAATCACGCTACGGCATGATCCCGGTGGTCTCCGACGGGCTGAAGCCGTTCAACGTCTATGCGGCGGACGCCGACCGCGCCAAGGCCGCCAGGTTGCCAGTGGTCGCGATCGTGATCGGTGGTCTCGGCGTCGGCGCCGCCAAGACCACCGACGCCATCATGAAGCTGCCGCCGGCAATTACGCTCGCCTTCACGCCCTATGGCACCGATCCCGGCAAGCTCGCCGAGCGGGCCCGCGCCCAGCGCCACGAGATCTTCCTCCAGATCCCGATGGAGCCCTACGACTTCCCCGACAACGATCCGGGGCCGCAGACGCTGCTGACCTCGCTCAGTACCGACCAGAACATGGACCGCCTGTACTGGCATCTGAGCCGGATGCAGG
>NZ_LGHM01000072.1 GCF_001908185.1 Bradyrhizobium sp. AS23.2
GCGGGCCGGCCGGACGCCGCCCAAGGCTGGACGCTGGCCGGGCGGCAGGCGTTCGACTTCTCGCGCCGGCTGGGATCCGTGCTCGCGACCGGCCCCGAAGGCACGCGGCTGATCGTCAAGGGTGCGCCGGAAGCCGTCCTCGAATTGTGCACGATGGACGAGAGCGCGCGCGCCGCGGCGATGGCGCGCGTGCATGCGCTCGCCAGCGAAGGCCTGCGCACCGTGGCCATTGCCTCGCGGGTGTGGCGCGGACCGCTGCGCGAGGTCGAGACGGACGACGAGACCGATCTCGCCTTCGAAGGCTTTTGCGCCTTCGCCGATCCGGCGAAGCCGACGGCCGCAGCCACAATCGCCCGGCTCGCGGCGAGCGGCGTGAGACTGAAGATCCTCTCGGGCGACGATCCCGTGGTGGTAAAGCGGCTCGCGGGCCTGGTCGGGCTCAACGCCGAGCGCGTGCTGTCGGGGGCCGACATTGCCGAGCTAAGCGACGAGGCGCTCGCCGTGCAGGTCCGCTCCGCCGATGCGTTCGGCCGGCTCGCGCCGGACCAGAAATCGCGCATCGTGAAGGCGCTTCAAGCGGGCGGCGAGGTGGTCGGCTTCCTCGGCGACGGCATCAATGACGCACCGGCCTTGAAAGTGGCCGATGTCGGGCTGTCAGTCGACGGCGCGACCGGCGTGGCGCAAGCCGCCGCCGACATGTTCCTGTTGGCCTCTGATCTCGAAGTCGTCGCCGACGGCGTCGAGGAAGGCCGGCGCACCTTCGCGAACATCCTCAAATACGTCCGCATGGGCGCGAGCTCTAACTTCGGCAACATGCTGTCGATGGCGGCCGCCTCGATCGCGCTGCCGTTCCTGCCGATGTTGCCGACGCAGATCCTGCTCAACAATCTGCTCTACGATCTCTCCGAGCTCGGCATCCCCTTCGACCGCGTCTCGGCCCAGGCGACGGCGCAGCCGCAGGTGTGGAGCATGTCGCGGCTGGTGCGCTTTGCCGCGATCATGGGACCGCTATCGTCGGTGTTCGACTTCCTGACCTTCGGCGCGCTGCTGTACCTGTTCAAGGCCTCGCCGGACGAATTCCGCACTGCCTGGTTCGTCGAATCGATGGCGACGCAGATCCTCGTGATCTTCATCATCCGCACCAACGGGCGGCCCTGGCGCAATTGGCCCGATCCCGCGCTCGCGGCCTCCTCGCTGATCGCCCTGCTCGTCGCGATGGTCCTGCCGTTCACCCCGCTTGGGACCTGGTTCGGCTTCGTCGCGCCACCGCCGATCATGATGGCCGGCATCGGGCTTCTCGTCGTCGTCTATCTCGCCTGCTCCGAGCTGCTGAAGCCGCTTGCGATGCGTACCGGGCGCAAGGGTTGAGGTTCCCACCGTATCGCCCGCGCATGGACGCGATGCGCCTCGCCCATTGATATCGGGCATATTTCCGTGTCTTTGGGCAGGCCGGGCTATCAGCCGGCCCGGATCTCACCGGGCCGGGGTCTCGGCGCACTCGACGCGGGGCCACAACAATCACAATGTCCGCCACCGGCCAGACCACGGGCGCCGAATCATCCGGCCATAGCTGGATCGCCAACCAGCCTTATGTGATGCTCAGCATCACCGCGCTGTGCTGGGCCGGCAATGCCATTGTCGGGCGGCTAGCCGCCGGCCACATCCCGCCGGTCACGCTCTCGATCCTGCGTTGGACCTTCGCCTTCCTGCTGGTGCTGCCGTTCGCCTGGAAACATCTCGCACAGGATTGGCCCGCGATCCGCGGCAAGCTCGGCCTGATGATCCTGCTCTCGATCACCGGCATCGGCGCCTTCAACACGCTGCAATATTGGGCGCTGGAGCATACGCAGGCGCTCAACACGCTGCTGTTGCAGTCGGCTGCGCCGCTGGTCGTGGCGCTTTGGTCGCTGGTCATCCTCGGCGTCCGGCTCACCGCGGCGCAGGCGTTCGGCGTGCTGCTGTCGATGTGCGGCGTGCTGACGATCCTGCTGCATGGCGATTTCACCACGCTGTCGAACATCGAGTTCAACAAGGGCGACCTGATCTTCATCGTCGCGCTTGTTATCTTCGCGCTCTATTCGGTGCTGACGCTGAAGCGCCCGCCGATGCACGGCCTGTCGTTCCTCGCCTTCACTTTCGGCGCCGGCGCTGTCTGCCTCATCCCGCTGGAGATCTGGGAGCTGTCCGCCCGCCCCGTAATGAAGCTCGACGGGCCGAACCTGCTCACCCTGTTCTACGTCGCCGTTTTCCCCTCAACGCTCGCGTATCTCTGCTTCAATCGCGGCGTGCGCCTGATCGGCGCCAACCGCGCCGCACCGTTCTTCCACATCGTGCCGGTGTTCGGCTCGATCATGGCGATGGCGTTTCTGGGCGAACACCCCCAGGCCTTCCACTTCATCGGCTTCGCGCTGGTGCTGTCGGGCGTGTTCGTGGCGTCAAGGAAGCAGGCGACTTAAACGGGCATTCGTCTGCGGGAGCAAAGGCGTCGCGCAGACGTGCTAGATCGAGCCGTCGTCCTTCACGACCGGAGGCTTCTTCGCGACGGGGGGGCGTCTGCTCAGGCTGTGTCTGCGCGGGCGGTGTGACGTCGTAGGGCTGCGTCGCTGTGCTCGGCGCACCATACGGCTGCGTCGGCTTGGACGCCTGCGGCGCGCCGTAGGGCTGCGTGGCTGGCTTGCCGAACGTGGCGATGCACCGGAGCATCACCAGCGAGATCGCGCCACTGCCGCCGAGATTGACCGCCCAAGGGGCTTCGTTGCCGTTCTGGAAGCGCATGGACATGCTTCTGGCCGCCGCGAAACGCTTGATGAACGGGATCGCATCGTCTGACCTGATCTTCCACTCGACAAGGCTCGCCGTTTCCTTCCCGGAATAGCCCGTGGCCTCGACCTCGTAGGTCGGCGCACCATCGACGTCGATGACGATCGGCACCTTGACGCCGTCCGGCAGGTTCCAGCTCGTCTTGAAAATCTGCACCAGCAGCCCTGGCTGTCCGACGACGAACTTGATGTGCATCGCCGCTTGGCCGTGCGACATCGTGCCGTGAGACTCCATGCCGCAGATTTGGCTCTTCTCGGCGTAGTACGCCTTCCAGTACCCGGAGACCTTCAGGTCCACCGCGTTGGCTTGCCCGCTCAAGGCCAGCAGCCCAGCCATCGCTGCTGTCAATTTCCCCAGCCTCATCCTGCCTCTCACCGTGAACGCGCTGTTTGGCCGCTGGTAAGTCCGAGGCCTCCCCTCGACGACGCTACGTCGCGTCGGCTCTTTCGTCAACGCGCGCCCCTCATGCGATCAGGCCCTCGAACTTGTTCGGCCCTTGCGGCGGTATCGGATAGGCACAGACGCGAGATCGGCGACAGGCCGAAATGCGCCGCCGAGACGCAAGGCGGCGTTCGCTGCTTGGCGCTACGACTAGGCAAGCTGCAAATTCTCCCCTTGTGGCAGCGAGAAAGGCACCACGCCGCGCGACAGATAACGCGCTACTTCGTCTTGAACTTGCTGTACGCCTCGCTCGTCGCGATGATCACATGCTCGGCGCAGCCGTTGACGCGATGCGGATCGGCCTGTGTCTCGTAAGCCTCCGACGTCATCATGTCGAGGAAGGCCGCGACCGTAGGATAGTAGACCAGCGCTACGAAATCCCAGTCATTGCCATCGTGCGGACCGAGCGCGACCGCCTTGGCCTCGCCGGTCCAGAGCAGCGTGCCGCCGCGTGCCCTGATCATGGGCACCGTGATCGCGCTGTAGCGGAGATAAGCGTCCCAGCCGGAGCCGTCGCCGTCGCGCGAGCGCGCGCGGAAGCGCATCAGGTTCAGCATCACCACCGGTGCGTTCGGATCGAGTTGCTCCAGGCCCTCGATGTTCAACATATTAACCGCCAACAGCGCCTCCTCGGGTCATGCCTGCATTGTAGCATTGCGGCGGCGTGACTTGTGTCACGACTGGAATCCGGCGCAAGGTCGTAGGTGACGCCAATGACGATCGCTTCGCCCGCGCCACCAGCCTCGAATCCGGCCAGTTGGCTCAATAACCAGCCTTATCTGCTGTTGAGCCTGAGCTCGCTGTTCTGGGCCGGCAACATCGTGCTCGCGCGCCATGTCGGCGCGCATGTGCCGCCGCTGACGGTGACCACGATCCGCTGGTTCGGCGTGTTCCTGATCCTGCTGCCGTTCTCCTGGCCGCATCTGAAGCGCGACTGGCCGGCGCTGCGCAAGAGCCTGCCGCTGATGCTGTTCCTGTCGCTGGTGGGCTTTGCCTTCAACAACGCGATCTCGTACTGGGCCATGCAATACACGGAGGCGCTGAACGCGTTGCTGATCCAGTCGGCCGGACCGCTGTTCGTGGCGTTGTGGTCGCTGGTGCTGTTCGGCGTGCGCCTGACCGGCGCGCAGCTCGCCGGCATCGCGATCTCACTCGCGGGCGTGCTGATCATCATCCTGCGGGGCGATCTCGCCGCGCTCGCAAGCATCAGCTTCAACAGGGGCGACATCATGTTCGCCTCCTCTCTGGTGGCGTTCGGAATCTACTCGGCCTTCATCCCGCGCCGGCCGAAGGTTCATCAGCTCTCCTTTCTCTCCTTCACCACCTGCTGCGGCGCGATGATGCTGCTGCCCATGGCGGCCTGGGAGGCCTGGAGCGGCAGCGTCCTGCAATTCGACACGGTGACGCTGGCGACGCTCGGCTACATCCTGATCTTCCCCTCGACGCTGGCCTATCTCTTCTTCAATCGCGGCGTGGCGCTGATCGGGCCGAATCGCGCCGCACCGTTCTTCCATCTGGTCCCGGTGTTCGGTTCGGCGATGGCGATCGTGCTGCTCGGCGAAAAGCTCCAGCCGTTTCACCTGATCGGTTACGCGCTGGTGCTCGCCGGCGTCGTGATTGCCTCGCGGCAGGGTTCTGCGGTGAAGTAGGCTTTCGTGTCCCGGACGCGATGCAGCGCGCAAGCGGTGCATCGCAGAGCCGGGACCCAGATTTCTCGCGGCATGGGCCCCGGCTCTGCAGCGCACCGCTGAAGAAGCGCTGCGCTGCGTCCGGGGCACGAGATCGAGCGAAGACGCGCCTTTCTCTTAATCCTCCGAGCAGCTAGGTTCCCCACCAACGAAAAAGAGGGAACGTCCAAACATGTTGTCAGCGTTGATTCGAAACCTGCGCGCAATCGGTACTGCCGCGCTCTGCCTCGCCGCCGCGTCCACTGCTCAGGCCGACACTTGGCCCAGCCGCAACATCACGCTGGTGCTGCCGTTCGCGGCCGGCAGTGGCACCGACACCACGACGCGACTGATCTCCCAGCATCTGTCGCAGGCGCTCGGCGTCGGCATCGTGATCGAGAACAAGGCGGGCGCTAACGGCATGATCGCCGCGACTTATGTCGCGCGCGCCGCACCCGACGGCTACACGCTGCTGGTGACGACAAACACCACGCATTCGGCCAATCCCTATCTGCTCAAGAGCCTGACCTACGATCCGGTCAAGGATTTTACCCCCGTCGCGCGCACCGGCGACCTGCCCTTCATGCTGGTCATTCATCCCGAGGTGCCGGCCAAGACCGTCGGCGAGCTCGTCGCCTATGGCAAAGCCAATCCGGGCAAGCTGAGCTACGCCTCGGGCTCGTCCTCGGCGATCGTGTCGGGCGCGACCTTTGGGCACAATGCCGGGCTCGACCTCCTGCACGTACCGTACAAGAGCTCACCGCCGGCGCTCAACGACGTCATGGGCGGACGCGTCTCGATGATGTTCGTGGACATCCTGACCGGCCTGCCGCACGTCAACGGCAATGCGCTGCGCGCGCTCGCGGTCACCACCAAGGACCGCTCGCCGCTGGTGCCGAACCTGCCCTCGATGCAGGAGGCCGGCGTGCCGGACTTCGACATCTCGTCGTGGCAGGGCTATTTCGGGCCGGCCGGCATGCCGAAGGAGATCGTGGCGCGGCTCAACGCCGAGATCAGGAAGATCGTCGAGAAGCCGGAGATCAAGGCCCAGCTCGCCACGCTCGGCATGGACGCCTTCTCCGGCACACCGGAGGAGCTCGGTACGTTTGTGAACGAGCAACTCGTGCTCTGGGAAAAGCTGATCAAGAACGCGGGGATCGAGAAGCAGTAGGGACAGTCTCGTGTCCCGGACGCGGCGCGGCATGAAATGATGCTACGCAGAGACGGGACCCAGATTGCCGCGGAGATATGGGCCCCGGCTCTGCAGCGCACCGCTGAAGAAGCGCTGCGCTGCGTCCGGGGCACGAGATCGTAGGGTGGGCTAAGCGGAGCGTGCCCACCGACACGTCACAGCGAACTCAAAAAAGAAAAGGTGGGCACGGCGCTCGCGCGCCTTTGCCCACCCTACGAATTCAGAGCGAAAACCTACGCCGCACGCACCTTGGCGAGGAAACCGTCGACGGCGCTGCGCAGCGCGCCGGACTGGTTGTCCAGCTCGCGGGCGTTGGTGAGCACGTCGGTGGCCGCGCTGCCGGTCGCTTCCGCGGCCGAGGTGACGCTGCCGATATGGGCGTTGATCTCGCTCGAGCCGGCGGCGACCGACTGGATGTTGCGGGCGATCTCGCGGGTGGCCTCTCCCTGCTGCTCGATCGAGGCGGAGATGCCGGCGGTGATCTCGCTCATCTCGGCGATCGTCTGGGTAATGCCGGAGATGGCCGCGACCGCGTCGCTGGTCGAGGTCTGCATCGCCGCCACCTGGGCGGAGATTTCCTCGGTCGCCTTCGCAGTCTGGTTGGCGAGCGCCTTGACCTCGGAGGCGACGACAGCGAATCCGCGACCGGATTCGCCGGCGCGCGCAGCTTCAATGGTGGCGTTGAGCGCAAGCAGGTTGGTTTGCGCCGCAATCGAATGGATCAGCTTGACCACCTCGCCGATCTTCTCGGCGCCGGAGGAGAGCACCTGAACGGTGGCGTTGGTGCGCTCGGCATCGTTGACGGCCTTGCTCGCGACCTCGGTCGAGCGCGTGACCTGGCGGGAGATCTCCGCAACCGAGCTCGACAGCTCTTCGGCGGCGGCGGCAACCGTGCCGACATTGCCAGAGGCCTTTTGCGAGGCTGCGCCGACCGTCGCCGCGCGCGACGAGGCGTCGCTGGCGGTTGCGGTCATGGATTGCGCCGTGCTCTGCATGCCGGCCGCGGCCGAGGAGACCGAGCGGACGATGCCGTTGACACTGCGTTCGAAGTCGTTGGCGATGCCCTCCATGGCGCTGCGACGTTCGGCCGCGGCGCGCTCCTTGGCTTCCGCATCGGTCTTCTCGAGGTCACGGATACGAACCGCGTTGTCCTTGAAGATCTGGACGGTGGAAGCCATCGCACCGACCTCATCGCCACGGCCGACGCCGGGGATGTCACCCTCGAGCTTGCCGTCGGCGAGCTCCTTCATGCGCGTGCCGAGCAGCGCGAGCGGACGGCTGATGCTGCGGCCGAGCATCCAGGCGACGCTGCCGGCGACGATGACGATACCGAGCATGGCCAGGCCGAGGAGCCAGTAGACCGGTCCCATCTTGGCGTCGATATCGTCGAGATAGGCACCCGTGCCGAGATACATGTCGAAGCCGGGGACGGCCACGGCGTAGCTGATCTTGCGGATCAGCTCGTCCTGGCCCGGCTTCGCATACTCATAGTACAGCAGGATCGAGCCGTTGGCCTTTGCGCCGTTCATCAATTCCCAGGACAGCTTGCGGCCGTTGGTCACGACCTCCATGCGGTTGGTGCCGATCTGCTTCGGATCGGGCGCGAGCTGGGTGATGCCGTCATAAGATGAGCCGAACAGGTAGCCCGCGCCGTTGTCGTAGGTCATCGCGTTGCCGTAGCGGCGAAGGTCGGCCAGGGCGGCGTCCTTCGTCAGCTCCCCGGCATCGACGCGCTTCGTCAGGGCGGCGGCGTAGTTGCGCCCCATCTCGACGATCGACTTGGCCTGGTCGATGCGCGCATTCACCATCTCGCGCTTCATGAGATAGCCGGCGAGAACACCAGAGATGCACAGGCCGAACAAGGTGACGCCGACAAGGATGCCAAGCTTGGGGGCGATCTTCAGATTGCTCAACTTCACGGGATGGCTCCGACAATAACGGGATACAGGCACGCAAGCGAATCGATACAAATTGAATCAACTTCTAGTGCGAGACCCCTTATCAACCTGTTACGGGCCGCTCCGTAGAAGCCCGGAGAGCAGGCGGAAAAACCGGCAGGAGGCGTCGCATCCGACAACCGGGAATTGTACGCGATCGCATCGATTTCGCGTAAAAGACGCAAAGGCCCGCCCATAAGGGCTGGGTCACAACAAGAACCGACAGACCAAATCGGGAGCAGGAAATGCCGAAATACAGGGTGGTGACGCCGAAGGGCGCGAGCTTCACGGTCGCGGGCAGCGACTATTCCTATGAGCGCGAGGCGCTCGATCCGATCGACGCCGAGATCATCGAGGCGCCGGCCGACGAGGCCGGGTTCATCGCCGCCGCAAAGTCCGCCGACGCCATCTATGCCAAGGGCATCCCGATCACCAAGTCGATCATCGACGCGCTGGAGAACTGCAAGGTGATCACGCTCGGCTCGGTCGGCGTGGACAGCGTCGACGTGAAGGCCGCGACCGCCCGCGGCATTCCCGTCACCAACATCCCCGACACCTTCATCGAGGAGGTTGCCGACCACGCCATGATGCTGCTGCTCGCCGGCTTCCGCCGCCTGGTCGAGCAGGACAAGATGGTGCGCAGCGGACGCTGGGCGGAGGGCCGGCCGGCGCTGTCGAAGATTCCGCGGCTGATGGGCCAGACACTCGGCTTCATCTCGTTCGGCCGCGTCGCGCGTGCGGTTGCGAAGCGCGCCGCGCCCTTCGGCCTGCGCATGATGGCTTACGATCCCTTCATCCAGGAGACCCTGATGTACGACCACGGCGTCATCCCGGCGACGCTGAACGAGGTGCTGTCGCAATCGGACTTCGTCTCGATGCACGCGCCGGCCCGGCCCGAGGTGCATCACATGCTGACCGAGAAGCACTTCCGGCAGATGAAGAAGGGCTCGGTCTTCATCAATACGGGCCGCGGCGCCACGGTGGACGAGGAGAGTCTGATCAAGGCGCTGCAGGAGGGTTGGATCGCGCATGCCGCCCTCGACGTGCTGGAGAAGGAACCGCCCTCGCACAACAATCCCATCCTTGGCATGGAGAACGTGACCCTGACCGCCCATGTCGCCTCGGCCTCGGCACGGTTCGACGAAGCGCGCAAGCGCCGCGTGGGCTACGAATTGTCACTGGTGCTTCAGGGCATGTGGCCGGTAAGCTGTGTCAATCCGTCGGTGCTGCAGAACACCGCGCTCCGCCGCTGGCAGCCTGTCAGCATGGATCGCGGCCCGAACAGCTAGGCGGTCGGCGCGAAAAACGCGCTGGAAACCGGAACGGCCCTTCACCGGCGATCAACGCCGGGAAGGGAGACATCATAGGGAGGAACTGATGAGGAACGACATCACACGTCGTGATGCCTTGGCGCTGGGCCTGTCCGCTGCGGCAGTCGCAGCAACCGGTGCTCCGGCGAACGCCGAATCCGCGATCAAGGCCGCGGACGTCCCCGCCCCGAAACTGCCGATCGAGAAAGGCGCAACCCTGCGCATGCTGCGGCCGGTACGCTTCGTCCAGGCCGACGAAGACGTGTTCCGCGCCAATGCGGCCAAGTTCACCAAGGAGACCGGCGTCGAGGTCAAGGTCGATTTCGTCGGCTGGGAGGACATCAACCAGCAGACCGCGGTGACCGCCAATTCCGGCGCCGGCCCCGACATCATCATCGGCTTCTCCGATGCTCCGCACATCTATGTCGACAAGCTGATCGAGCTGACCGACGTGGCCGACTATGTCGGCAAGCGTTATGGCGGCTGGCTGCCGCTCGCGCAGCGCTACGGCAAGAAGAACAAGAGCGACACCTGGATCGGACTGCCGTTCGGCGCCACCGCAGGTCCCCTGATCTACCGCAAATCGATCCTGCAATCGGTCGGCTTCGACAAGGCGCCGGAAGACCACGCCGGTTTCCTCGACCTGTGCCAGAAGCTTCACAAGGCCGGCAAGCCGGCCGGCTTCGCGCTCGGCAACGCCAAGGGCGACGGCAACGGCTTCGCGAGCTGGGCGCTGTGGTCGCACAATGCGGCCCTGCTCGATGAAGAAGGCAACGTCACCATCAACAGCAAGGAGACGATCGCCGCGCTGAACTGGGTCAAGCAGCTCTACCCGACCTTCATCCCCGGCACGACGGCGTGGAATGACGTCAGCAACAACCGCGCCTACGCCTCGCAGGAGATCGCGCTGACCGCCAACGGCGTCTCGCTCTACTTCTCGCTGAAGAACGATCCGGCAACCAAGGCGATCGCCGACGACAGCGAGCATCAGTTGCTGCCGAAGGGCCTGGCCAAGGTCTCTCCGATGGCGGGCCTTACGCTGAACGCCATGGTGTTCAAGCACAGCCAGTCCCCCAACGCCGCAAAGGCCTTCCTGCAATACATGCTGGAAAAGGACCAGTACGAGCCGTGGCTCAACGCCAACTCCGGCTACTGGGCCCAGCCGCTGGCCGCCTATGCGGAGGCCGCCGTGTGGTCGCAAGACCCCAAGGTGAAGCTGTTCAAGGACACGATGAACAGCACCTATTATGACGGCTATGCGGGCCCGATCTCGACGGCGACCGGTGCCGTCAGCGCCGACTACGTGCTGATCCAGATGTTCGCATCCGTTGCGACCGGCGCGGCCACGCCGGAGGCCGCGGCTGCAGAAGCCGAACAGCGCTGCAAGCGGTACTTCCGACGGCAGAAGTAGCGTCCGTCCTTGCGAGCGAAGCGAAGCAATCCAGTCTGTCTCCGCGATTGGAGCCTGGATTGCTTCGTCGCACCAGTGCAAAATTGCTTCGCAATTTTGTCACGGGCTCCTCGCAATGACGATGTGGTGACTCTCACAGACGGGACAACGCCCTGATGTCCGTGACGACACTCTCCTCCCTTGCCCTGGCGCAGCGGCAGCCGTCCTGGCTGGTCCGCCTGTTCGACTACAAGCCGTTCCTGATCGTGATGTGCCTCGCGCCCGCGATCGGGCTGCTCGCGGTGTTCCTGACCTATCCGCTCGGCCTTGGCATCTGGCTGGCCTTCACCGACACCACGATCGGCCGAAGCGGCGTCTTCGTAGGCTTCGAGAATTTCCAGTACCTGCTCACCGATCCCCTGTGGTGGAACGCGGTGTTCTACAGCGTGGTCTACACGGCGATCGCGACCTTCGGAAAATTTGCGCTTGGCTTCTGGCTCGCGCTGCTGCTGAACAACCATTTTCCGTTCAAGAGCCTGCTGCGCGCCATCGTGCTGCTGCCCTGGATCGTGCCGACAGTGCTCTCGGCGCTGGCGTTCTGGTGGATCTACGATCCGCAGTTCTCGATCATCTCCTATTTGCTGGTCGACGTGCTGCATTGGCGCGAGACTAATATCGACTTCCTCGGCTCGCCCTGGCCGGCGCGCTTCTCGCTGATCGCCGCCAACATCTGGCGCGGCATTCCCTTTGTCGCGATCTCGCTGCTGGCGGGCCTGCAGACCATATCGCCCTCGCTCTACGAGGCCGCGATGCTCGACGGTGCCAGCGCCTGGCAGCGCTTCCGCTACATCACCTTCCCGATGATGATGCCGATCCTCGCCATCGTCATGACCTTCTCGATCATCTTCACCTTCACCGACTTCCAGCTCGTCTACGCCATCACCCGCGGCGGCCCCGGGAACTCGACCCACCTGCTCGCCACGCTCGCCTTCCAGCGTGGCATCGCCGGTGGTGAGCTCGGCGAAGGTGCCGCGATCGCGGTGTCGATGATCCCGTTCCTGGTGTTCGCGACGGTGTTCTCCTATTTCGGCCTGGCGCGCCGCAAATGGCAGCAGGGAGAGAGCAATGACTGATTCCGTCGCGCAAGCCTCCGCCGTCGCGAAGACGGCGCCCGACACCATGGCCTGGGATTCCGGGCTGCGGCGGCTGATGATGATCTACCTGCCGCTCGCCTGCTTCGTGATCATCCTGCTGTTTCCGTTCTACTGGATGGCGATCACGTCGTTCAAGCCGAACGCGGAGCTGATGAACTTCAAGGAGCACAATCCGTTCTGGATCTCCTCGCCGACGCTGGCGCACGTCAAGCACCTGCTGTTCGACACCGCCTATCCGCGCTGGCTGTGGACGACGATGCTGGTGGCGATCGGCTCGACGACGCTGTCGCTGCTCGCCAGCACGCTCGCCGCCTACGCCATCGAGCGCCTGCGCTTCCGCGGCAGCCCCTATGTCGGCCTCGGCATTTATCTTGCCTATCTGGTGCCGCCCTCGATCCTGTTCATTCCGCTCGCCACCGTCGTGGTGCAATTCGGCCTGTTCGACAGCCCGATGGCGCTGATCCTGGTTTATCCGACCTTCCTGGTGCCGTTCTGCACCTGGCTACTGATCGGCTATTTCAAGTCGATCCCCTACGAGCTCGAGGAATGCGCGCTGGTCGACGGCGCGACGCGACTGCAGATCCTGCGGCGGATCACGCTGCCGCTCGCAGTGCCCGGGCTGATCTCGGCCGGCATCTTCTCCTTCACGCTGTCCTGGAACGAGTTCATCTACGCGCTCGCCTTCATCCAGAGCGGCGCCAACAAGACCGTGCCGGTCGCGATCCTGACCGAGCTCGTCACCGGTGACGTCTATCAATGGGGCGCCCTGATGGCGGGATCGCTGCTCGGCTCGCTGCCGGTTGCGATCTTCTACTCGCTGTTCGTGGATTACTACGTGTCCTCACTGACCGGGGCGGTCAAGGAGTAACCGGCTACTGCGCGCGATCGCATCCGATCGTGCAATCCTGATAGACCGCGTACGTCTTTAGTCCCACCCTGCCGCGCTGACGGCGGGTCGATCATCGGCGCCGCCGACAATCCCCCGGAAAGCGAGGATTGCATGGGATCGCTAAAACCTCCCTCGTTGTCCCGACGCGGTTTTTGCGTGTGTTGCATCGGCGGCACGTTCACTGCCGCGACCGGTTGGCTTACCCCCAGGCAGGCGTTTGCAGAGGCGCGCGGCCTCGTCAGCCTGATCAAGGACAGCGCGGCAACGTCTCCCATCACGACCCACAAGCTGCGCAACAATGTCAGTATCCTCGAAGGATCCGGAGGCAACATTGCCGTCCTCACGGGACCTGACGGCAAGCTTCTGGTCGACGCCGGAATCGGCGTCTCGCGCCCCCGGCTGAGCAAGGCGATCGCCGAGCTCGGCAGCGAGCCGGTCGCGCATCTGATCAATACGCACTGGCACTTCGACCATGCCGACGGCAATGAATGGCTGCACGCGGCAGGCGCGCAGATCATTGCACACGAAAACACCCGCAAGCATCTTTCCGGCATTCAGCGGGTCGAAGACTGGGACTACAATTTCCTTGCCTCTCCCGCCGACGCTATCCCCGCTGAGGTCTTCGCTGGGGAACATAGCCTAAAGCTCAACGGCGAATCGATCGCCCTGAAATATTACGGGCCAGCGCACACCGATGGCGACGTTTCCGTTACGTTTACTGAGGCCAACATCCTTCATGCGGGCGATACCTACTGGAACGGCATTTATCCGTTTATCGACTATTCGACCGGCGGCAGCATCGACGGCATGATCTCGGCGTCCGACGCCAATCTGGCGGCGAGCAAAAGCGACACCATCATCATTCCCGGTCACGGCAGGCCCGTCAGCAACAAGGCCGAGCTACAGGAATTTCGCGACATGCTGGTCGCTATCCGGGACAATGTCGGCAACCTCAAGAAACAGGGGAAAACGCGCGACGAAGTCGTTGCCGCCAAGCCCACTGCCGCGTTCGACGCGAAATGGGGGCAGTTCGTCATCGATCCCGGTTTCTTCACCAGATTGGTCTATGAGGGCGTGTAAGGCTGCCGCAGTGTCGCAACGTGGCTGTGATCTTTCTGTTCGTCGCGGCTGATGACGACGTGTCCTCATTGACCGGCGCGGTGAAGAATAACCTAGCTGCCGCGGCGTTTGGCCCGGTTTCACAAAACTGCAATCTGCAGACAGCATAAGGCGTGCGTCCGCTAACAGGAGACGCACATGCGCGCGACTTTTCTTGCCTCCGTCGCAACGATCATTCTCACCGCGAGCACGGCGCTCGCGCAGAACGAAGGCGAATTCCCGGCCAAGCTCGCCGGCCACGTGGTGATGCCGGCCGCCACCTTCATCGACGCGCCGGCCGACGCGCCCGCCGATCTCAAGACCTCAGGCAAGTACACCACCGGCAAGCGCGTCGACGCGCTCGGCACCGTGATGGGCAAGTCCTATGAGCGCCCGACCGGCGTCGCGCTGCCGTTCAAGGGCCAGCCGCTGCAGGGCCATTCCGGCATCAAGACCATGCCCGACGGCACCTTCTGGGTGATCACCGACAACGGCATGGGCGCGCGCGCCAACTCGATGGACTCGATGCTGTACCTGAACCGCTACAAGATGGACTGGGCCAGCGGCAAGATCGAGCGGCAGGAGACCATCTTCCTGCACGACCCCGACAAGAAAGTGCCGTTCCGCATCGTGCACGAGGACACGCAGAAGCGCTACCTCACCGGCGCCGACTTCGACACCGAAGGCTTCCAGATCATCGGCGACAATTTCTGGATCGGCGACGAGTTCGGACCCTATATCCTGAAGGCCGACAAGACCGGCAAGATCCTCGGCGTGTTCGAGACGGTTGCCGACGGCAAGCCGGTGCGCTCGCCCGATCATTGGGCGGTTGCGACCCCCGGCGCCCCGGGCGCGACCTATACCAACGTCAACCTCCGCCGCTCCAAGGGCTATGAGGGCTTTGCGGCGTCCAAGGACGGCAAGTTCCTCTACGGCCTGCTCGAGGGTCCGCTGTGGGATGCCGACAAGAAGGACTGGGAGAGGGTCGACGGCAAGGAAGCCTCGCGCATCCTCGAATTCGACGTCGCGGCGGAGAAGTTCACCGGCCGCTACTGGCAGTATGTGTTCGAGCAGAACGGCAACGCCATCGGCGACTTCAACATGATCGA
The DNA here is from genome assembly GCF_001908185.1 of Bradyrhizobium sp. AS23.2. GTDB lineage: Bacteria > Pseudomonadota > Alphaproteobacteria > Rhizobiales > Xanthobacteraceae > Bradyrhizobium. The sequence goes on from NZ_LGHM01000072.1 coordinate 15,008, forward strand.
CCCGACCAGCGGCCTCATCATCGAGCGCGACAACGGCGAAGGCACCGCCGACAAGGCCTGTCCGCAAGGCACCCGCGGCGAGAACTGCTTTCCTGATCTCGCCAAGTTCAAGCGCATCTACAAGATCGAGCTCTCGGACGCCAATGTCGGCAAGCCCGTGCGCAAGATCGGCTACATCGACCTGTTGAAGATTAGGGATCCCGACAAGAAGGCGCGCAAACCGCTGAATGACGGCGTCTACACCTTCCCGTTCTTCACCATCGAGAATGTCGATTGCGTCGATGACACCCACATCATCGTCGGCAATGACAACAACCTGCCGTTCTCGTCCAGCCGCGATCCCAACAAGGCCGACGACGACGAGTTCATGCTGCTCGAAGTCGCCGACTTCCTGAAGGCGAAGTGAGACCGGGCGCTCTCTCCTCTCCCTCTCCCCGTTCTTGCGGGGAGAGGTAAGACGGGACCGCGGTTCGATTCGAACGCACCATATTTCTAGCCAGCCGGCACGATCACCATGCTCTTGTCCTTCGGCCAGCGGATGCGCCAGGCGAAGTTGATGTCCCTGACATCGCCGGGCTTGGCGTCGAACGTCCATTCCAGCACGCCGCGCCGGTCGCGGATGTTGCTCGCGGTCGGCGGTGTGGACGAGGTCAGCATCTCGACGACGATGTCCTCGTTCTCGCTGACCGGCAACTGATCCTCGATCGCGACCTTGATCGGGAAGTCGTGACCGTTGCGGAAGGTGGTCTTGAACGCGCGCTCGTCGGTCTTCGACGTCGTGACCAGGAGGCCGGCGGAGCCCTCGTTGCGCTTGAGCACCGCGCGCTCGATCTTGATCTTGTCGTCGGCACCGAAACCAAGCCGCACGATGTCGTCCTTGGCCGAGGCAGCGATCTTGCCGCGGCCGACAAAGACGCCGTCGCGGTAGATCGCGACCTTGCCCGGCAGCAGAGTCGCATCATCGGTCTGCTTGAAGCTGGCTTCGAGGAAGGCAGTCGGATCCATCACCGGTGCGGCACGGACCGCGAGATCGGCGGGCACGCTCATGGACGCGATGCGCAGGCTCTTGGCGCCCTCGGCAGCGCCGAGGCTGACGCGGCCGGGAATCCTGAACGTGGCCTGGAAGTCGCCGATCTCGGCGACCGCCTGCTGCTCATCGGCACGCTCGCGCGGCTCGGCCGCCTCCGTGGATTTTGCCGCATACTGCATCTGACGCGGCGCTGGCGCGGACCGCACCAGATCCGAGGCCGCGCCGAGCGCCATCGGCTTCGGCACTTGCGGATATTGCGCGACCAGCGAGTTCAGCTCCGGCGCGCTGCCGCCGCGGCCGATGCGAACCGTGGAGACGCCGAGCGTGACGTTGGACCAGTCCTCGCCGGTCGATTGCGTGACCTCGGCGCGGCGGACCAGTTCGACTTGCGGCTTGCGGTCCTTGGCGCCGGTGTCGAGCCGGGCGTCATAGAGCGGCACCCAACGCGCATTGCGCACGGCATAGGTCACCCGCAGCGTCGCCTTGGTCGCGGCTGCCGAGGCGACGTCGATCCTCACCTCGAGCTTGCTCGGCGGCTTGGCGGAGCGCTCCGCTTCGAGCTGCGCGATCTGGCGATCGATCTCGCGCTGTTTTCGCGTGGCGTCGCGGATCGCAGTGTCGGCGGTCGCGATCTCCTCGGCGACCGCGGCAAAGGCCGCGCGCCATTCGGTGATCGGCCGCGCCTCGCCCTTGTCGCCGAGACCGGCGGGAGAAGCTTCGGCAAAGTGCTGCGCGAATTTGCGCCGGGCGTTGGCTGCGTCGATCGCGCCTTGCAGATCGGCACGCTGATCCCTGAGCGCTTCGATGCGCTTGTCGAGCTCGGGCAGGTTGACGGGCAGCGCCGCGCGCGGCGGCCGCGCGTCGATCGTGCCGATGGTGAGCTTGGCCCCCGCCTCGCCTTCAACGCGCAGCGAGGACGGATCGAGCGAGAGCGGAAAGTCCTTGGCGACCAGCGTGCTGTCGCCGGAAGCGAGGTCCAGCGCGATGATTCGGGTAACCGTGGCGCCGTCAGGGTAAACTGTGACGGTGTCGATCGCCGAAGTTGCGTCCACGTCGGCGGCCCATGACGGCAACGCCGCCGCACTGGCCAGCATAACCAGGCTCGTCGTTGCCAAACATTTTGCGGTGATGCGCATAGTTCCTCCTGCCAGTATCGCCGCGCCGCCAGCCGGACGCGCGAAAAATGCCTCGCCATCGTGTTGAGACGCGGCAGGGAAGGAACCGGTTCGATTGGGGTTTCCGTGGGGCGCCGCTGCGGCGACACCATGGCCGTGGAACACAACGTCGTCCCGCGGCCGAGTTAGGCCTCCGAAGTCGAGCCCAGAAGTAGAGCTTCAGATTAGCGTGGGCGAAACCTGGCCAAAGATGCGGCGGAGCAGATCGGTCACGTTGCGGGCACCGGCCTTCTTCAGGATGCCGGCGCGATAGCCCTCGATCGTCCGCGCGCTCAGATGCATGCGCCGGGCGATCTCCTTGTTGGTGAGGCCGGCTGCGAGGTGCTCGAGCACGTCGCCCTCACGCGCGGTCAGGGCTTCGCAGCCGGGCAGCCAGCGCTGCCGGCACGAGGCGGGCTGCGCGGACTCGTCGATGGCGGCATCGATCCGGCCGACGACGTCGTGGCTACGGAACGGCTTCTCAATGAAATCGGCCGCGCCGCTCTTGATCGCATCGACGGCCATGGCGATGCTGCCGTTCGCCGACGTCACAAGGACCGGCGCCATGCAGTTTTCCTCGCGCAAGCGCCTGAGCACGTCGAGCCCGGAGCGATCCGTCGGCATCTCCAGCAGCACGCAGGCCGGCATCCGTGCCTTCGCTTCCGACAACAACGATGCGCCGTCTGCAAAGCAGATCACGTCATAGGCGCTTTGTTGGAGCGCGGTCGAAAGTTGTTCGCGGGAGGCGGCGTCGGTGTCGATGACGAATACCTCGCCCTTGGAAAGCGTGTTCCCCGGCATAATCCAGATCCAGCAATGTATGCTCAAATGATCCGAGACGGCCGCGGGGCCCACCGCCCTGCTGCGCCGTCATGAGCACTGCATTCGCGCCGGTGCTTCGGTCTCCCCTATGTATGTCGCACCGAGTTCCCAGATTTGACGGATCGGGACAGAAACTTTACATTTCGGGACATCCGCGGGAATGGCAGGCAGAAGCGGTTCGCATGGCCGACCTCATTCGCAGCGCAAGCTTGAGCTATTACCCGGAGGTCGCCCGGTCGGTCGGGCTCGACCCCAAACAGATGATGCGCAAGGTCAGGCTGCCACTGGCCTGCCTCGACGAGCCCGATACGCCCATTGCCGTCACAAGCATGCGTCGCCTGCTCGAATTGTCGGCAAAGTCTTCGGGTGCCGAAGATTTTGGCTTGCGCCTCGCCGAGCGCGGCGGACTCACCAATTTTGGAACGGTCGGCCTGATCGTGCGCGAACAGGCGACCGTCGGCGAGGCGATCGAAGCTTTCTCGCGCTTCATCCATGTCCATCACGACGGCATGCGGCTAGACGTCGCCCGCAACAAGCAGACCGTAACCATCACGGTGCATCTGCGCGGCAGTCAGCCGACCGCGCCACGCCAGTCGATCGACATGGTGCTCGGCAGCGTCCACCGCATCATCCAGTCGTTGTTCGGCAGCGATTGGCGGCCGCTGGAGGTTCACCTGCGCTATCCGCCGCCGCACGACCGCAAGCGCTGTCGCGCGTTCTTCGGCTGCCGCGTGACCTTCAATGCCGATGACGACGCGATCCTGTTGTCGGCACACGACATGGAGCGCCGGATCCCGAGCGCCCATCCGCTGGTCGCGAGCTATCTGCGCAAGCGCATCGAGGCGATCGAAACGCGGCCGTCAAGCTGGGAGGAGAAGGTCGACGAGATCGTCCGCATCCTGCTCGCAAACGGCGACTGCACGGTCGAGCGCGTGGCCGAGTACTTCGCGTGCACCCGCCGCACCATCCACCGTCATCTGGCCGAGGCCGGTACCAGCTTCTCGGCCATTCTCGACGCGCAGCGCGCCGATCTCGCGATCCAGTTGATCGACGATCCTGGCCGGCCGCTGGCCGGCATCGCCGCGCAGCTCGGATTCTCCGCGCAGAGCGCGATGGCCCGTTGGTTCCGCGGCCGCTTCGGCTGCACCATCACCGAATGGCGCCGGGGCATGCGGCCCCAGGCCAGGCCGGCCAAGGTGCCCGCGGCGACCGCGGCTTAGCGTGTCGCGGCGGGCACCCCCATGATGGCCAATGCGCGCCGGCGGCTACCGGCGAGCAGCGGTCCGAACGCGATGGCAAAGCCAAGGAAAGCGACGACCCAGCCGCAGGCCGCAATGTGCAGCAGCGCATCACTATGCGCAGGCAGCACGACAGCTGCAACCCGCGCCAGCGCAGCGACGATGATCGCGACGTAGATGCCTTGCGTCGCGGGCGAGGCGGTCAGCGCCTGTCCGGTATGACCGAGGCTCGCACGTGTCATCACCGCGAGCGTCATGGTTCCGGCCGCGCCCGCCATCCAGGCATGAATGCCCGCGCTCGGCGGCAACGCGCCGAAGACGGCCGCGGCATGCAGCAGGAAGCCGAGCGGCACGAAGGCGTAGCCGACATGCAGGATCAGGAGCAGCCGCTCTCGCGAGGTGCGGTCGCCGGCCCAGCGCGCAAGCCGCACCAGGTGCAGGACACCGACAAGCGCCGTCACCACGCCGGTGATGGTGTTCAGCGGCGCCGCGATCCATGAGATGAGCGCGATCGCGCTGCATCCGATCACCGCGCCGTCAAAGCGCCCGAACGGCACCGGCAGGCGGCCGGGATTGAACTTGACCAGCCAGTTGCGGGTGAAGCTCGGGATGATGCGGCCGCCGATCAGCGCAATCAGCAGCACGACCACGCCGATGCCGACGCGGATGCTGACATCAGCCGCGCCCTCGAAATGCGCTTCGAGATGAAAGGCGACGTTGCCCGCCAGCAGCACGAGCATCAGGACCACCACGGGCAGGTTGCGCCAATTGCCGCCCGCGATGATCTCGCGCGTCGCGGCGGCGACGACCAGGGTCAGGAAGGCAGCATCGACGACAAGCGCAAACGTCCACCCGATATCCGCCGACAGCGTCACGGCAATGCGCCCGGCCAGCCAGACCACCAGCAGCGCCCCCAGCGAGGTGCCCTGGATCGGCAGCCGCCCGGTCCAGTTCGGGATCGCCGTGAACAGGAACCCCGTGATCACCGCCGGCAGGAAGCCATAAAGCATTTCGTGGACGTGCCAGTCGCGCGGCGCGAAGGCGGAACTCACCGACAATTCGCCATAGAACATCGGCAGCCAGGCCAGAATCGACAGCCCCGCCTGGATCGCAGCCAACAGGAAAAAGGGCCGAAAGCTGTTCGCAAACAGCGGCCAGCCCTGAAAGTTACGGGATCGGGCGCCAGCCATGGGGCAACTCCTGTGAATTCGGACCGTTGTCTGGAAAAATACTGCCGCCCGGCCGGCCCGTTTTGCGCTATCGCAAACTATCGGACGATTGCAGGTGCCATCACACTCCCGAGCGCCAAGGAGGCAGAATGGCCAAGGTCGACACATCGCTGGTTGCGCGTTTGCCGCTGTTTGGGGGTGTCAAGCCGGAGGACCTCGACGAGATCCTGCGCGAGGCCCGCTCGGCGCGCTATCCCAAGAACAGTGCCATTTTCGAGCAGGGCGCGGACGCGCAATCCTTCTTCCTGCTGCTGCACGGCCACGTCCGCGCGGCCAAGACCACGCCGACCGGCGAGCAGATCGTGGTGCGCTATGTCGCCCCCGGCGAGACGTTCGGACTCGCGATGGCGATCGGAGCCGCGCATTATCCGGCGACTGCGATGGCGGTCGATGACAGCGTCGTGCTGATCTGGCCGACCTCGGCCTGGCCACGGCTGATCGAGCGGTTTCCGGCCCTTGCCGCCAACACACTTCAGACCGTCGGCACGCGGCTACAGGAGAGCCACACCCGCATCCTCGAGATATCGACCCAGCAGGTCGAGCAGCGCGTCGCGCATGCGCTGCTGCGGCTCGCCAAACAGTCCGGCAAGAAACTCGATCGTGGCATCGAGATCGACTTCCCGATCAGCCGCCAGGACATCGCCCAGATGACCGGAACCACGTTGCACACCGTCAGCCGCATCCTCAGCGGCTGGGAACAGCAGGGCCTCGTCGAGAGTGGCCGCCAGCGCATCATCCTGCGCGATCCACACAGGATCGTCGTGCTGGCAGAGCGGACGGTGGACAGCGGCCCGGCGTGAGATCGGCTTGCGGCGTTACTTCTGTCCGTGACATAGGGGTGAGGGACGCTTCCGCTTGCGGCGAAAGCTCGCCCTCACCCGGGACTCCGCGCGCGCCCCGCGCGGACTCCAACCCGCCTCACGCCGGCACGCATTCGCACAGCGCGGCGAGGAATTTATCGCGGTCGATGCCATGCTCGCGGCAGGCGTCTTCCACCGTGTGGAAGGTTGCGATCGGACAGCCGACGCAGGCCATCCTGAAGGCAAGGAACACGCGGATCGTGTGCGGCGCCGTACGCATGATGTCATCGACCAGATCGTCGGATCGGAAAGGCATGGGCAACTCCCTTCCGAAATGACGATAGCCGAGCGGGGCGCGATCTCTTTGTTGAAGCGCAAGCTGGGGCAAAGTCGTCATTCCGGGGCACGCCACCGAACTCGGGTTTACCCGAGTTCGGCAGACTTGAAGATCCAAGTCGGCAATAGCCGACTTGGATGGCGTGACCCCGGAATCCATCGCGCTGCGGATGACGTGGAGCAATGGATTCCGGGCTCGCGCTGCGCGCGCCCCGGAATGACGGGAGGAGAGACCTCACACCGCCCGGCTGTGCAACTGCTTCGCCGTATCGAGATGCGCATCGAAGGCGGCGGCGACGCTACGCACCAGGAAGCGCGAGTCGTTCGCGACCGCGAGGCGGTCGCCGTCCAGTCTCACGACACCGTCCGAGATCAGCGGCTTCAGGCGCGACGCCGACTTCAGCATCGCCTCCGCCTCTGCGCCATGGCGCGCGCAGATGTCGCCGAGATCGGCGCTGAATTCGCACATGATGCGCTCGATGATGTCGGCGCGCAGGCGGTCGTCGTCGGTGAGGCCATAACCCTTCGCGATAGCGAGACGGCCGGCGGCGATGCTCTGCGAATAGGGGGCGATCTGCACCTCGTTCTGGACATAGCCTTGCGGCAGACGGCCGATTGCGCTTGCGCCGAAGCCGAGCAGGACCTCGCCTCTGTCGATGGTATAGCCCTGGAAATTACGCCGCAGTGTCCGATCCTCGAAGGCCACCGCCATGGCATCGTCGGGACGCGCGAAATGGTCGAGCCCGATCTGCACGTAGCCGGCCTCCTTCAACGCATTGGCGATCGCACAGGCCTGGTCGTGACGCGCAAGGCCGTCGGGCAGATGGTTTTCGTCGATCATGCGCTGGTGCTTCTTGAAGGTCGGCACATGCGCGTAGCCGAACACCGAGAAGCGGGCCGGCGCGAGCTCAAGCGAACGCCGCACGGTATCAAGGCACGAAGCGACGGTCTGGTGCGGCAGCCCGTAGATCAGGTCGAAATTGATCCCCTTGATGTCGGCGCGCTGGAGCATATCGACCACGGAAGCAGTCTGTTCGAAGCTCTGCACGCGATTGATCGCTCGCTGCACGACGGGATCGAAACTCTGCACCCCGAGGCTCGCGCGATTGACGCCGGAGAGCCGCATCGCCTCGACCATGTCGGCGGTCAATGTTCGCGGATCGATCTCGACCGCGATCTCGGCCGACGGCAGCACGAAGAACGCGTGACGCATCGCTGCCATCAACTCGGCAAAGGCCTCCGGCGCCATGATCGTCGGCGTGCCGCCGCCGAAATGGATGTGCTCCACCTTGATGCGGCGGCCGATGGTTTCGGCGACCTGCGCGATCTCGCTGCGCAGAGTGCGCTGATAGGCCGCGATCAGCCCGTCGCGGCGGACGATCTGGGTATGGCAGCCACAATACCAGCACATCTCACGGCAAAACGGCACGTGCAGATAAAGTGACGCGCTGGCTCCCGAGGGAAGCTCGGCCAGCCATCGGGCGTAAGTGTCGGCGCCGATCGCCGGCGAGAAGTGCGGCGCGGTCGGATAGCTCGTGTAGCGCGGCAGGCGTTCTTCGCCATAGCTCGCTGCGAGATCAGTCCTCATGTCCTACCCATTCGTAAATCGATGCCGCGCAGGGCCGCGGCAAATCCCGGATGGCATTGGATTACCCGTTTTCGGACCGGCGACCTTGCGCTTGCTCAAAGTCTGAGCGCCGGATTGGGCCCACGGTCACGTTTAGTCATTGCCCCCTGGAGATAGGCCATGGCGTCGTTCGCGCTCGATCTCGTTCTCTGGCTTTCCGGCGTTCGCGGCCATATCCCGCGCCTTGACGATTTTCGTCCCGTCCCTGCCGCGCCCACCGCTGGCATCGGTTATATCGTGCGCGCCCTGGCGATCATGGCCACCGTGTTTGCCGCGCTGTCGCTTGCGATCTGGGGCACGGTCTGGATTGCGATCCAGCTGCTCTAGTTGACGCATCCATTCATTTACAATTCAACGCAGCTGAACATGCGAACGATTTGCCGCTGTTGCGACTGACGTCGCACGACGTGCGGTGATGTCGTTCGCACCGCCGAATCTTCGGCAAATCTCTTAAGGATTTTACCGGAGGCGAATCCGGCAAAAGCTTGTCGCAGCGCAAACACTCTTGCCGAGATCGGCGCACACTGCATCCGTCATCAAAACCCTTTCACATGAAGGATGCTTCCGATGTTCACCCGCAGAGCCGCATTGATCAGCGCCGCCGCGACCGCCCTGATGCTGGCGACACCCGCTTTCGCTGCCAACGATCTCAAGCTGCCGCGGCAGAAGGTCGAGCTGGTCGCCCCACCCTTCGTGCACGCGCATGAGCAGGCCACGACGCAGGCCCCAAAGATCATGGAGTTCACGCTCACCATTGAAGAGAAGAAGGTCGTCATCGACGACAAGGGCACCACCTTCCAGGCCATGACCTTCAACGGCTCGATGCCGGGCCCGCTGATGGTCGTGCATGAAGGCGACTATGTCGAAGTGACGCTGGTCAATCCCGCGACCAACACCATGCCACACAATATCGACTTCCACTCCGCGACCGGCGCGCTCGGCGGCGCCGAGCTCACGCTGGTCAATCCCGGCGAGCAGGTCGTGCTGCGCTGGAAGGCAACGCGGACCGGCGTGTTCGTCTATCACTGCGCGCCGGGCGGCCCGATGATCCCCTGGCATGTCGTCTCCGGCATGAACGGCGCCGTGATGGTGCTGCCGCGCGACGGCCTCAACGACGGCAAGGGCCACGCACTGAAGTACGACAAGGTCTACTATGTCGGCGAGCAGGACATGTATGTGCCGCGCGACGAGAAGGGCAACTTCAAGTCCTACGATTCGCCGGGCGAAGCCTTCACCGAGACCGAAGAGGTGATGAAGAAGCTGATCCCCACCCACGTCGTGTTCAACGGCAAGGTCGGCGCGCTCACCGGCAAGAACGCGTTGACGGCCAAGGTCGGCGAGAACGTGCTGATCGTGCATTCGCAGGCCAATCGCGACAGCCGTCCGCATCTGATCGGCGGCCATGGCGACTATGTCTGGGAGACCGGCAAGTTCTCCAACGCGCCTGAGACGGGACTCGAGACCTGGTTCGTCCGCGGCGGCTCGGCAGGAGCTGCGATGTACAAGTTCCTGCAGCCCGGCATCTACGCCTATGTCACGCATAACCTGATCGAGGCCGCAGATCTCGGCGCCACCGCGCACTTCAAGGTCGAAGGCAAGTGGAACGACGATCTGATGACCCAGGTGAAAGCGCCTGCGGAGGTACCGGCTCCCGCCACCAACTAGGCGCGACAAGGGGCCGGCCACCACCGGCCCCTTCTTCTTTTGGGGAATGACCATGTTGATCGCATTCAAACTGAAACTGGCACTGGCCTGCGCTGCCGGGCTCGCAGGACCGATTGCCGTCGCACCACTGGTCTCGGACATGGCGGTCCAAGGCACCGCGACCGAGCCGGCCATCGTCAAGATCGCGCCGGGCAATCTGTCCTATCGCGAGGCCGGCGACTTCACGCGTGCCGGGCAGCAAGCCGAAGCGCCGCTGCGCGCGATGCGTTTCAATCGGCCACTCCACATCATGCGTGAGCAGGTCTCCTCGGCCGACTACCAGCTTTGCGTACAGGACGGAGCTTGCCGCGCGCTCGATCGCGGCGTCGCGGTCGCGCTCGATCGCCCCGTCGTGCAGGTCAGCTGGCACGATGCGGAAGCCTATGCAGGCTGGCTGTCGCGCAAGACCGGCCAGCACTACCGCCTGCCGAGCGACGCGGAATGGGCCTTTGCGGCCGGCTCCAGATTCAGGGATGACGGCGCGTCGGTGGACGCAGACGATCCTGCAAAGCGCTGGATCAGCCGCTATGAGCGTGAATCCGAACGCGACCTCTCCGACACGACGGCCTATCCGTTCGGCAAGTTCGGCCCGAACGAGCACGGCGTTTCCGATCTCGCCGGCAATGTCTGGGAGTGGACCTCGACCTGCTTCGTTCGTTCACGCGTCGACGAAGCCGGCAATGCCGGCCGTCCGACGGTGAATTGCGGCGTGCGCGTCGCCGAAGGCGCGCACCGCGCCTATGTCACCGACTTCATCCGCGACGCCCGCGCCGGCGGCTGTGCGCAGGGCGTGCCGCCCGCCAATCTCGGCTTCCGCCTGGTGCGCGAGGAGCCGTCATGGGTCGCAAGTGTGTCTGTGCGGTGGGGAAAAGTGTGGGCGGCGAGGTCGTAATGCCTCGGCACGTTGGCGTGTCAATCGCAAGAGCGACGGCGACGCCATCCTTCGTCATTGCGAGCGCAGCGAAGCAATCCAGAATCTTTCCGCAGAGACAGCCTGGATTGCTTCGTCGCAAGGGCTCCTCGCAATGACGAGATTGAGGCGCGCTCCGCCTTTCAACCTTCACCGCTCGCGCGGGGCGATCAAATCGCGCGCACAAACATTCGAAAGCCGGGCGCGCCGATGATCGCTTCGAACGCGGGATCGCGCTTCTCCTCCGCAAAGACAAATCCGGCCTTGGCGTAGGCGCGCTCGGCCGGCTCGTTGCCGATCAGGAACGATATCGTCGCCCGGGCAAATCCAGCCTTCCGCCCCTTATCCAGCGCGTAGGCAATCAGTGCTTGCACGAGGCCGCGGCCGCGATAGGCGGGATCAGTTGCAACATGCTCGATCATCCAATCGCCCTCGCCGCCCTGAACCCAGCAGACACGCGAATAGGCGCCACGCTGACGGATGGAGTCCAGCTCTGACGCAGCGAGCCCGGTCGCAATACCGACCTCTTCGATCGCGCGCCAGGCCGCGGGTCCGGTGCCTGCTGCAGGCACGGCACAGAGCGCGGCGGCCGGCTCCCCGTCGACCTCAGCGACCAAAAACTGCGAGACGTGCCACATCGACACCGCGCGAGCAGTCGAGACCCGCGCGATGAAATCCAGGCATTGGGCTTCAGGCCAGCCGAGCGCGACGTCGAACCAGCCACGCGGCCGATAGCCGCGCTGCGACGACAGGATGGTGCGTGCGATGAAATCGGCGTCGCCGGGACGCGCTGACCGTATCGTCATGCGCGCCCCCTTTGCGAAGACCTTACGTGTTCTTCAGTGCGACGCGGAATTCGGCCTCGGTCTTGGCCTTGACCTCGTCGAGCGTGACGCCGTCGGCGAGCTCGATCAGCGCCATGCCGCCGTTGCCGTGCTTGTCGATGGTGAAGACGGCGAGATCGGTGACGACCATGTCGACCACGCGCTCGCCGGTCAGCGGCAGGTTGCACTGCTTCAGCAGCTTGGCGCCGTCCTTGGCGGAATGCTCCATCACGACGACGACGCGCTTGACGCCGGCGACGAGGTCCATCGCGCCGCCCATGCCCTTGACCATCTTGCCGGGGATCATCCAGTTGGCGAGATCGCCGTTCTGGGCCACCTGCATGGCACCGAGGATCGACAGATCCATGTGGCCGCCGCGGATCATGCCGAAGGAATCGGCGCTCGAGAAATACGAGGTCGAGGGCAGCTCGCTCACTGTCTGCTTGCCGGCATTGATGAGGTCGGCATCTTCCTCGCCCTCATAGGGGAACGGGCCCATGCCGAGCATGCCGTTCTCGCTCTGGAGGCTGACGTCCATGCCGTCGGGAATGTAGTTCGAGACCAGCGTCGGGATGCCGATGCCGAGATTGACGTAGTAGCCGTCGCGCAATTCCTTCGCGGCACGCGCGGCCATCTGTTCACGGGTCCAGGCCATGTGAGTCTCCTGATACGCTTAAGCGGCGGTACGCGGGCGGGTGTTGCGGAATTCGATGCGCTTCTTGGCCGTGCCGACCTCGACGATGCGCTTCACGAAAATACCGGGCGTGTGGATGTGGTCGGGATTGAGTTCGCCGGCCGGGACCAGATGCTCGACCTCGGCCACCGTGACCTTGGCGGCGGTCGCCATCATCGGGTTAAAGTTGCGCGCGGTCTTGCGATAGATGAGGTTGCCGGCGGTGTCGCCCTTCCAGGCGTGCACGATGGCGAGGTCGGCGAACAGGCCGCGCTCCATCAGGTACTTCTCGCCATCGAACTCCTTCACTTCCTTGCCCTCGGCGATCAGCGTGCCGACGCCGGTCTTGGTGTAGAAGGCCGGGATGCCGGCGCCGCCCGCACGAATGCGCTCGGCCAGCGTGCCCTGCGGATTGAATTCGAGTTCCAGCTCGCCGGCGAGGAATTGCTGGGCGAACAGCTTGTTTTCGCCGACATAGGACGAGATCATCTTCTTGATCTGCCGGGTTTCCAAGAGGCGGCTGAGCCCGATGCCGTCGACGCCGGCATTGTTGGAGACCACCGTCAGGCCCTTGACGCCGGCCTCGCGGATCGCGTCCGACAGCTCTTCGGCGATACCGCAGAGACCGAAGCCGCCCGACATGATCATCATGCCGTCCTTGAGAACGCCCTCGAGAGCCGACTTGGCGTCGGGATAGACCTTGTTCATGCAAATTACCTTCGAGTGAACCTTCGGCTTGCAGGCCGTCGCGCCTTGTTGGCGGCGATTATTAGGCGAAATCGTCCGAAGCCGTCAATGATACGGGGTTCTCCGTTCAGCCCCTGGGTGATAGAAGCTGCCCACGCCGTGGGCATAACTGTTCCGCGGCCTTGAAAGCGACAAGAAAACCCATCAAGTTGCGGGGGTTGGGCGTGGGCACGCAGGTTTCCCGGCCCGCCCATCTGGCTCCAACGACCAACCCGATCAGGACATGCCATTGACCATGGCCCAAGGAATGAAGCGCCTCGGGACGCCGATCGCGGCGCTGCTCGGCGTGGCGCTGATCGCCCTGATCGCGACCTCCTGGCTCATCAACCGCGACGCGCTGCGCAAGTCGGTGGAAGCCCAGATCCGCGACGTCACCGGGCTCGAACTCAATGTCGCAGGCAGCATCGATATTTCAGTGCTGCCGGCGAGCTACATCTCGTTCCATGACGTCGGTCTCAAGGGCGGCGGCACCAGCGACCCCGCACTCCATGTCGACGTGCTCACCGCCAATCTGCGGCTGCTGCCGCTGCTGCTGCAACGGTTCGAGATCGCCGACCTGACGCTGCTGCGGCCCCGCATCCATGTCAGCCTGAAGCCGGACGGCGAGAGCAACTGGACTCCCTTCATCCAGACCATTGCGCGCACCATGAAGCCCGGGTCCGACAACCAGATGTCGTTCTCCGAGATCAGGATCCAGGACGGCGTGCTCAATTACGAAGACGCCGCCACGCACGCCATCGAGCAGTTCGGCGACATCGATCTGTCGCTGGCCTGGCCCTCGATCTCGCGGTCTTTCGCCGCGACCGGACAGTTCGACTGGCGCGGCGAACGCGTCGACGGCTCGATCAGCTTCGCCGATTTCCTCGCCGCCCTCTCCGGCGACCGCTCGGGATTGAAGGCGCGGATCACCAGCGCACCGCTCAAGCTCGCCTTCGACGGCAGCGTCGCCAACCGCACCAGCCCGATGATGGAAGGCACGCTCACCATCGACAGCCCGTCCTTGCGCAACGCGCTGCGCTGGACCGGCCAGCCGCAGCCCGGCAGCGGCGGCTTCGGCCGCTTCGCGCTGAAGGCGCGCGCCAATGTCGTGGGTGCCTCGATCGCGCTCACCAATGTCAATGTCGAGCTCGACGGCAACACCGCCGAGGGCGTCATGACCTACGCCAATAACGGCCGGCAGACGCTCCAGGCGACGCTCGCCGCCGACGCGCTCGACTTCACACCTTATATCTCGACCTTCCGCCTGCTCGCGAGCGGCGCCCGCGACTGGAACAGGCAGCTGTTCGATCTCAACGGATTGTCGACCACCGATCTCGACATGCGCCTGTCGGCGGCGCGGCTGACGGTCGGGCCTACGAAGCTCGGCCGCACCGCGATCGGCGCCAATTTGCGCAACGGCACGCTGGCGCTCTCGGTCGGCGAGGCCCAGGTCTATGGCGGCATCGCCAAGGGCTCGTTCGGCATCGCGCGTTCCGATACCGTCGCCGACGTCAAGGCGCAATTCCAGTTCACCGACGTCGACCTGCAGGCCTGCGCCTCCGAACTGTTCGGCCTCAACAAGCTGTCCGGCCGCGGCAACATCAACGTCTCGCTCGTCGCCTCCGGCTCGAGCCCGTTTGGCCTCGTGCAGTCGCTCGACGGCAGCGCCACCGTCACCGGGCATGACGGCGCGATCGCGGGCTTCAACGCCGAGCAGCTCCTCAAGCGCCTCGAGCGGCGGCCACTGTCGGGCGGCGGCAATTTCCGCAACGGCTCGACTCCTTTCGACAAGCTCACCATCGCGGTGAAGTTCTCCGACGGTATCGCCACCGCCGAGGACATCCGCGTCGAAGGGCCGGCGACGAAGATCACGATGACCGGCACCGCCTCGGTGCCGACGCGCGAATACGACATGAAGGGCGTGGCGAGCCTCAACAGCGCGTCCGGCTTCGAATTGCCCTTCGTGGTGCAGGGCCCCTGGGACGATCCCCTGATCTTCCCCGATCCGGAAAGCCTGATCCGCCGCTCGCCGGCCTCCGCGCCGCTGCTCGACATGCTGAAGGACCGCAAGGCGGGCGACGCCGTGCGCTCCGCGATCGAGCGCATCACCGGCACCGGAAAGCGCCCCGCGCCGGCAGAATCGCCGACGGCGGAGAACGCCAAAGAGAACGCCAAGTCCAACTAACACGAAGTCCAATTGAGGACAGCGACCGATCCGTGTCGGCCATTCGACGCGAATTGATCCGGCCGAATTGATGCGGCGATTGGATCGATGCGCGCATTAAGCATCTCCACAGCCCGATAACCCACGACCTATGTCTGACAAGATGCCGCTAGATCGGCTAGCGGCCATGCGCTAGTGTTTTATCCGACCGGTTAAAACACCGGCGACTTGAGGGAGAAAAACGTGAAATCCAAGGTTATTGGCGCAGTATCATTGGCGGTCGCTGCGGCCGGGCTGTTCGCAGCCGCTGCACCCGCATTTGCGCAGCAGAAGACGATTACGGTCTGGTGGGGCAAGGGCTTCTACCGCTCCGAAGACGACGCGCTGCTCGAAACGATCAAGAAGTTCGAAGCCAAGACCGGCATCAAGGTCGAATTGTCGCAATACGCGATCCAGGACATGATTCCGAAGACGGTCGCCGCGCTCGATGCCGGCACCGTGCCCGATGTCGCCTATTCCGATTCCTATGACGTGCAGGCGCAGGGCAAGTGGGCCTATGAGGGCAAGCTCGAGGACCTCACCGATGTCATGGAGCCGATCAAGGATCGCTTCGTGCAGAACACGCTGGACGCATCGATCCTCTATAACGATGTCACCAAGAAGAAGGCCTATTACGGCTTCCCGCTGAAGCAGCAGAGCATGCACGTCCAGATCTGGGGCGACATGCTGGAGAAGGCCGGCTTCAAGCAGAGCGACATCCCGACCGACTGGGCGGGCTACTGGACGTTCTGGTGCGACAAGGTGCAGCCGGCGATCCGCAAAGCCACCGGCCAGCGCATGTACGGCGTCGGCCAGCCGATGGGCGTCGAATCGACCGACGCCTTCCAGTCGTTCTACACCTTCATGGATGCCTATCACGTCAAACTCGTCGACGACGACGGCAAGCTTCTCGTCGACGATCCCAAGGTGCGCGACGGCCTGATCCACGCCATGAAGGACTACACCGACACCTACGTCAAGGGCTGCACCCCGCCCTCCTCCACGACCTGGAAGGATCCGGACAACAACGTCGCCTTCCACAACAAGACGATCGTGATGACCCATAACTTCACGATCTCGATCGCGGCGAAGTGGTACGAAGACTCCCAGAACCAGGCTCTCACTCAAGAGCAGCGCGATGCCGGCAAGAAGGCCTACGAGCAGGACATCATCACCGCGTCCTTCCCGAAGGCGCCTGATGGCTCGACCATCCGCTACCGCTCCGACGTCAAGACCGGGCTGATCTTCACCGCGGCCAAGAACAAGGCCGAGGCCAAGCAGTTCATCAGCTTCCTGCTCCAGGAAGAGAACGTCCGTCCCTACATCGAGGGCGCGCTTGGCCGCTGGTTCCCGGTGACGAAGGAAAGCCAGGAAAGCCCGTTCTGGCAGGCCGACAAGCACCGCAAGGCGGTCTACGCGCAGTTCAAGGGCGGCACCGCAGCGTTCGACTTCACCAAGAACTGGAAGTTCACGATCCTAAACAACGAGAACATCTGGGCCAAGGCGATGAACCGCGTCGTCAGCGAGAAGGTCCCGGTGGACAAGGCCGTCGACGAGATGATCGCCCGCATCAAGCAGGTCGCGGGCTAATTTCGATCCTTCCCTCTCCCCGCTCGTGCGGGGAGAGGGTCGGGGTGAGGGGCTCCATCCGCGAGTTGCAATTGCGGAGAGTCGTGTACCCCCTCACCCGGAGTGCTTCGCACTCCGACCTCTCCCCGCAAGCGGGGAGAGGTGAACGGAAAACACCGGCCGCCTCGTGCGGCCGGAAGTCCTTTCAAAGAGTCCGAAAGAATGGCGATCACGCTCTCTGGCGATCAGTCAATCCCCGCACCGCCCTTGTCGTCGCGGCTGACCCCGGCGCAGGTCTGGGGCATCGTCCTGCTCGCACCCTATCTGCTCGTGTTCCTCGCCTTCGTCGTCTATCCCGTTTGCTACGGGCTGTGGCTGGCGCGGGCCCCTTCGAACTATGTCGCGCTCTATAATGACCCGATCTTTGCGCGCGCCGCGGTCAACACGCTGATCTTCCTGGTCATCGGCATCAACATCAAGATGCTGATCGCGCTGTTCCTGTCGGGCTTCTTCGCGCAGCAGCGCACCTGGATCAAATGGCTCTCGGTGATCTTCATCCTGCCCTGGGCGGTGCCGTCGATCCCGACCATCCTGTCGGTGCGTTTCATGCTCAATCCCGAATGGGGCGTGATCAACCACATCATCTTCTCCTTCACCGGCGATGACGGCCCGAACTGGCTGAACGACCCCACTGTGGCGCTGACCATGGCGATCGGCGTGCACATCTGGAAGTCGCTGCCGTTCTGGACGCTGATCCTGATCACCGGTCGCCTTGCGATCGCGCACGACCTGTTCGAGGCCGCCGAGGTCGACGGCGCGAGCTGGTGGCAGAAATTCCGTTACATCACCTGGCCGTCGATGCAGACCCTCTACGTCACCTGCACGCTGCTCTCGATGATCTGGACGCTGGGCGATTTCAACAGCGTCTATCTGCTCACCGGCGGTGGCCCGGCCGACCTCACGCACGTGCTGGCGACGCTCGGCATCCGCTATCTCCGGCTCGACCAGCTCTCGCTCGCGATGGCCTCCATCGTCTGTGCGATGCCGTTCGTCCTGCCGCTCGTGTACTTCATGATGAAACGGTTGTCGCGATGAAGCTTCCCTCCTTACGCGAAGTCGCGACCGAAGCGCGGTTGCTGCTGATCGGCATTCCCGTCTTCCTGTGGACGATGATTCCGATCTACCACATGTTCCTGTTCGCGATCTCGCCCAAGGAGGACGCGTTCTCGGGCAAGCTGTGGCCGGACCATCCGACGCTGCACAACTTCGAGATCGTGTTCAAGCAGCAGCATTATTTCCTGCGCGACTTCTATGTGCAGTTCTGGAATTCGATGCTGATCGCAGCCGCCGTCGGCGCGCTGACACTGTTCATCGCGACCGCCGCGGCGTTCTCGATCTCGCGGCTGAAGGTGCCGGGCGGGCGCATGGTGCTGAACCTCGCGCTCTTCACCTATTTCATCCCCGCGGCGTTCCTCGCCGTGCCGATGTACCGCACCATGGGCAATTACGGCCTGCTCAACAATCACTGGTCGCTGATCCTGGCGATGGTGACGATCGCCAGCCCTTACGCGATCTGGGTGCTCAAACAGGCCTCCGACAAGCTGCCGGTCGAGCTGGACGAGGCCGCGGTGATGGACGGCGCCACGACGCTGCAGATCTTCCGCCTGGTCTACCTGCCGCTGATGATGCCCTCGCTGGTCGCGATCGGGACCTATGCGGTCCTGCTCGCCTGGAACGAATATCTCTACGCGTTCCTGCTGCTCTCGAACGACCGCCAGATCACGCTCCCCGTAGCACTCGGCAACTTCCTCGCCGCCGACGATTCGCCTTGGGAGCTGTTGATGACCACCGGCTTCATCTACGCGCTGCCGCCGGCCGCGGTCTACTACGCCTTCCGCCGCTACATGGTGGGCGGGCTCACCGCGGGTGCGGTGAAGTCTTAGGCGAGCAGTCATTCCGGGGTGCGCGCAGCGCGACCCGGGAATCTCCCGTTTACAGCGGCGCCGCGCTTTCGCCCTGCGAGCTCGATAGTTTCGAGGCGAGCGAGGCAATCACGATGACCACCGCGATCAGGGCGATCACCAGCGTGCAGATCGCGTTGATCTCGGGCTTCACGCCGAGCCGCACCTCGGAGTAGATCCGGATCGGCAGGGTCGCCGAGCCGGGGCCGGTGGTGAAGCTCGCGATCACGAGGTCGTCCAGCGAGAGCGTGAAGGCGAGCATCCAGCCGGCAACGATGGCGGGCGCGATCAGCGGCAAGGTCACGGCGACGAACGCGCGAACCGGGTTGCAGCCGAGGTCCATAGCCGCCTCCTCCAGCGAACGATCGAGCGAGCCGAGGCGGGACTGAACGACCACCGCAACGAAACACATTGTCAGCGTGGTGTGCGCAAACGTCACCGTCCAAAATCCGCGCTCGGCGTTCAGCGCCACGAACAGGAGCAGCAGCGACAATCCGGTGATCACCTCCGGCATCACCAGCGGTGCATAGAGCATGCCGGAGAACAGCGTGCGGCCGCGAAAGCGCGCGCCGCGCGACAGCGCCACCGCGGCGAGCGTTCCGAGCAGCGTAGCGATGGTCGCGGAGGAGACCGCAACCCGCAGGCTCATCCAGGCCGCCTCGATCATGGCGCGGTCGCTGAAGAACTCGCGATACCAGCGCAGCGACCAGCCGCCCCACACCGTCACCAGCCGCGAGTCGTTGAACGAATAGATGACGAGAATGAGGATCGGCAGATAGAGGAACGCCAGCCCGAGCGCGAGCGAGGCGATGTTGAAGCGGGACAGGCGAGAGACCTTGCGCATCACCTCACCGCCCCTGTTCCAGCTGGCGCTTCTGGAGCCGTTCGTACAGCAGCAGCGGCACCAGCAGCACCACCAGCAGCACGATGGCCGCCGCGGACGCGACCGGCCAGTCCTTGTTCGTGAAGAATTCGAGCCACAGGGTCTGGCCGATCATCAAGGAATTGGAGCCGGCCAGAAGGTCCGGGATCACGAACTCACCGACGATGGGGATGAAGCACAGCAGCACGCCGGCACCGACGCCGGGCAGCGACAGCGGAAAGGTGACGAGCCAGAACACCTGCCACGGCGGCGCGCCGAGATCAGAGGCCGCCTCCTCCAGTGCCAGCTCCATCTTGGCGAGCGTGGCATAGAGCGGCAGGATCATGAATGGCAGGTAGGAATAGACGATGCCGATATACATCGCGCTGTCGGTGGAGAGCCACACCACCGGCTGGCCGACCAGGTGCAGCGCCAGCAGGATCTGGTTGAGCAGGCCGTCATGCTGGAGGATGTTGATCCAGGCGTAGATGCGGATCAGGAACGAGGTCCAGAACGGCACGATCACCAGCACCATCGCCACCGCCTGCCAGCGCTTCGGCAATCGCGCCATGCCGTAGGCAATGGGATAGCCGATCAGCAGCAACAGCGCGGTCGCGGTGACGGCGACGGTGAGGCTGCGCAGATAGGCGAACACATAGATCTCGTCGGAGCCGAGCAGCTTGAAATTGTCGAGCGATAGCGCGGCAAAGGCCGCCTTCAGCGCCCCCCACCCCGCCGTCAGGTCGAACACGGGCTCGTAGGGCGGCTGTGCGATCGCGGTCTGCGACAGGCTGATCTTGAGCACGAAGGCGAACGGCACCAGGAAGAACAGCACCATCCAGACATAGGGTGCGATGGCGGCAAAGCGCGCCGGTCGCGCGAAGATGCGGCGTGCGCTCATGACGGCAGCAACACGCAGTCATCGGGCGTGAACCAGGCGACGACATTCTGGTTCAGGCTGTAGGCATCGACGTCGAGGCGCGCGCTGTTGGCCACCGAAGCCTGCAGCATTCCGCCGGTATCGAGCTTCACCTTGTAGGTGGTGGTGCCGCCGAGATAGCAGATGTCGGCGATCACTCCGTCCAGGCGGTTGATCGCCGTTTCACGACCGGCCTCGCTCACTGGACCGCGGCGCGAGAGCTTGACTTTCTCCGGGCGGATCGCGACCGAAAATCTTGTCTCGCCGACCGCCTCGCGCGGCTCGGCCACCACCAGCGTGCCCGCACCGCCTGTGCCGATGACCAGGCGGTGACCATCGCGCAATTTGAACTCGGCGTCGAACAGGTTGATGTCGCCGACGAACTCCGCGATCCAGCGCGAGCGCGGCGCTTCGTAGAGCTCGCGCGGGCTCGCGACCTGATCGAGCCGGCCGGCCTTCATCACGCCGATCCGGCTCGCCATCGTCATCGCCTCCTCCTGGTCGTGGGTAACGATGATGAAGGTCATGCCGAGCCGGCGCTGGAGCTCCATCAGCTCGCCTTGCGTGCTCTCGCGCAGTTTCTTGTCCAGCGCCGCGAGCGGCTCGTCCAGAAGCAGGAGCTGCGGACGGCGCGCCAGCGCACGGGCCAGCGCGACGCGCTGGCGCTGACCGCCGGAGAGCTGGTCGGGCTTGCGCTTCTCCAGCCCCTCGAGCTTCACCAGCGCGACCATCTCAGAAACGCGCGTGGCGATGTCGGCGCGCGCCATGCCGGCGCGTTTCAGGCCGAAGGCGATGTTGTCGCGCACCGACAGATGCGGGAACAACGCGTAGCTCTGGAACATCATGTTGATCGGACGTTCGTGCGGCAGCGCCTGCGCGATATCCTTGCCGCCGAGCAGGATGCGTCCTTCGTCCGGCGCCTCGAAGCCGGCGAGCATACGCAGGAGCGTAGTCTTGCCGCAGCCGCTCGGGCCAAGCAGCGCAAAGAACTCGCCCGCCTTGATGTCGAGCGACACGCCGTCCACGGCGCGGAACGACCCGAACGTCTTGGCGACACCCTCGATGCGCAGCAGCGGCTGGCCCGCCGCAGGACGCACATCTCCGGCCGCATCTGCCGCGGCGTCTGTTCTGGGCAACTCGTCAGTCATGTTCCCTGCCAACCCCGATTCCGCCGCACGCTAGCGGCCGATCGTCCCTAGCTCAACCGCTTCGGGGCAAATCGCTCACATCACATTTCGCCATGAACGCGGCCAGCGCGTCGCAGTCGGCGGCCGGCATGGTCAGGCCGAGCTTGGAGCGGCGCCACAGGATATCCTCGGGGAAACGCGCCCATTCGTGGCTCATCATATAGCGCACTTCGGCGCCGGTCAGTTCGGGGCCGAAGGCCGGGCCGAGCTCGCCGCGGCTCTTCGCCTCACCAAGGATAGCCGGCAATCGCGAGCCATAGGCTGCGACCAGGCGTTGGGCCTGCGGCTCCGAGAGAAACCGCCAGCGGTCACGCGCGGCGTCGACCTCGGTCTCGAAACCGTCCCAGGCGAAATCTCCGCCGGGCAGCGCTGCGCCCGCGGTCCAGCGCGGCGACATCGGATAGAACGGGGCGAGCAGTGTCACGGCCCGCTCCGCGCGCAGGCGCGAGGTGGTGATGTCGCCGCCGAACATCGTGATCAGCGGCGCCTTGCGCCGGCGCGCATGGAACAGCGTCGTGCCGTCGCGTCGCCGCGCGGACGCCAGCGTCAGGTTGACGCCGGAGACCGTCCGGACCACGTCGATCGGAGCTACTTGCTCGCGGAAATAACGGCTGGCGGCTTCACAGAGATAGCTGATGTCGGCCCCCGGCATCGCCACGATCGCCGGATCGCCGGTGAAAGCGCGCGTGACCGTGCCGATCAGCGTGAAATCGTGCTCGAAGGGGGACGCGAAGATCAGCCGTCCATCATTGTTCTGGAAGACGTAGACGTTGTCGGGCTCGAACAGCCGCGGCACGATGATCTGGCTCATCTGCATGGCCGCCATGGCGGGCTGCGGCTGGCGCAGCACAGTTTCCGCGACCAGCGGCGTCCAGCCGCCCGTGGTGTTGGCCAGCGCGCGGGCCGTGATCGCGCGGCGATGGCCGCGATCGACCACCGCGAGCCACCATGTGTCGGTTCTATCGGCGCGGACGCAGCGCGCCCCTGTCCGGATCACCGCGCCACGTTCGGCCGCATCCAGCGCTGTGAGCACGACCAGGCGGGAATCATCCACGACGCAGTCCGAATACTCGAAGGCGATACGGAACGGGCGCTTCAGCGCATTGCCGACCGGATGATGCGTGATGTCGAGGGTGGTCGTTACAGGCAGGCCGCCCCGGCTCGTGAGGCTGTCATAGAGGAACAGGCCGGCACGCAGCAGCCATGGCGGGCGTTCGTCCGAATGCGCGGGGATCACGAAGCGCATCGGCCGGACCAGATGCGGCGCGATCCGGAGCCAGGTCCGGCGCTCGGCGAGCGCCCGGCGCACCCGCCAGAGCCCGCGGCGCTCCAGCACCGACAGATCGCCGTGGATCAGCCGCGGCGTCGCCGACGACGCGGCGCCGCCAAGATCGCCCTGCTCGAAGAGGATGACGCGCAGGCCGCGACCGGCCGCATCGCGCGCAAGGCTGACACCGTTCAGGCCGCCGCCGATGATCGCAAGATCGTAATCCGCCATGAAACTGTCGAGAGCGAGCACAGCGCTCGCCATCACTAGAGCCATTTCCGTTCCGATGAAATCGGAACCAGGCTCTAGATTCTTGTTTGACGCGTTTTCTTTG
>NZ_LGHM01000073.1 GCF_001908185.1 Bradyrhizobium sp. AS23.2
GCGGTCGCCGCGGTGGCCGTCGCCGTCGCGGTGGCAGCGAGGAAGGTCTCGCCGGCTCCATCGGCGACGAGTTCGCTGCCAATACGCCGCCGGAAGCGAGCGATGCGGTTGCCGATCTTGACAGCTTTGGCGGCGAGGCTGCGCCCTCGATCGCTCAGGCCGAGCACACCGCCGAGCCACAAGTCACCCAGCCCGAGCCCCACGCCGAGGTGCA
This sequence comes from Bradyrhizobium sp. AS23.2, assembly GCF_001908185.1. Lineage (GTDB taxonomy): Bacteria > Pseudomonadota > Alphaproteobacteria > Rhizobiales > Xanthobacteraceae > Bradyrhizobium. The sequence goes on from NZ_LGHM01000073.1 coordinate 215, forward strand.
GGCTGAGGCACCGGCCCAGCCGGAGCCGGCCCCCGCCGCAGCTGCCCCTGTGGCCGAAGAAGAGCCCGCCGACGACAAGGCTGCGCGGCGCCGTTCCACGGTCCGTGAAAAGGTGAGCTTCCTGTCGAGCAGCCAGCCCGAGCCCGCAGCGCCGCTTGCGCAGGCGACCGAACCGGTCGCCCCACCGCCACCGGCTCCGGCGCCCGCGCCGGAAGCGGCAACCGAAACGCCGGCCGCACCGCGTCGCGCCGGCTGGTGGTCACGGCGCTTCGGCGGTGGCGAGTAAGAGGAACAATCGAGTTGAAACCGCCCGGCCAAACCGGGCGGTTTTGATTTGGCGAGGTCATTCGAATGCGAAGCGCGATCGTTCTCGGCGGCGGCATGGTGGGCGTGGGTGCCGCGCTGCATCTTCAGAAGCGCGGCTGGTCCGTCACCCTCGTCGATCGCAGGGAGCCGGGCCGCGAGACCAGCTACGGCAATGCCGGAATGATCCAGGCGGAAGCGGTCCGCCCCTATCCGATGCCGCGTGACCTTGCCACGCTGTTGAAGATCGCGACCGGCCGCACCAACGACGTACGCTACAGCCTGTCGTCGCTTCACCTTCATATCGAGCCCCTGCTCCGCTACTGGTGGCATTCGGCGCCGAAGCGGCATCGCGAAGCGATCGCCGGCTGGGCGCGCCTGATCGCCTACGCAACAAGCGAGCACGACGTTCTCATTCGCGAAGCCCATGCCGACAACCTCATTCGCCGCGCCGGCTATCGCGCGCTGTATCGCGACCGCGCATCGCTGGACCTCGCGATGCAGGCGGCGGAGGAAGACCGGCGCGAATTCGGCGTGAATTTTCGCCTGCTCTCCGGCAGCGAGCTCGCCAAAGCCGAGCCGATCTTGCGCGACGACCTTCCCGGCGCGATCCATTGGCTCGACACCTGGACGGTGTCTGATCCAGGTGCGCTGGTCACGGCCTACGCCGAGCTGCTCGAGCGCCTCGGCGGCACCATTTTGCTGGGTGATGCCCAGACCTTGCAGCAGACCGCGACCGGCTGGTCCGTCGATACGGACAAGGGACGCATCGATGCCGCTGCAGCCGTCGTAACGCTCGGGCCATGGTCGCCCGATCTCCTGCACAAATTCGGCTATCGCATCCCGCTGGTGCGCAAGCGCGGCTACCACATGCACTACAGCGGCGGCGCGGCGCTCGATCTGCCGCTGGTCGACAAGGGCCGCGGCTATGCCATGGGCCCGATGGCCAAGGGCATCCGCATCACCACTGGCGCCGAGCTGACCGGCCCCGATGCGCTCGCAACGCCGGTGCAGCTCGCCAGCGCCGAAGCCTCCGCACGCGAGCTGATCGATCTCGGCAAGCGCGTCGAGCCGGATCCCTGGTTCGGCACGCGCCCCTGCACGCCCGACATGCTGCCGGTGCTCGGCCCCGCCCCGCGCCATCCCGGCCTCTGGATGAATTTCGGCCACGGCCACCAGGGTTTTACGCTCGGCCCCGCGACCGGACGCCTGCTCGCCGAGATGATGAGCGGCGAAACGCCGGCGATCGATCCGGCGCCGTACCAGCCGGAACGCTTCTAGCCCACCAATTGGCAGGTCATCCGTGGCCCGATGTCAGCGCCGATCAGAAGCCAACATCTGTGTCCGAATAATCACTCTTAATCTTTCTTTGAAAACATCCGCAATATCTTGAGCCCTAAATTGAATCTATGGGTGTCGATTCTCATTTAGGAATTCCCACCGTTGACCTTCCCTCCTCGAAGTGCGGTGTTCTGGTTCATTGCCGAGCCAGGCGCCGAGCCGAAGCCCTCCCGCATGGCCGGCTATTTTTCAAAGCTTCCGTCGAATTTGGACTTGTTGCCGGATCGATACTTCAATGTCCCGCTCTACAACGACGAGATTTGGCCCGGCGTGCGGGCCGCCTATGACTTCATCGGTTATCGCGACGAGACCTATTTTCCCGGCGGCAGCGTGGGCGTCCGCCCGGACGGGACAGCGAGCTACTTCATTGATCCCCAGCTCAACACCAAGGCGTTTCTCGATGTCATCGCGGCACAGACCGGGACGTCGGCTGCCAAGGCAAGGGTAACGCTCAAGGACAAGCGAGCCATTGGCCGCGTCGGTCCCCCCCTCACTGAAGACTGCGATGCCCACGTCGAGTTCGGCAGCTCGACGGACGAGCGAGCCAAGCCGAAGCTCGGCCCCCTGATCGAGGATCGTGCCTATGGCGCCATGCTGGGTCTCGCTGTGGGAGACGCACTCGGTGTGCCCCTCGAATTTTCCGAGCGCGACACGCGGCCGCATGTGTCCGAAATGATCGGCGGCGGCCCATTCTCCCTCAAGCCGGGAGAATGGACCGACGACACCAGCATGGCGCTGTGCCTCGCCGATTCGCTCATCGCCAACAACAAGCTCGACGAGATCGACTTGCTGAACCGCTTCGTGCGGTGGTGGAAGCAAGGCGAAAACAGCGTCAACGGCAACTGCTTCGATATCGGGATCACCACGAGGCACGCCCTCGATCGCTTTATCCGGCTCGGGACTCCCGCAGGGAGCGGTCCCCACAACAAGGATCACGCGGGAAACGGCTCGCTGATGCGATTGGCACCCGTTGCGATCTTTGCGACATCGGATGTGAGTGAAGCCGTCCGGCTCGCGCATCGCCAAAGCATGACAACGCATGCGAACGCTGTCGCGGCAAAGGCCTGCGAATTCTTCGCCACTCTCCTGGTCGAGGCCATGCGGGGCCTCGACAAAGATACAGTACTGCGATCGAGGTTCTGGTTCAGCCACGACGAACTCAACGGTATCGCTGCCGGCAATTGGGTCGGCAAGACCCGCGATGAGATTTCCTCCTCCGGATACGTGATCGCGACACTGGAGGCTGCGCTCTGGTGCGTCCACCGCACGTCGTCGTTTGAGGAGGCCGTGATCCTCGCGGTCAATCTGGGGCACGACTCCGACACGGTGGCCGCCGTCACCGGCCAGCTCGCCGGCGCTCTCTACGGCCGCGCCGGCATCCCGCAGCGCTGGCTCGAAAAGCTCGTCTCGCGAAAGCAGATCGAGGATCGCGTGGCACCCCTGCTCCGCGCCGGAAGGCAGGCTCGCAAGACGGCAGCCCAATCATGACCGAATTATCTTCCGGCTTTCGCGGCCGCATTCATCGCGGAACGCAGCAGATTGGCGGGACCTGCGTCGAACTCGAAGCCTGCGGGGAGCGGATATTGCTCGACCTCGGGCTGCCGCTCGATGCCGACGAAGTTTCGGAGACACTGCTGCCGGACGTGGCGGGCTTGCGGAATCCCGATCCCACATTGCGGGCGATCGTGATTTCGCACGGACACGGCGATCACTGGGGACTTCTGCCCTTGTGCAAGCCGAATGTCCCGTTGGCAATGGGCGCGGCGACAGCTCGGATCATGAGCGCGGCAGCCCCCTTCGTGCCGAACTTTTTCGCGCCGGCTCCCGCTTATGAATTGAGTGACCGCAAGCCCATCGATATCGGTCCGTTCCGCATCACGCCCTATCTTGTCGATCATTCGGCCTATGACGCCTACGCCTTGCTGATCGAAGCCGCCGGCCGCCGCCTGTTCTACAGTGGCGACATTCGCGCCCACGGTCGCAAGGGCGCCCTGTTCGAGCGAATGGTGAACCACCCGCCGCCGGGCGTCGATACCATGCTGATGGAAGGCTCAAGCCTCGGCCGGCTCGACGAGGACGCACAATTTCCCACGGAATCCGAGATCGAGGCGAGGCTGGTCAAGAGCTTCACCCCGCCGGGCTTCGTCGCGATCTCCGCCTCGGCCCAGAACATCGACCGCATGGTCGGCATCTATCGCGCCTGCAAGCGCAGTGGCCGGACGCTTCTGCTTGATATCTATGCGATGGAAATCTTGAGAGCCACCGGCAACGCCAATCTGCCGTCGCCGGGTTGGCCAAATTTATCAGTCTACGTGCCGGAGTATCAACGCCGGCAGATCAAGAGAACCGAACGCTTCGACCTGCTCGAGCCCTACAAGAAGGCGCGCATCTACCGCGAACATATCGCTGAAATCAGCGACAAGGCCGTGATGCTGTTTCGTCCCGCGATGATGCGCGATGTTGAGGCTGCAAACCTCTGGCCGAAGGCCCGCGCGATATGGTCGCAGTGGGACGGCTATCTCAGGGATGGCGCGGGAGCGAAGCTGAAGTCCGATCTCGCCGAACGTGGCGTTCCCTTCGAAGTGATCCACACGTCGGGACATGCGAGCATTGCCGATCTGAAGCGACTTGCGAGTGCGATTGACGCCAACAGACTGATTCCCATTCACACGTTCGAGGGGAACAGCTTTCAGAACTACTTCGATAACGTAACCCGCCGCAGCGACGGTGAATGGTGGAGTGTCTAGCTATGAGCAGCTTTAACCACGGCATCTCAGACAAGTTTACAACGAAGCTTGCGCTGTTGGCCGAGAGTGCCGGTTGGTGGCGCGACGTGCTTCATGATCCGTCGCTTATTATCGCAGTAAGAGAGAACTATCTTAACGTCTATTGGCTGGGCCAGGCAATTTTCATCGTGCGGATGCAGGAAGATAAAATTTCCGTGCGGACCCACGCCAAGTATCTCTTGAATCCAAATCTAGACGACCAAATTCCGCTCATCGACGGGAAGTTTGATTTTACGCAAGCCAACGACGAGATGCTCACGTCTGACTACAAATCCGGCGAGACCCTAGTAAAGCTGAAGAGGGCTGCCGAATACTATAGCGGAAAGGAGAAGGAAGGTGTCCATCGCATAGTGAGCTTCAATCCATCGATAGTCGATGTCGAGATTGCCGTAAGTGCGAATGGCCTGCCCGGCGTCGGCAAGTTACCTCGTATCGACATTGCCGCATTTGAGGATGGCAACGATGGGATCAATCTCGCCCTCTGGGAGGCGAAGCGATTCACCAATAAGGAGCTGACAAACGGAAAGATAAAGGGGCAACTCGAAAAGTACATGGTCGTTGTCGCGAAATATCGTGACGATCTCGAGAGAAGCTATCGCCGAGTTGCGAAGAATCTTGTTGCCATTGCCGAAATGAGCAACGGCAAACGAACGCTCGCTCCAGTCATTGCCCGAGTCGCTCAAGGCGATGATCCGTTGATAGTTTCCCAAGCGAACATCGGATTGCTGGTCTTCGGTTTCGATGCAACTCAGAAAGCCGCGAAGGATAAGGAAGAAAGAACAGTTCGCGACAAGATGGAGGTTATGTTGAAAGACCTTGGGCTGGACAAGAAGCGCCGACTTAGGTTTTTGGGCAAGGCGGATGGGATCAGGCTCTAGGCTGCACGTTTTTCACGCAGCGCACAGTGGGTTATCCGAACTCGGCAGTCGAAAGAGCTCCAGGCTAGTCTCGACCGCGAACATGGATTTGCAGCCTACACTGAGCGCGCCATAAGTAACGTTCGCAGTGACGGCAGCTCGAAAAACGACACAGGTTAACGGCTGGCGCGACTGTTAAGATTGCGCCGGCAAGCGAACATACGATTCAACGGCGTTCTCAACACAACGAGGCCCATATGGCGATCTGTCCGAAGTGTCACACGACCGGAGGCAATTGGAGGCACTGCAGGGCCTGCAATACGTACTGGTGTTCGAACTGCAAGAGAAAAGAAGGGTTCAGCATTGCTAACAAGTGTCCCAACTGCGGGACCATGGGCAAGGTTGAGAACAAGGAGCCGCGCTAGCTTTCTCTTGGCTGGGCACCAAAGGAAAAAGGGCTGATCGAGGATCTCGACCAGCCCCGTTGCTTCAAGACCTGACGGCGCACTGCGCCGTCGGACGCGGCTTTGCAGATCAGTCCGTCGTAACCGCCGTTTCCATGTCGGTCGGATCGATCTGCTGGCTCAGCCGCGCGTTGAGCTTGTCGCGATCGAGCTCACCCTCCCACCACGCGACGATCACGCAGGCAACGCCGTTGCCGCAGAGATTGGTCAGCGCGCGGCACTCGCTCATGAACTTGTCGATGCCGAGCACGATCGCCATGCCCGGCACGAGGCGCGGGTCGACCACGGCGAGCGTCGCGGCGAGCGTGATGAAGCCCGCACCGGTGATGCCGGAGGCGCCCTTCGAGGTCAGCATCGCCACGACCAGGATGGTGATTTGCTGGCCGAAGGTGAGATCGAAGCCGAGCGCCTGCGCGATGAACAGTGTCGCCAGCGTCATGTAGATGTTGGTGCCGTCGAGATTGAACGAATAGCCCGTGGGCACCACGAGGCCGACCACCGACTTGGAGCAGCCGAGACGCTCGAGCTTTTCCATCAAGGACGGCAGCGCGCTTTCCGATGACGAGGTGCCGAGCACGATCAGGAGCTCGTCCTTGATGTAGGCGAGGAAGCGGAAGATCGAGAAGCCCGCAAGCCGCGCGATGATCCCGAGCACCACGAAGACGAACAGCGCCGCGGTCAGGTAGAACGTCGCGATCAGGCCGATCAGGTTGAGGATCGCGCCGGTGCCGAACTTGCCGATGGTGTATGCCATCGCGCCGAACGCACCGATCGGCGCGGCGCGCATCACGATCGAGATCACGCCGAAAACGGCATGCGCGGCATCGTCAATGAAGCTGCGGATCACATGGCCGCGCTCGCCGAGCCCCATGAGGGCGAAGCCGAACAGCACCGAGAACAGCAGCACCTGCAGGATCTCGCCTTGGGCGAAGGCGCCGACAACGGTGTCGGGGATGATGTGCAGGATGAAGTCGACCGACTTCTGGCCTTCGGCCTGCTTGGCATAGTTGGCGACGGCCTGGGCGTTGGCCGCAGCGCTACCGAAGCCTGAGCCCGGCTTGATGACATTGCCGATGATGAGGCCGATCACCAGCGCGAAGGTCGAGACGACCTCGAAATAGACCAGCGCCTTGACGCCGATGCGTCCAACCTTCTTGGCGTCCTGGATATGGGCGATACCTGAGACCACGGTGCAGAAGATGATCGGGGCGATCACCATCTTGATCAGCTTGATGAAGCCGTCACCGAGCGCCTTGATCCAGTCGTTGGTGGCAACCGACGGCCAGAGCCAGCCGACGATGGCGCCGAGTACGATGGCGATCAGCACCTGGACGTAGAGAACCTTGTACCACGGCTTGGCAGCGGCCGGCGCGACCGGTGTCCCCGCCGTCATCGTTGTGGTCGTCATTGTCTCACTCCCCCTAAAGCTCAGAGCCAGCCAAGATCAACTTGGCTGGCCCTGTCAATTGGAACTGCTCGTTATTGCGCGATCTACCCGCGGCGATCGACGATCCGGCGTACCGCCGGCATCAGTGTCGCGCCAAGCGCATTCTTGACCAGCGAGGCCGCAATGAATGGCACGATGCCGACCTGCCAGGCCTTGGACACGCCCAGGCCGAGGCCAAAAGCCAGCCAGCCGAACCCGGCGGCCAGAATGACAACGTGCCCAACGGCCATCGCGGCGAACAGCAGCACGACGCTGCGATCCCAGCCGCGCTCGGCGAGCCAGCCCGTGACGAAGGCCGCGCCAATGAAACCGAAGAGGTAGCCTGCGGTCGGGCCGACCAGCGGTGCAATGCCACCCACGGGGCCGGCGAATACCGGCAGACCCATCGCGCCCTCGGCGAGGTAGGCGATCATGGTTGCGCTGCCAAGGCGCCAGCCATAGGCGGCGCCGATCATCAGCACGACCAGGGTCTGCAAGGTCATGGGCACGTAGGGCAGCGGCAGGTTCACCTTGGCTGACAGCGCCATCAGCGCGGTACCGAGCGCAACCAGCACGAAGGCGCGTAACGCGCCGACGGTTTCGCCCGGACGGGTTGGCCACATCAATGCGGCGAGAGAAGAATGCGGCGTAGCGGTGGACGGGACAGAATGGTCAGACAAGTTGAACTCCGGAAGGCTGTCGAAACTGGCGGCTATTTAAGCCAGTGAGCGATCCGGTCAACTGCTTCCCGCATCTCCTCTGCTGAACGCGCATAGGACAATCGCACGAACGAACGGCCATGGATGGGATCGAAATCGAGGCCCGGCGTGGCCGCAACGTGAGCCTGCTCCAGCATCTGCTTGGCGAACTCGAAGCTGTCCGCTGTGAAATCCGAAACGTCGGCATAGAGGTAAAATGCGCCGTCGGCGGGCAGGAACCTGGTGAGTCCGGCCTTGGGCAATCCCTCGATCAGAATGCGCCGGTTTTCCTGATAGCCGTGCTTGATCTCCTCCATCTCGGCCGCGCCGTCGAACGCGGCCTCGGCTGCGATCTGCGACAGCGCCGGCACCGAGATCGACAGGTTCTGCTGCAGCCGCTCGATCGGCCGCACCAGGATTTCAGGCACGACCATCCAGCCGACGCGCCAGCCCGTCATGCAAAAATACTTCGAGAATGAGTTGATTACGAGTGCGTGCTCGGACAGCGCCGCTGCCGTCACCGCCGGAAACGCGTAGTCGAGCCCGTGATAGATCTCATCGGAGATGAAGCGGATGCCTGCATCTTCCGCAGCCGCGATAAGACCCGACAGCGCCTCGCGCGACATCATCGTCCCCGTGGGATTGGCCGGGCTGCCAACCAGCACGCCTTTCAGCGGCGCCTTGCGATGGGCTGCGAGCAGAGCCTCACCGGTCAGCGCATGGCGGGTCTCGTTCGTGGTCTCGATCAGCACCGGCTCGCAGCCGAGCGCGGTAAGGATATGACGGTACGGCGGATAACCCGGCACCGTCACGGCGACGCGATCACCGGGCTCGAACATCGAGAGAAAAGCCAGGATGAAGCCGCCGGAGGAGCCCGTCGTCACCACGATCCGCTCGGGGCTGACGTCACAGCCATAGGCGTCGCGATAGTGCCGCGCGATGCGCTCGCGCAAGCTCGGGATGCCGAGCGCGGACGTATAATCAATCCGCCCCGCCTCCAGCGCCGCATGGGCGGCTGCGATCGCGGTCTTCGGCGCGCCGGTGGCGGGCTGGCCGACCTCCATATGGATGACGTGACCACCGGCCGCCTCGATTCGAGCCGCCGCGGCCATCACGTCCATCACCATGAACGGGGGAACATCACTGCGGCGGGAGGGCTCGAGCCCCTGCCCCAACCGGTTCCTCAATGTCGCATTGTGCATTGATTTCTGCTATTTCGCTGGCGGACCGGTCCGTCCGGTCCGGAAAACGGGGCGCTTGCGCCCCAGACTGGCCGCATTGTACGGCTCATAAGGGCATATCGCGTATCCGGTCCGCCGCCAATCGCCAAAACCAATCACGAAACTGCATTCCAAGACCGTTTGACCCAGACCGCTTGATGTTGCTCCAGATCGCATTGCGCAAGAAGGCCTCCGCCCTCACCGCCCTGGTCACGGCCGCGGCGATCGCGCTGTTGCCGATCCCGACGGCTCAGGCCCAGCAGAAGGGGCCGCCGGTCCTGCGCGATACCGAGACCGAGCAGCTCCTGCGCGAATATACGCGCCCGATCCTGCGCGCGGCCGGTCTGGAGAAGCAGAACATCCAGATGGTGATCCTCAACGAGGCCTCGTTCAACGCGTTCGTCGCGGATGGCCGCCGGATCTTCGTCAACTACGGCGCGATCCTCCAATCGGAGACGCCGAACCAGATCATCGGCGTGCTCGCGCACGAAACCGGGCATCTGGCCGGCGGCCATCTGTCCAAGCTGCGCGAGCAGCTTGCCAACGCCCAGACCCAGATGATCATCGCGATGCTGCTCGGTGCCGGCGCAATCGCCGCAGGCAGCGTCCGCAGCTCGAGCGCCGGCAACAACGGGCTCGCCAATGCCGGCGCCGCCGCCATCGCCGGCCCGCAGGAGATGATCCGCCGCTCGCTGTTGTCCTACCAGCGCCAGCAAGAGGAGAACGCCGACCGTGCCGGCGTCAAGTTCCTGACCGCGACGCAGCAATCGCCGAAGGGCATGTACGAGACCTTCAAGCGCTTCACCAGCGAGAGCCTGTTCGCCGCGCGCGGCGCCGATCCCTATCTCATGTCGCACCCGATGCCCGCCGAGCGCGTCGCCGCCCTCCAGGAGTTCGCCAGCACCAGCCCCTATTGGGACAAGAAGGACGATCCCGCGCTCCAGCTCCGCCACGACATGGTGCGCGCCAAGATCTCGGCCTTCATGGAACGGCCGGAGACGGTGTACCGCCGCTATCCCCTGTCGAACGACACCCTGCCGGCGCGCTATGCCCGGGCCATCAGCACCTATCTGCACGGGGATTTGCGCAGTGCGCTCACCCAGATCGATGCGCTGATCCAGGCCCAGCCAAACAATCCGTACTTTTACGAGGTGCGTGGCCAGGCCCTGTTGGAGAGCGGCAAGCCGGCCGAGGCGATCCCGGCCCTTCGCAAGGCGGTGCAGCTTTCGAACAGCGCCCCCCTCATCGAGATGTTACTTGGGCAGGCTCTGGTTGGAACCGATAATAAGGCCTACACCGATGATGCCGTTCGGATTCTCCGCGCCGCGGTCGCACGGGAGCCCGAGGCGCCGCTCGGCTATACCCAGCTCGCAATGGCCTATGGCCGGAAGGGAGACTATGCCGAGGCGGATCTCGCGTCGGCACAAGCCGCATACTTGCGCGGCGACAACAAGACCGCCCGCGAGCTCGCTACGCGCGCGAAAACCCGTTTTGCCGTCGGCACGCCCGGATGGGTCAAGGCCGACGACATCGTGGCGGCGAAGCCGCCGCGTAACTAGATCGACGCCTGACACCGCGACGTCACGAGACCAAGCTTAAGTCCGCCGTGACGTTTTCCGAAACCTGCTCTGGATAAGAGGATTTGCCTATGCCTTCGCTGCGCCTGCTTGCTCCCGCGCTGTTTGCGCTCGCCATGTTCGGCGCAGCCGCGCCCGCGTCGGCCGACAGCTTCTCCGATGCCCAGCGCACCGACATCGAGGCGATCATCAGGAACTATCTTGTCAGCCATCCCGAGGTGCTCGAGGAGGCGATGACCGAGCTCAGCAAGCGCCAGGCTGCTGCTGAAGCGCAGAAGCACGAAGCCAGCATCTCGCAAAACGCGGACGCTATCTTCAATTCGCCGCGTCAGGTCGTGCTCGGCAACAAGGACGGCGACGTCACCTTCGTCGAGTTCTTCGACTACAATTGCGGCTATTGCAAACGGGCGATGGGCGACATGCTCGACCTCATGAAGAGTGATCCGAAGCTGAAGGTCGTGCTGAAGGAATTTCCGGTGCTGAGCCAGGGCTCGGTCGAAGCAGCCCAGGTCGCGGTCGCCGTGCGCATGCAGGATCCGACCGGCAAGAAGTATCTCGACTTCCACCAGAAGCTGCTCGGCGGTCGCGGCGCCGCAGACAAGGCGCGCGCGATTCAAGCGGCCAAGGAGGCGGGCCTCGATGTCGCAAAAATCGAGAAGGACATGGCCAGCCCCGAGGTGCGCGCCACCATCGAGGAGAACTTCAAGCTCGCCGAAGCGATGGGCATGAACGGCACGCCGAGCTACGTGATCGGCAAGCAGATCGTGGTCGGCGCCGTCGGCCTCGAAGGCCTCAAGGAAAAGATCGGCGTCGCCCGCTGCGGCAAGGCGACTTGCTGATCGCGCGCTTCACATCTCACGGATGCAAAAGGTCGGCTGAAAGGCCGGCCTTTTTCGTTGGACGAAGCTTTCCGCAAATCCTGGCGCGAATCCGTCGCGTACATTCATCTCGCGTTCAAGAAACTAATGCCGCGGAACCTCTGAGGTTTCAGGAACAACTCAAATCTCCTTTCGTTGTTCGCGCGGGCAATGACGCAAAGAAACACGTGAGGAAAATACGATGTCTAACCGCTTTATGATCTCGGTTGCCGCACTCGCGCTCGTTGCGGGCACCGGTCTGGCGAACGCACAGGGCACCACGGGCCGCGAGAGCGGCGGCGCTACTGGTGGCGCGCAGATGCAGCACTCGCAGCAGCCTTCCGGCGGCGCCGCTGAGCGCGGCGGCTCGATGGGCCGTGAATCCACCCACGAGAAGGGTACCGTCGGTCAGGCTGGCAGCTCCAGCAGCATGAAGTCCGGGACGTCGGCCGAGGAGAAGTCCTCCGGTGCGATGAAGGACGAGCGTTCGGGCCGCGAGATGAACAAGAACTCGACCGAGGAAAAGTCCGGCGCCACGAAGGGCCAGCGCACCGACGAACACGCGCAGGGTCAGCAGGACAGGTCCAAGAGCATGAGCCAGGAGACCAACAAGTCCGGCGCCAAGGACAACAACATGAAGGCTGAGGGCAACAAGAGCGGCACCTCGACCAACAACGCCGAGAGCCGCCAGGGCACCAGCACCAACCAGAACGCCCAGGGTCAGACCAACACCAATACGACGGTCGGCCAGGCCGGCGCCGGCGCCAAGCTCTCGACCGAGCAGCGGACCCAGATCACGACGGTGATCCGCGACGAGCACGTCCGGCCCGTGGCCAACGTGAACTTCTCGGTTTCGGTCGGCACCCGTATCCCGCGTGAGGGCATCGAGTTGCACGCCCTCCCGTCGCGGGTCGTGACGATCTATCCGGAGTGGCGGACCTACAGGTACATCCTGGTTCGCGATGAGATCGTGATCATCAATCCGGACACCTACGAGATCGTGGCGGTCCTGAACGCCTAAGGGCGGAACACGGCAACCCTCCGGGGGCGGGCAGCAATGCCCGCCCTTTGCCGTTCGGCCGACAGCCATCCTTTGGACTGGTTAACAAGCAATTTCCGTAGTTTCCGCACAGGTTTTTGCCCACTGGATGAGGTGCCTGAACCCGCCAGGGAGGTCCTTCAAGGCTTCCCCTCACGCGCTTTGTTACCTATAACCCCCGCGCCGAAGCACCTCTTCCGGGATTGGAATGGCCGAACCAGCAACCGACACGATCCTCGTCCTGAACGGGCCGAACCTCAACATGTTGGGGACGCGCGAGCCCGAAAAGTACGGTCATGCGACGCTGGCCGACGTCGAGGCGCTGTGCCGGGAGACGGCGGCGACGTTCGGTCTCAAGGCCGATTGCCGGCAGTCCAACCGCGAAGGCGAGCTGATCGACTTCATCCACGAAGCGCACAGGCGCAAGATGAAGGGCATCATCATCAATGCCGGCGGCTATTCCCACACCTCGATCGCCTTGCACGACGCGTTGCTCGCGGTGCAGATCCCGACGGTCGAAGTTCATGTGACCAACATCCACGCCCGCGAGAGTTTCCGTCATCACTCCTACACCGCGCGCGCGGCCTTCGCCTCGCTCTGCGGCTTCGGCATCGAGGGCTATCGCCTCGCCATCCAGGGCCTTGCCGCCAAGCTCGCCATCAAGCCCAAAGCTTGAAGCTTCCCTCATCAAACAGAACATTCGGATCAAAGAACATGGCGCGCCAGCCAGACGACAAAGCAGCCGCAAAGTTTTCCAGCGACGATTCCGCGCTCATCCGCGAGCTCGCCCTGCTGCTCGATGAAACCAGCCTCACCGAGATCGAGATCGAGCGTGCGGGCCTGCGCCTGCGCGTCGCCCGCAACATCAGCGTTGCCGCGACCATGCCGATGCCGGTGGCTGCCGCTCATGCGGTGCCTGTCGCTGCAGCTGCAGCACCGGCGGCCGCAGCGTCTGATCTGTCGAAGCATCCGGGCGCCGTGAGCTCGCCGATGGTCGGCACCGCCTATTGGGCGCCGGAGCCCGGCGCCAAGCCGTTCATCGAGGTCGGCAGCAAGGTCTCGGTCGGCCAGACCCTGCTGATCATCGAAGCGATGAAGACCATGAACCAGATTCCCTCGCCGCGTGCCGGCACGGTGACGCAGATCCTGGTCGAAGACGGCCAGCCGGTCGAGTACGGCGAGCCGCTCGTTATCATTGAGTAACGGCCACGGGCGGCCAGCCGCCCTCGCCGCTTTTCGCGCGCCATCGGTCCCCTAAGGACACCATGTTCGACAAGATCCTCATAGCCAATCGCGGCGAGATCGCCCTTCGCATCCTGCGCGCCTGCAAGGAGCTCGGGATCGCGACCGTCGCAGTGCACTCCACGGCCGACGCCGACGCGATGCATGTGCGCCTGTCGGACGAGAGCGTCTGCATCGGACCGCCGCCATCCAAGGACAGCTATCTCAACGTGCCCGCGCTGCTCGCGGCCTGCGAGATCACCGGCGCCGACGCGGTGCATCCCGGCTACGGCTTCCTGTCCGAGAACGCGCGCTTCGCGGAAATCCTCGCCGAGCACAATCTGCACTTCATCGGTCCCAAGGCCGAGCACATCCGCCTGATGGGCGACAAGATCGAGGCCAAGAAGACTGCCAAGCGGCTCGGCATCCCCGTGGTGCCCGGCTCCGACGGCGCGGTCGGCCCCGAGGACGACGCGATTGCGATCGCCCGCGAGATCGGTTTTCCCGTGCTGGTGAAGGCGGCAGCCGGCGGCGGCGGCCGCGGCATGAAGGTCGCGCACAGCGAGGCTGATCTTCAGCTGGCGCTGTCGACGGCGGCGAACGAGGCTAAATCCGCGTTCGGCGACGCCTCCGTTTATCTCGAGAAGTACCTGCAGAAGCCGCGTCACATCGAGATCCAGATTCTCGGCGACGGCCGCGGCGGCGCAATCCATCTCGGCGAGCGCGACTGCTCGCTGCAGCGCCGCCACCAGAAGGTCTGGGAGGAAGGCCCCTCGCCCGTCCTCTCCGCCGCGGCACGCGCCAAGATCGGCGAGACCTGCGCGAAAGCGATGCGCGAGATGAAATATCTCGGCGTCGGCACCATCGAATTCCTGTTCGAGGACGGCGAGTTCTATTTCATCGAGATGAACACGCGTATCCAGGTCGAGCATCCCGTCACCGAGAGCATCACCGACATCGACCTTGTCCTGGAGCAGATCCGCATCGCCGCCGGCGGCGAATTGCCGGCGAAGCAGGACGAAGTGCAGATCATCGGCCACGCCATCGAATGCCGCATCAACGCGGAGAACCCGCAGACCTTCCGGCCCTCGCCGGGGCGCATCTCGCAATTCCACCCGCCCGGCGGGCTTGGCGTGCGCATCGATTCCGCGGTCTATCAGGGCTACACGATCCCGCCCTATTACGACTCCCTGGTAGGCAAGCTGATCGTGCACGGCAAGACGCGCACCGAATGCCTGATGCGGCTTCGCCGCGCGCTGGACGAGATGGTGGTCGACGGCATCGAGACAACGCTGCCGCTCTTCCGCGACCTGGTGCGCCAGCCCTCCATCATCGACGGCGACTATCATATCCACTGGCTCGAACAATACCTGGCCGGCAACGTGGATCCGGGCGCGAAATAATTCGCCCCCGTGGAACCCCTTGGCCCCAATCGCGTTCTGGACGGTTGGGGACAGTTCCAAGGGGCCATTTTGAACTTCGCTCAGCGCAACAAGGTGAACCATCGTGACGGCTGACGCTCAGCGGCGGCGCACGGTGATGCAAATCCTGCTGCTTTCGGCGGGATTTTTCGTGCTGGTCGCGATCAGCGTGTCGTCGGTCCTGCTGGTCAACAAGGCGCGGGAGGACAACGCCAGGGTCGTGCACACGGTCGAGGCCGAAGGCCAGATTGCAAATCTGCTGCTCGAAGTCCGCCGCGCGGAAAGCGCGACCCGGGCCTATCTGCTGTCCTCCGCCCCGCAATTCCTGGACGAGTACCAGGCCGCCGCCGCCAGGATCCTGCCGGCCCTGGATCAGCTGGAGAAGCTCACACAGGACAATCCGGCGCAGGTCGCGAATGCCGCCAAGCTGCGCAAGGCCGTCGAACAGCGCCTGTCGGAATTCGCCCGCGGCGTCGATCGGATCAAGAACAGCGATGTCGCGACTGCCGTGACCGTGCTGCGCGACGGTACGTCCACGAGTGCAGTCGAGACCATCGCCAGCGTCGGTCGCGACATGCGGAACGAAGAGGATCGCCTGTTCAGGGAACGGACCGAGACCGCCGACCGGACCCAGAAGCTTGCCTCCTCCGTAACCATCGCCGGGTCGGCGATGGTTCTGGCGCTCGCCTTCGGATCGGTCCTGCTGGTGCGCCAGTCCTCACGCGCCCGCGACCAGGCCGAGGCGCGCATGCGCGACGCCAATCTCAACCTGGAAGCCACCGTCGACGAACGCACGGCAGACCTGCGCGAGGCCAACGACGAGATCCAGCGTTTTGCCTATATCGTCAGCCACGATCTGCGCTCGCCACTGGTGAACATCATGGGCTTTACCAGCGAACTCGAGGAGCTCGGCGGCGACATTTTCCGCCGCATCGGCGGCCTCACCCAAGTCGCGACCGGCGGGCCGCCGCCAGCTGGCGAGATTGTGCTCGAGGGGGCGGACAAACAGCTATCAGCCGATTTTGCCGAAGCCCTTGGCTTCATCAAATCGTCGATCGCGAAGATGGACCGGCTGATCTCGGCGATCCTCAACCTCACCCGCGAGGGACGGCGCGAATTCGTGCCGGTGAAGATCGACACGCGCGAGCTGATAGAAGCGATCGTGTCAACGCTGGCGCATCAGGCCACAGAAGCGCAGGCTGAAATCCACGTCGAGCCGCTGCCGAATATCATCAGCGATCGCCTCGCACTCGAGCAGATCTTCTCCAATCTGATCGACAACGGGATCAAGTATCTGAAAAGCGGAGTTCCCGGCGAGATCCGAATCCGGGGGCGCACCAAGCTTGGATATGCCATCTTCGAAATCAGCGATAACGGGCGCGGCATCGATCCGAAGGACCATCAGCGGATTTTTGATTTGTTCCGCCGTGCGGGAACCCAGGACAAGCCCGGTCAGGGCATCGGTCTTGCGCACGTGCGTGCACTTGTGCGCCGTCTCGGCGGCACGATGTCGGTATCGTCGGAACTGAACACGGGCAGCACCTTCACGATTACGCTGCCCATCGCCTGGAACGCCAGCAACCGGAACGCCGACAGATGACACTCCCCGTCACCATCATCATGATCGAGGACGATGAAGGACACGCCCGGCTGATCGAGCGCAATATCCGTCGCTCCGGCGTCAACAACGAGATCATCGCGTTCCCCAATGGCACCGACGCGATGAAGCACCTGTTCGGCGCCGACGGCAGCGGGCTCGCGCAGAAGGGCAATTCGCTCCTGATCCTGCTCGACCTCAACCTGCCGGACATGACCGGCATCGACATCCTGAAGCAGATCAAGGAGAACAAATATCTGAAGGCCTCGCCCGTGGTTGTGCTGACCACCACCGACGACTCCCAGGAAATCAAGCGCTGCTACGAGCTCGGCTGCAACGTCTACATCACCAAGCCCGTCAACTACGAGAATTTCGCCAACGCCATCCGGCAGCTCGGCCTGTTCTTCTCGGTCATCCAGGTCCCGCCCGCCGCCTCATGAACCAGCGCACGCCAACACTGCTCTACATCGACGACGACGCCGCACTGGCGCGCCTGGTCGATCGCGGCCTGACGCGGCGCGGCTACAAGGTCATCCATGCCGCGAGCGGCGAGGAAGGCCTGGAGCGCATCCGCCGCGCGGACGTCGAAGGCTGCATCGACGTCGTGGCGCTTGACCAGTACATGCCCGGTCTCGACGGGCTGGAGACGCTGGAACAGATCATGGCGATCGCTGGCGCGCCGCCCGTGGTGTTCGTGACGGCGTCGCAGGACTCCACCATCGCGGTCACCGCGCTGAAGGCCGGCGCGGCGGATTACCTGGTCAAGGACGTCAAGGGCGACTTCATCCCCCCTGCTCCACGTGGCGGCCGATGGCGCGCTGCGCCAGGCTGAACTGCAGAAGGCGCGCGAGGAAGCCGAAGCCGAGATCCATGCCTCACGCGATCGCTACGCGGCGCTTGCCGCCGAACGCGAGCTGCTGCTGCGCGAGGTCAACCACCGCGTCGGCAACTCGCTCCAGATCATCGCCTCGCTGCTGCACCTTCAGGCAAGCTCCGCCGCGCAGGATGAGGTCAAGGCGGCGCTGACCAATGCGATGGGCCGCGTCGCCGCGGTCGCGCAGGTGCATCGCCGCCTCTACACCTCGCAGGACCTGAAGAGCGTGGTCCTGAACCAGTATCTGGACTCGCTGCTCGAGGATCTGCGCCGCTCGGCCGAAGGCAACCGGATGTCGCGCCTGACGCTGAAGGCCGAGCCGATCGAAATCGATCCGGACCGCGCCGTTGCCGTCGGCATCATCGTCAACGAGCTGGTGATGAACGCGGTGAAGTACGCCTATCCCGACGGCGCCGGTCCCATCCACGTCGAGCTGACCTCGCAGGGCGACGACCTCCTGCTGACGATCACCGACGACGGCGTCGGCGACAACGCCAAGGCCGATCCGCGCTCCACCGGCATGGGCCAGCGCATCGTCGCGGCCATGGCCTCCAAGCTCGATGCCTCGGTCGAGCGCGATCCCGCGCATTCCGGTACCCGCATTCTGCTGAAGTTCCGCCGCGTGCCCGCAGCGCCCGATCAGGCGAGCAGCGCGACGGCGAGCTGACCCGCGATTGTACGGGGCTTCCCCCATCGCACGCGCATCGCGATCCTGCTATTGTTGCGAGCCATGACTTCGCGCGATTCCGCCTCGTCTGAGATCACGCCAGCTGTGCTGCTGCGCGCCTACGCCTGCGGCATCTTTCCGATGGCCGAGAGCGCGGACGATCCGACGCTGTTCTGGGTCGAGCCGGAGATGCGGGGCGTCATCCCGCTCGAGGGTTTCCGCGTCGCCTCGCGCCTCGCGCGCACAGTCCGTTCTGACACCTTTCGCGTGACCGTCAACACCGCGTTCAAGGCGACGATCGCCGGCTGCGCAGCGCCGCAGACCGGGCGCGAGGACACCTGGATCAACAAGCGCATCCGCGACCTCTATGGCGGCCTGCATGAACTCGGCCATTGCCACAGCGTCGAGGCCTGGCAGGGCGACGACCTCGTCGGCGGGCTTTACGGCGTGAGCCTGGGGCGGGCCTTCTTCGGCGAGAGCATGTTTCACACCACGCGCGATGCCTCGAAGGTCGCGCTGGTGCATCTGGTCGCGCGGCTCATCCATGGCGGCTTCGAGCTGCTCGACACGCAATATGTCACCGAACACCTCAAGAGCTTTGGCGCGGTCGAGATTTCACGGCGGCGCTACACCGCGCTGCTCGACAAGGCGCTCGCCGGCGACCCCGGCGATTTCCTGAGGCTCTCCGCCGGCGAGGCGATCCCGGGCGCACGCGCGCTCGAGATCATCGCCTCACGGCAATAAGCCGAGATCTTAGCGGCCAAACCCGGGGAAATTGAAGAGACCCGGCTGCTGTTGTGGCGGCGGCGGCGGAGCCGGTTGCTGCTGCGGTGGCGGTGGCGGCAACGGCTGTGGCGGACGCTGCTGCACGGCCTGCTTGGGTGCGGCCTTCCTTTGCGCCGCCGGCGGCGGAGGCACGGGCTTGGTCGCGGGATCCGGCGCAGCGGTCGCGATGGTCTGCTGCGGCTCTTTGCAGTCGGTGAGCCAGATATCGTAGATCGGATGCTCGACGCCGTGCAGGCCGGGGCTCGCGGCGTACATCCAGCCCGAGAAAATCCGCTTCACCTCGCCCTGCAAGGTGATCTCGTCGACCTCGACGAAGGCGTCGGTATTGGCAGCCTCCGTCGCCGGCCGCGTGTAGCAGGCGTCGGTTTTGACGCGCAGCGCGCCGAACTGGACGGTCTCGCCGATGTCCTCGTCGAAATTGATGATGCGCCCGGTGATCTTGTCGAGGCCGGAGAAGGTCGCCTTCTTGTTCACGATCTTCTGGGCCGGCGGCTCGGTGACCACCTCGTCGCCTGGCTGGAGGCTCGCCGGTGTCTGCGGCACGGGGCCGCCCTTCTGCTGGGGCTGTCGCTGACCGGGCGCACCCGGCGGCGGGACGCCTTGCGGACCAGGCGGCGCGACTGCGACGGCCGGCGGCTGGTTCGGCGGAGCAACGGTCGAGCCCGGCGGCGGCGCCAGGGGTTGGGTCTCGACCGGCCCCGGCATGACATTGCCCTGCCGGCCCGGCGGAGGTGCCATCGGGCGCGACGGCAGCACGCGGCCCTGCGGCGGCAGCTCGGGGACCTCCTCGTCGTCATCAGGGATCTGCGGCTGCTGCTGGCCGCGCGGAATGCTGCCCGGGGGACGCGGCGGCGGATCGGAGAAGATCGTGCCGATCTGCGCCTGCGCGGGCGTTGCAACCGTCAAAGCGGTGGCGGCCAAAAGCGCCGCAAGACCTGTCAGAGTAAGGGTTCGAAACATCTCGCGCGGCTTCAACAGCGAATCGGGCTTGTTGGACATTCTACAGGGGATACCGCCGCTCGCAGGCCATCGGGTTAACACGGGGAATACGGCGGGGAAAGGGCGGCATTCCTGCCCTGCCCGCCGCCGGCTGGCCAGGCCGGCAGCCGGATGGGATAGTGGAACGCCCTTCCCGGGGCCGAGGCGGGCATTGCCCCCGAGAAGGACGCCCAACCATAACCAGAAAACCTGAGGTAGCTCCCCCCCATGCCCGTTGTGCTCGATCCCGATGCCGCCGCCGTCTACAAGGCCGTTCAGGAGGCCGGTCGCCCCGCCTACGAGACCCTGACCGCACCGGAAGCGCGCGCCTATTACGCGCAGGCCCGCTTTGCGACCAATCCTGAAGCACCCGAGCTTGCGCGCGTCGCGCCGCTGTCGATCCCGGCCCCGCACGGCGCTATCCCGGCGCGCATCTACGTGCCGAAGGAACTGCGCCGGCACGACGGTTTGTCGCCGGCACTGGTGTTCTTCCATGGCGGCGGCTGGGTCATCGGCGATCTCGACTCCCACGACGTCGTCTGCCGCAAGCTTGCAGTCGAGGGTGCGCTGATCGTGATCTCGGTCGACTACCGGCTCGCTCCGGAGCACAAATTTCCCGCCGCAGCGGATGACGCCATTGCCGCCACGAAATGGATCGCCGCGAATGCGCGCGAGCTCGGCATCGACGGCTCTCGCCTCTCAATCGGCGGCGACAGCGCCGGCGGCAATCTCGCAGCCGTCGTTTCGCTTGCCGCGCGTGACGGCAATGGTCCTGCGATCGCTGGCCAGGTCTTGATCTACCCCGCCGTCGATTTCGCCATGACGCACGGCTCCCACAGCGAGCCCGAGACCAGCGTGCTGCTGACGCATTCGGTGATCCGCTGGTTCCGCGACCACTATCTCGACGGCGCCGCCGACATCCACGACTGGCGCGCCTCGCCGGCGCGCGCGGCGAGCCTTGCCGGCCTGCCGCCGGCCTATGTGCTGACCGCCGGCGCCGATCCGCTGCGCGACGAGGGCGACGAATATGCCGCGCGTCTCAAGGAGGCCGGCGTACCCGTCACCTACAGGCACTATCCCGGCCAGTTCCATGGCTTCTTCACGATGGGGAAACTGTTGCAGCAGGCCAATTCCGCCGTGAGCGAGATCGGGGCGTGGCTCAAAGGCTTGGCCTAGCTCGAACGCCGTGGCCCGCGTGAGCATCGCGACAGGCGGGACCACTCTCACCACACGGAAATGCCTGTCCCGGATATCGCTGCGCTTATCCGGGCTAGTAAACGCTGATGACACCCTGACCGAGATGCCTTCCGTTCCTCAAACTATCTTTGCCATTCCCCTGCGCGGGCTCACATGGATCGGTGACCAGGGCACGCGCGCGGTGGCAGCGGTGGTGTTCATCGCGGTAGCCGTGCCGCCGATCGGTGCGCTGCTGCGTCCCTATCTCACCGTGGCGATCGTCTGCCTGCTCTGCATCTCATTCATGCGCGTCGATCTCGCCGCGCTGTACGGCCACCTTCGCCGGCCAGGACTGGTCGCGGCCGCCACCGCCTGGACCACGCTCGGCGTGCCCCTGATCGTCGGGCTGATCGCCTGGGCGACCGGCTTCGACAATCACTCGCCCGGCCTCTTCCTCGGACTGATGCTGCAGGGCATGGCTTCGCCGATGATGGCATCTCCCGCGCTCGCCGCGATGATGGGCCTCGATGCCACGCTAGTGCTGATTACGCTGGTGACCTCGACAGCGCTCGTGCCGTTTACCGCCTCGCTGTTCGCCGGCCTCTTTCTCGGTGCCAAGCTCAGCGTCACGCCGCTTGCGCTCGGCCTCAAGCTACTCGGCCTGCTGGCAGGCTCGCTGCTGGGCGCGACCATCATCCGCCGCGTCGTCGGCGCGGAGGCAATCCAACGCCACAAGCGGCCGATCGATGGCATCAACATCATCATCCTCCTGGCATTTGCGTCCGCGATCATGGGGGATGTGGCCCATGACGTGCTGACCGATCCGATCTTCACGATCGGCGTAGCGCTGATGGCATTTGCGATCTATTTCGCACTGCTGGCGGTGACGACGCTGATCTTCCGCCGCGTCGGCTATGAGCGCGCGCTTGCGCTCGGGCTGATGGTGTCACAGCGCAATCTAGGTTTGATGCTGGCCGCAACCTCGGGCGCGCTGCCGGCCACGACCTGGCTCTACTTCGCGCTCACCCAGTTTCCGCTCCATCTCGCCCCCTATATGCTGACGCCGATCGCGCGCCGCCTGATGGCCAGCGACGACGGCCCCGGCACCGCGGCTGCTAGCAATCCGACCTAGCCCGCGCGCGCCGCACGCCGCAGCGCCTGCGGCGGCTGGCCGAAGGCGCGGATGAAGGCACGCCGCATTCTCTCGGGATCGCCGAAACCGGTCGCCTCTGCGACGAGCTCGATCGCCTCGCGCGAGGACTGCACGCGCTCGCGTGCGACCTCGATCCGCAACCGCTCGATCGCCTTGGACGGCGTCGTGCCGGTCTCGGCGGCAAAGGCGCGGGCAAAATGCCGCGCGCTCATGCCGGCGCGATCGGCGAGATCTTCGACCGTCAACCGGGCGTCGAGATTCTCGCGCGCCCAGGACAGCAGCGCACCGAACCGGCCGTTCGGCGTCTTCAATTCCAGCAGCGAAGAGAATTGCGACTGGCCGCCGCTGCGGCGATGATACAGCACGAGCTGGCGCGCGGTCGCCTGCGCAATCTCCTCGCCGTGATCCTCGGTGACCATCGCGAGCGCGAGGTCGATGCCGGCGGTGATGCCCGCCGACGTCCACACGCTGCCGTCGCGGGTGAAAATCTGATCCGGCTCGAGCTTCACCTTGGGAAAGCGCGCGACGAAATCCCGCGTGCGCCCCCAATGCGTGGTGGCGCGGCGCCCGTCGAGCAGTCCCGCTTCGGCGAGCACATAGGCGCCCGAGCAGACGCTCGCGACGCGGACG